>JAGQHW010000057.1 GCA_020431645.1 Carnobacterium sp. | reverse complement strand
AACTTTTTCAACAAATTATAGCTAAGCTATTCTGGAAAAAGAGTATTTCTGATGAACCAATTAAAAATAAAAAGAGACATTTAAAAGATAAGAAGTAGAATCAAGATACTTTTTACAATTGTCATACGAAAGGATTTTAAAATGAAAGATAATTTTTGGCAAGAATTGCCACGACCGTTTTTTGTATTAGCACCCATGGAAGACGTGACAGATGTCGTGTTTCGTCATGTTGTTGCTAAAGCCGCAAAACCTGATGTTTTTTTTACTGAGTTTACCAATAGTGAAAGTTACTGTCACCCGGATGGCAAAGAAAGTGTTCGTGGACGTTTGACGTTTACAGAAGATGAACAGCCAATGGTTGCTCACATTTGGGGCGATAAACCTGAATTCTTCAGAGAGATGAGTATCGGCATGGCAGAACTAGGTTTTCGTGGGATTGACTTGAATATGGGTTGCCCTGCACCGAATGTCTTCAAGCATGGACGAGGATCAGGATTGATTCTACGTACAGAAGTTGCGGCTGAGTTAATCCAAGCAGCCAAAGCAGGTGGCCTTCCAGTAAGTGTGAAGACTAGATTAGGAGCGGCGAATGTTGATGAATACAAAGCATGGTTGACTCATTTACTGAAACAAGATATTGCGAACCTATCGATTCACTTGCGCACCAAAAGAGAGATGAGTAAGGTAGATGCACACTGGGAATTGATTCCAGAAATCAAGAAATTGCGTGATGAGATTGCACCTCAAACCTTGCTAACGATTAATGGCGATATTCCTGATTATAAAACAGGCATGGAGTTAGCTGAAAGTTACGGAATTGATGGTGTGATGATTGGACGTGGAATTTTCCATAATCCATTTGCTTTTGAAAAAGAGCCAAGAGAGCATGGACCAAAGGAATTGTTAGATTTATTCAGAACGCACTTAGATTTGTTTGATCAGTTTTCAGAAACGGACACGCGTATTTTTAAACCACTGCGTCGTTTCTTCAAAATCTATATCCGTGAATTTAAAGGGGCAAGTGCTTTAAGGGTCCAATTAATGGAAACTCAAACAACAGCTGAAGTTCGGACATTGTTAGATGAATTTGAAGCGAAGTATCTTGTGGAGAACGAGACGGTCTTAAACTAATTAAAAAAAGCCTGGAAAATCAGTACATGATTTTTTAAGGCTTTTTTTGTAAGAGAAGAGATAAAGTAAAAGAAAAGAACAAAAATAGCAAGGAATTAAAACTGGAAATAGAGCATATACTTACTTAATGCTGACAGTAAAAAAGGAGTGGAATGGATATGGATAACAAAGAATTGCCCATCATACCGGTTAATGACTTTCCTGAATACAACGCAGATACTCAAGACTACTTGTGGCCGGTAATCGTGAAGTACCATGAGCAACCAGAGATTAAATTCTTTACTTCTAAATCAGAGGTAATGAAAGCATTTCGCCTATTAGATGCTATGGGTGAAAGTGATTCAAATTTGCCAATAGCAATAGGTGATCGTACGTTTAAACAAGATAAGTTAAAATCGCTACATTTTGAAGGGCGAACGTATGCTTTTTATAATCAAGAATAGACTTTTTAAAATAGGGATAAAGAACTTAGTTTCCAAAAAATAGAGAGTTCATTTTTTAATTGAGAGCTGATTTATTTTTCAAATGATTTAAATACAGACTAATTCCAGTTACAATCAATTCTGTTAGTACAAATGCAAACCACACACCTGTCATAGTCCAAAAATAACTCGCGATTAGAAGGATAGGAACAGTGAGGACCAATCCTCGTAAAAGTGAAATGGATAGGGCTTCTCTGACATGTTCTGTCGCACTTAAGACCATGGTGGTTACAATCGTTACTCCGGCAAAAAAGAAGCCAAGAAAATAAATTTTTAAACCGACAGCTGCTATTTCTGCTACACGGCGATTGTTTTCACTGTTGAAAAGGTGTATCATGCTTTCAGAAAATACGAGTATAATCGTATAGAGCGTAAAAGCGATTAGAAGAGCGGTAACCAAAGCGTAGTGACGGATCTTTTTAACTTTATCGAATTCTTTTAATCCAAAATAGTTGCTGATTAATGGCTGGGTACCTTGAGCTAATCCAGTGAAAATAGCAATGGCTACTAAAGCTAAATTTGCTACAATGGCATAGGCCGCTACTCCATCGTTTCCTTCTAATCGTAAAATAACCCTATTAAAAGTAATCAAAGCAACGGCTGAAGAAATTTCAATGACAAAGGAGGATAAGCCTAAACTGAAAATATCCTTAATAAGTTTTAATTCTAGTTTAGTTTTAATCAACTTGATTGTATTATTTTTTTGCATGAAATGAATAAGTAAAACAGAGATACTTATAATAGGAGCCAGCCCGGTTGCAAAAGCAGCACCAAATATTCCCATATTAAGTGGGAATATAAATACATAGTCTAAAATAATATTTGAAAAACTACCGACCAACATGGCAATCATGGATAAATTTGGATTATTATCATTTCTTACAAAAGCTAATAGAATGTTATTGACTATAAAAAAAGGTGCGAAAATGAGAATCGTAGTCAGGTACGTTTGTGTTAATGGGAGACTGAGGCTATCTGCTCCTAGACCACTAGCTAAACGTTTTGCGCCAAAAATACCGATCAAGAGCAATAGTACCCCTACCATAAGGCCTATTTTTATAGAGGTAGAAAATACACGAGTAGCGCTCTCTTTCCTTTGTACTTTTAACAGAATGAATTTAGTAGCCCCGCCAATTCCAATCATTAGACCCAGTCCATGTATGATACTATAAATAGAAATTGAAAGATTCAATGAGGCTATACCTACTGAACCCAAAGCTTTGGAAACAAAATAGGTATCCGCCAAAATGTATAGAGAAAGACCAATCATGCCTAAAATATGGACACTAGCATATTGAATAAAATGTTTAAGGATTGAAGGTTTCATTTTTTCTCCTTTCAAAACAAAAAGGTATTCTGGTAACATTCCTCCAAAGACCTAATGGAATGCTACAGAATACCTTGTAAACTTCACCCGGTGGCAAAGTGTAGGTTTATATTTTTACTCTTCAAAACAGTATAGTACACGTGCTATAGATGGTCAAGGACAATCAAAATATAGATTTCTATATTTTGAAAATTGCAAAAAAAATGGTAAACTGATTGAATAAAGACATCTAAGTATCAGAACGAATAAAGAACCCAAAAGTTCAAATAAGAAAATCAAATGATAGGAGATAATACTTTATAAACGGATTATCTATTTCATAGAGAAAAACCCAAGTGAGACTAAGCCCATAAAGCATAAGCATCAATTTGTAAGCGTTATCAAAAAGTGTTTTGTAATTAGGGAGGAGATTAGTATGATTCAATTAATTAAAAAGCAGTTAGGCTTTATTCATCCAGATGATAAAAAGGAAAGAACAGAATCGCTATGTATTGTAGAAGGTAAAGTACCTAGTGTGCTAGTGTTCCCATTATCTATGCATATCGGTGCTCCGGCAGAACCAGTAAAAAAAATCGGTGATAAAGTGAAAATTGGTACTGTTCTTGCAAAAGCTAGTGGAAAAATATCAGCAGCTATTCATTCATCTGTTTCGGGAGAAGTACTAGCTATCGAAAAAAGACAAACGGTCAAAGGTTTAGCAGAATGTATAATAGTAAAAAATGATCTAAAAGATGAAAAAGAAGTTTTTACAGGAAAAGCTGACAAAGAGTTAACAAGAGAGCTTATTCTGAATGCCATACAAGAAGCAGGGATTGTAGGGATGGGAGGAGCCACTTTTCCTACAGTTGTAAAACTAGATCCACCTCCTGGAGATACTATAGATACTATTATTATAAATGGAGCAGAATGTGAGCCTTACTCGACTTCAGATCATCGAGTGATGGTTGAATATAGCGATGAAATTATTAAAGGAATACAGTTAACACGTAGGCTGTTTCCTCAATTAAAAAGGATTGTCATTGGAATTGAGGACAATAAGCCTGATGCTATCAAAGCACTTCAATTAGCAAGCAAGGAGTATTCAGACCTATCTGTTCAATCTTTAAGAACAATGTATCCACGAGGTTCGGAAAAAAATCTGATTCAAGATATAACTGGAAGAGAAGTTCCTACAGGAGGACTACCTTCAGCAGTTCATTGTGTAGTGATGAACACATCTACTGTGCGTGCGATTTATCGTGCAGTGACATTGGGAGAACCGCTCTATCAACGAGTTGTCTCGATATCTGGAACTCCAATTGTAGAGCCGAAAAATCTTCTCGTTCGAATTGGAACACCTGTAGATTTTCTCATTGAGCAATGTGGCGGATTTAATATGCCACCAGGTAAACTATTAAGTGGAGGTCCAATGATGGGGAAAACTTTAGTTGACGGAAGTGTTCCAATCACTAAAGGAACCACGACTATTAATGCTCTTACTTTTGAAGAAGCTCATGTAGGGAATACTTCGGATTGTATTATGTGTTCTGAATGCTTAAATGTTTGCCCAGTAAATTTACAGCCTATTTTAATTAGTGAAGCCTTTGAACGTGGAGAGATTGAAAAAGCCAATAAATTAGGAGCAATGGATTGTATTGAATGCGGAAGTTGTTCTTATATTTGTCCATCTAAGATTCCTCTTCTAGAAAATATAAGAGGGGCAAAAGCTGCAATAAAAGCTAAAAAATAGAAGGTAGGGTGATTGGGTAATGGCACAATCAATAGATTTTAAAGAAAAACTCGTTCAAAGTCAGTCTCCTCATATTAGAATACCCAGAACATCGTCTTGGATTATGACACAAGTTCTTATTGCCTTAATCCCACCAACCATTGCAGCAACTTACTTTTTCGGTTTGAAAGTCTTATTTTTAGTAGGGTTAGGGATAGGAACAGCTGTATTAAGTGAGTATTTATATCAGAAATTTACTCGTCAAAAAATACGCATCAAAGATAGAAGCGCAATGGTTACGGGTGCCTTAATTGGCTTGAGCCTACCAGTGACAGCTCCTTGGTGGACGGTGGTAATAGGTTCAATCTTTGCTATTGTAATTGTAAAACAGATGAATGGGGGAATTGGGAAAAATTATTTTAATCCTGCTGTAGCTGCTCGTGTTATGTTAAAAATTTTCTTTTCTCCTTGGATTACGAATTGGGTACTACCAGGACCGGATGCTATCTCTAGTGCAACGCCTTTGGAATTTATTGGAGATGGAGCAAAGACTGTAGCAACTACTATTCCTTCAATTGGAGATTTATTTATTGGTTTCAACTTAGGCGGAAATGTCGGAGAAACAAGTAAATTAGCTATTTTAATTGGTATGGTTTTTCTGATTTTAAGACATGTGATTAATCCAAAAATTCCAATTCTATATATCCTCACAACCATGATAGCGGTTGGTTTTTACTCAGAATTCAATTTAGAATTTATGGCTACACATGGATTATCTGGAACGTTATTTTTCGCAGCTACATATATGGCTACGGATTACAGCTCAGGTTCGTTTACACCGCAAGGAAAAACAGTTTTTGCCATAGGAGCTGGTTTACTAACGGCATTCTTTAGAATAACGTTTAATTATCCAGGTGGAGTAGGTTTTGCTATTTTAATAATGAATGCTTTAACCCCTTATATAGATCAAAAGTTGATGCCCAGAATATATGGATACGAAAAACGTCCTGAAGTAACTTTTGATAGACAAGCAAAAAGGTAAAAAATTATTCAAAAAAACTAATTGTCGAGAAGTGTTTTTTATAAGCATGTCAAATCCTTTAGTGCTATAGTATAAACGGTACTATCTTTACATGATTAGTTAAAAATAAGTACCAATTCATTCAAAAAATTACATGCTCTAAACTAAACGATAAAGGTGGAGTCAATATGAAAAAAGTGTTCAAAAAAAAAGTTAAGACTGATGAATTAGAAGAGTTTAAACAAGTAGAAGTAGCAGATCAAGTTGAACCAGAAGATGTAGATAGTGAATCTGAGCAAAGTGAAAAAGAATTTGAATCCTTCTTCTCAGACGTACTAAAAAAACTGCCAACAAAAACATCGGCTATCGTACTCAATACGTACGATAAATCAAAAGAGCAAGCTGAAAAAACATTGAATAAAAGCAAAAATCAATTTGACACCATTTTCGATACATTTTTAGAAGGCGTTGATGAAGAGACACGTAAGAAATGCCACAAAACGGTCCATGCTGCTTCTTTAACAGCAGTGATTATTGGCTTTTCACCTATTCCTTTTTCAGATGCTTTCTTACTAGTACCGGTTCAATTAACAATGATGGCTCGTTTGCATAAGATATTCGGCCAGTCATGGTCGGAGAGTTTGGGTAAAAGCTTATCCAAGGAATTAATAATTGTTGGTTTAGGTAGAAGTGCAGTTGGGAATATTCTGAAGTTTATTCCAGTGGTTGGGAGTGTTGCAGGTGCTGCAATTAATGCGACTGTCGCTAGTACAATAACAGAATCTTTAGGATGGATAACGGTAAAAATGCTAAATGATGGAGAAGATATTTTTGAACAAGCTACCTCGTTTAAAGGACAGTATAGCTCGTTAATGAAGATGCTTAAAAATTCGAGTAAATCAATAAAGTAAAAAAAGATAAAAATTAAATTAAAGGAGAGATAAAGCAGAAGGTGCTTTATCTTTTTTTATAGCAATAAAATTAATTTTTTTAAATTATTATCGATTAAACTGCGTATATACTCTGTTAAAAAAATAACGTATACTTTTAAATAAGAATACATTCAGTTAACTGGAGGAGTACGTATGAAAAAGATCAGGAGAGTTAGTCTTATTCTTTTGTTTGCATTGTTTTTTACTGGAATAAAAGAGGTTACAGCTGCTAGTTATGTTAATGTCCACTTTATAAATGTCGGACAAGGGGATGCCATTTTGGTCCAAACACCTAACGAGAATATTTTGATAGATGGCGGTGGAAAAGGGAAAGGCCCTCAAGTTGTTAATTATTTGAAAAAGAATAAAGTTAAAACACTTAGTGCTGTTGTTTCTACCCATCCTGATGCAGATCATGTTGGAGGCTTAGCTTATGTAATAAAGACTATGAAAGTCAATAAAGTGTATGCTCCTAATATCAGTCATACTACACTAGCTTATAAAGATTTTCTTTTAGCAGTTAAAAGTAAGAAAATGAAAATTACTGTTGCTAAATTAGGAGTAGAAATCCCAACGCAAGCTAAAGATATCACCTTGAAATTTCTTGGACCTGTTAGAGCATATGGTAAATCAGATTTGAATAACTGGAGTGGAGTATTGCATCTCAAACACAATAAAAAAACATTTTTATTGATGGGGGATGCTGAAAACGCAGCTGAAAATGATTTATTAGCTAAAAAATTAATTTCCAAAGTTGATGTATTGAAAGTAGGTCATCATGGCTCTAAGTATTCTACTTCTGCAAAATTTTTAGAAAAAGCTATTCCTACTTATTCTGTTTTATCTGTAGGCAAAAATAGCTATGGTCATCCGACATCCGACGTATCTAACCGATTAAAAAAGGTGAAATCAATTGTCTATAGAACAGACAAATCTGGTAATATTGTATTTAGCTCAAATGGTATAAAAATCACTCCAAGGATGGTGAGGTAAATGGAACAAGGAATCATTGATCGTTTTGAGGGTGAGCTAGCCGTTATTGAATTCGGTGAAGACATGCGAGATATTCCTAAAAATAAACTACCGTATGATAGTAAAATTGGAGATGTATTGATTTTTGAAGGAGACACTATCACCATCGATAGAGCAAGTACAGCTAAGTTGAGAAATGAAATAGAAGAGTTAATGAAGGGATTATTTGAAGAAGAATAGTGGGTTTTAAAAAAAACTTTATCCTTATCTGGATAGAGTTTTTTTCGTACTTTTGGAAATTATTTTACAAATTAAATAACTGTAGTATAATTAATGTTCAGACGTTTTAATATGGATAAAGTAAAGAAAGGAAGAGGCTAGTGTTATACGTGTATGAGGGATTTTTCTTAAATCTTTGTGTATTAATTTCTTCATTATTTGTTTATAAACAATTATTTAAAAAAGAGTTTAGTAAATATAAAACTAAAAAAAATTCTATTCTAAAGGGATTTCTTGCTGGTTTACTCGGGGTTATTTTAATGTACTTTAGTATTGATACAGGAGTAAATTCTATCATAGATTTACGGGTCATTCCGTTAATGTTAATTGTATTATATAGTGATTGGATTTCAGCTTTTGTAACGGTCACGCTTATCATCTTTACTAGGTTTGTAATAGGTATAAATGCTCAGTCTTTTTCTAACGTTATTTTTATCCTTGTTTCGTGGCTTATTTTCCAATATGTTTCTAAAAAAATGAAAAATAGATGGATTTGTATTTTAGTTATGCTCGGACTAAGTTCTGTAATAAATACCTTACTATCAATACTCGTTCCCTCGACAATTAATATAAACATCCCCCTATTAGTTAATTATAGCATCATTAGTATTTTAGGAGGACTAATTTCTGTTTATGTGATGGATTATTTAATTAAAAGTGAAGAGCTATTCATGCAACATAAAAATTTTGCCTTTACAGACCCTTTAACAGGACTCAATAATGTTCGTAGTTTTGATAGGGCTTTCAATGAAGCAAAAAGAAAGCAGATGAAATCTAATGAAAGTCTTTCCATGATGATTATAGATGTTGATCATTTCAAACAAGTGAATGATACTTATGGGCATTTAGAAGGAGATAAAGTACTCATCAAATTAGCCATGCTGTTAAAATCATTTCAAGGTCCAAAGGAAGTTATTTCCCGAAATGGAGGAGAAGAATTTTCAGTCTTAGTTCATAATTGTACACTCAATGAAGCAAGAGAAAGAGCAGAAATCCTTAGGAAAATAATTGAAAACTCTTTTTTTATCATTAATAATGGTACAAAGGCAATTCAGATTAGTGTTTCCATAGGTGTGACAACTTTTTCTGATAGTACAAAAGAAATGGATAATCTTTATGATCATGCTGACCAAGCTCTTTATATAGCTAAAAGAAATGGTGGAAATAAAGTAATTAGTTATTCGTGATTTCTAACGATATCGAACTAGATATAGAGTAAATAATAGCCTGCGAAACGATACCGTTGATTAAATGCTAATAGAAACAAAGGAGATCATTACATGGATGAATCAATAAAGATATCGGTACTTAATGATATTCGAAAGCATTTACGAGAAGAAGATAGAGAACAGTTCTCATATTTAGAAGGACTAATAGAAAATAATCAGTCAAAAGCCATGCTAGAATTAGGAGATCTATGTTTAGACAATCATTTTTCAAGAACGAATCATATTGAACAAGCCGTATCCCTTTATCAACTTGCGATTAAGTATGGCAATACAGAAGCGATGAATCGCTATGGTGTGCTGTGTTTCAACACTGGAGAATACGAAACAGCTTGCGAGATGTTCCATCTAGCAGTTAGACAAGAAAAGAACTCAACTGCATTAACTAATTTAGCGAAAATGTATTATCAAGGATTAGGTGTAAAAAAAGAGTACAATCAAGCGTTTTGCTTGTTTCATCAAGCTGCGGAACTTGGTGATAATGAAGCTATGTTTTGGCTAGGGAAATGTTATTACCAAGGACTAGGAGTAGAAAAAGATCGAATCAAAGAAATTGAGTGGTATAAAAAAGCAGCTGAATCTGGCAATACAGAAGCTTCACTGCATTTAGGACTTTTGTACAAAAGAGGAATGGGAGTGGAAAAAAACAAAGCGCAAGCTAAAAGATGGTACGAAAAAGCGGTTAATCAGTACGAAAGAGAAGCATTAGTAGGAAGTATTGAAGCAACGAATCAAATCGCCATGATTTATTATAAGCATTTAAAAGATAACAAGGTGGCAATAAATTGGTATCTTAAGGCAAGAGAGCTAGGAGATGAAGAGGCTGACTATTTTATAGCAGAAATATACGATGAGCAATTGAACAATCTAAGTAGTGCTATTGAATGGTACGGGAAATCGGCGAAATTAGGCAATAGTGATGCCGCTTTAAGACTTGCCTTAATTTATGAAGAAGATAAAAAAGACGAAAGAAATTCTATTAAGTGGTTCGAAAAAGCTTATCAGTTAGGTTCTGTAGAAGCTCTAGAGTTCTTAGGGGATGCGTATAAGAACCAATCAAATTTCGATAAAGCAAAAGAGTGCTATGAAGAATTGATGCATCTAGAAAATCATCAAGAAAAGGGAATTCTTGCATTAGGCAACCTGCATGAAGAGAGTGCTAAGTACGAGGAATCAAAAAGATACTACGAAAAGTTGGCTCAACGAGGCAATAAAGAAGGCCTGTTAGCTCTTGGAGATATGTACGCAAATGGCAAAGGCTTAAAAAAAGATTACCATCTAGCTATCAAATACTACGAGAAGGCTATTAAAGCAGGAGATTACTCAATAGCAGAATCAAGAATAAGAAACGTAAAGATTCTTAATACAATCACCGATAATGAAGGAATAATACAAACTGACTTATATAAACAATTCTTACCAGAAGAAAAAGAATGGATTATGACAGATTTGCGAGAGTTAGATAGAAAGAATAAAGTAATAAGAGTAAAATCAGGTAGCACCTATAAACTCTTTCTTAAATAGAATGATACGAGTGAACTAACTAGTTCGTTCGTGACAACTACTAAATGAATCCAAAATGAAAATGAAGAACAAGCCACCTAAATGAATGCTATCTTCATTTAGATGGCTTATTCTTCTAATTACTTAATTTCCGCAGTATACGTCCATGTTTTTCCATCATCATCAGACTGGTAGAGGACTTGACTTCCACCATGGTAATCACTATTTTCACCTTGTCCTATTTGGAGAAAGAGTGACTCATTTTCTCTGTACGGAACTTCTGGAAAATCAAAAGGATTGGCTTCTTTAGCATCGTCTAAAGGAATTTCAACAGCTGGGAAAGTTAATTTCTCAAATGTTCGGCCCCCATCCGCTGTTCGATACAGTTCTGCATAATCAGATCCACTATGAGATAGTCCAATAAAGCCAAGATTTTTAGTGATAAACGTTATTCCTGAACTGATTCCTATTTCACCTAAAAAAGGATCAGGATTAATGGTTGTCCAAGTCTCTCCTCCATCAGTAGTTTGATCCAGTACATAAAAACGAGAACCTAGAGCAGTATCAGCGACCTTTAATTGGTAACCGACTGTTTCACTTAAAAAGGCTGTTTCATCTTCATTGGTTTCATGAGTGTCTATCGCTACTTTTTCTTGTAAAGAAGAGCGTATTAAAGAGTAATCAATGAAGCGTATCGGTGTAATGCTTGGTTCATTAGGCGTATAAATAGAAATAGTGTAACCAGTTAGTTCTTCTTTAGTTGATTTTATCGGAAAAGTCATGCCACTTTTATCAAAGTAACGAATGCTGCTATCATTGTATCCCCAGTTGCGGTAACCCGTATAGTAGATGCCAAGTGTTTCTTCATCCCAATCGTTAACGGTTTCTTTGATAGGCAGGTGCTTGACGCCGTCAATTAGTGGCTGAAGTCTAGCTGTTTCATTAAAAGTTGACTGAGTAAATCCGTTTAAAACCACATTTATCTTCTTGCTTTTTGAACGGTCATAATCGATTAAAAAAGTTTTCTTTTCACTCTTATCATTTAACCCATATAAGAAGCTATAGAAAGAAGTGATTTCTCCTTTTTTATTAAAGGTTAATTCGAAATGATTATCGATATACAATTCTTTAGGCAAATCAATACTAGATTCTAGGTCTTCAAATAAGCCGTCTAAGCCCTCTTGATACAAATTATCGTGCTTGAAAAGAACCGTTCGCTTATTAACTAACTCATCAATAACGAAAGCCAATCGCCCATTTAAATGAGTCCCACTCTCATAGATACTTTTACCTGTTGCAAGTGTAATCAAAACAAGAGAAGTCACACTTAAAAGAAAGATAAACTGACTAAATCGGTTTAGGTGATAGGAAGGTTTCTTTTCTTTAGATTTTTTTTCGTAACGGTTTATCATGTACCAGTAAAGGCAGCCAGTAAACCAGAGAAGTAAGCTAAGAAAAATAATTAAGATAATAGGGACTCTCAGTCTAATACCGCCGTACTTAGCAAATAAAGATAAGTAGTAGCATCCGATTCCATAGACAATGACGACAAGAGGATTAAACACAAGTGCACGCCAATTGTAATTCTTATTAGTCAAACTAGTTCAACTCCATTTGCTGTAAAATGTATTAAAACACTAGAATAAGTC
Organism: Carnobacterium sp.; assembly: GCA_020431645.1. Classification (GTDB taxonomy): domain Bacteria; phylum Bacillota; class Bacilli; order Lactobacillales; family Carnobacteriaceae; genus Carnobacterium_A. The sequence continues at coordinate 1,364 of JAGQHW010000057.1, read as the reverse complement.
TATCACGTCTAGTCTTTTTTACCAATGGTTGTGAAGTATTCTTAAGAAAAAGAAAGGATTTATCTGGTGAAAAAAGAACTAGAATCAATATACATTCTCTCTTAGTTATTGGTATAATAGAATCAATAGTCAAGTTACTTGATACCGCTTTCTTTAATGGGTTTAGTAAAAAAATGGATAGGAGAGATCACGGTTATGAATGACAATATCTCACGGTTTTACCATGCATTTAACGAGCTTCAAGACGTGGTTGCTAAAAAGATGAACAAATCAGCAGAGACTAATTTTGGTTCGTTATTAGGAATAGCTCGACTCCAAAAAGATAAAGTGATTCTTAGTTATATGGACAGCTTAGACTTTTTTCGTGAATTTAGAAACTTATTGATTCATAAAACAATTAGTGGAGAAGAAGCAATAGCAACGCCTAGTAGTTTATTAATAGAAGAAATTGAGATGATTACTGAAAAAATTAAGCACCCTAAAAAAGTAAAAGACTTGTTTTTAAGCGAGGTTGTAACCTTTGACCAAGGCGATAAATTGAGTTTAGTTTTAAAAAAAGTAAAAGAAAAAAGTTATTCTCAGTTTCCCGTATTTAATGACAACAAACTTGTTGGTATTGTATCTGAAAATGGGATTACAAATTTTTTAGCCAATTCTATTTCTGAAGATTTTATTTCAATTAAGGATATTACAATCGAGGAAGTATTGGGTGCACATGAAGAAAAACGATTATATGAAGTAATCAATGAAAACAAATCAATCTTTGATATTGAATCTATCTTTAATAAAAGAATAAAAGAAGGCAAAACAGCTTATGTTTTACTTATTTCAAAAAATCAACACATCAAGTCCCCTACTGATATTGTCGGAATAATGACACCTTGGGATATTCCAGAAATAGTGAAAAATAAATAAGGATGTTATCTTCAAAGAAAGAGGAAGAAAAAAATGACACTACAAAATAAAATCCAAAATGAAATGACTGCATTCAAAAACGAACTGTTAACAAAAGACAAACAAACGATTTACGACCAAGCGTTTAAGATAACGACTTATGAAAATGCAGAAGTTTTTTTAATTCATTATCTTGATTTTTTAACAAAGAAAGAATTAGATTATTTAAATGATACAGATGAGATTCTTTTCCAATTTTACAGTTATTTTTCCGAATCAGAAAGCGGAGAAATTGATGAAGAAATGGTAAGAGAATTTTTAAACTACATTACTTAAACTAATTGTAGTTTCGCTAACAGAATAGAAACGAGCTAGGTTACAAAAGGAGAGTCTTATTTTATGGTAGAAAAGTATCCTATGACAGCAGTAGGTAAAAAAGAGCTTGAAGAAAAGTTAATGTATTTAAAAGT
>JAGQHW010000056.1 GCA_020431645.1 Carnobacterium sp. | reverse complement strand
AAAACAATCGAAGAGTATGAAGCTGAACAAACAGCTTAAGACTAATTTTAACAAATTCGGTCACATTAATGCAAGCTTTTGCGAAGTAAAAGCTTGCATTAATGTGACCCTTGGTTTTAGGACATTTTCTCTTTCGCTTGACAGTAGTTTTCCTTATTTTATAATAGATTCGTTTCTTTTTTAATATCATCTAGCCATTTTTTTTGATCTTTTGTAAAGACTGTATCTGTCAACATGTCTGGTCTTCTCAAATAAGTCCGACGCAACGATTCTTTTTCTTGCCATTCTGCTATTTTTTTATGATTTCCACTAATTAGGACTTCGGGCACTTTCATGCCGCGAAATTCTGCGGGTCTCGTATATTGAGGGTGCTCCAACAAACCTGTTGAGTGAGAATCGGTTTTAGCAGACTCATCATTCCCTAATACTTCTGGTAACAATCGAACAGCCGCATCAATTAGAACCATCGCTCCTAGCTCTCCACCGGTTAGAACAAAGTCTCCCAATGATATTTCATCCGTTACTAATGTGCGTATTCTTTCGTCATAACCTTCGTAATGACCACATATAAAAACTAAGTGACTTTCCTCTGATAGTTCTTCAGCAAGACTTTGTGTAAAAGGGACACCTGCTGGATCTAACAAAATAACTCGTTTGGTTGTCTTAGGATTTTCAGCTTCAATTGCATCTAGACCACTAAATATTGGCTGGGCAGTCAACAACATACCTGCACCTCCACCATATGGATAATCATCAACATTGCGATGCTTGTTTTCAGAATAATCTCGAAAATTTCTTATAGTAACATTCAATAGTTTTTTTTCTATTGCTTTACCAATAATTGATTCCGTTAGAGGCCCTTCGAACATTCTAGGAAATAAAGTTAAAATATCAATTTTCATTAATCTATTAACCCTTCCATCACATGGATAGTGACTAATTTGTTTTCTAAGTCAACTTTTAATACAATATCTTCTATATAAGGGATCAATAAGTCTTTACCGTTTAATTGTTTTATCACCCAGACATCATTCGCTCCTGGTGATAATACTTCTGTAATTTCACCTAATTCTTGTCCTTCTTCATCTTGAACAGATAAACCGATGATTTGGTGTAAATAAAATTCATTTTCTGGTAAATCACCCATTTGTTCCTCAGTTATTTTTAAAATTCCATCACGGTATTTTTCTACATCATTAATATTAGGATGATTTTCAAATGATACAATGTCAAACGTTTTGTGTTTACGATGACTAGCGACTACTAATTCTATCGTTTTATTGCCCGGTTGATCAAGCAATAGTATTGAGCCCTTTTTATACCGTTTTTCTGGAAAGTCTGTTCTTGAAATAACACGTACTTCTCCTTTAATACCTTGAGTATTTACAATTTTACCTACATTATATAATTTAGTCATAGTGTCCCTCACTTCTTTTTAATTTTTTATGCTAGCTCTTTTTTATTGTACCATACGTTCTGTTTGAAAATTTATTATATAAAAAAGAAAAAAACCATTCCTTAGAAATGGTTTCTTGCTTTAAGAATTTTCACTATTTTGAATAATTAATCTAATACGTTTTGGTCCTTCGACCTTAACACTGTAGATAATTGTTCGAATAGCTTTTGCTACGCGACCTTTTTTCCCTATTAAACGTCCTATATCATCTGGATCAACAGACAATTGATATTCTAAAAAATCATCTTTTTCAACAACATCAATGAGTAGTTTTTCCGGATAACTAACAAGTGGACGAACAATGGTAAGAATTAACTCATTCATGTCAGCCATAGTTCTCATCCTTTTTATTTGCTATTTTTTGAATCATGGAATTTTTTCATAACGCCTTCTTTTGAAAGGATGTTACGGACTGTATCAGACGGTTGCGCACCTTCAGCTAACCATTTTAATACTAATTCTTCGTCCAATTTCACTTCAGCTGGGCTAACAACTGGGTTGTATGTGCCTACAGGTTCGATAAAGCGTCCATCACGTGGAGCGCGAGAATCTGCAACTACTATACGATAAAATGGATTTCTTTTAGAACCCATACGTTTCAAGCGGATTTTTACTGCCATATTTATTACACCTCCATTAACTATCTCTCAATAAGTATATTAACAGGAAATTTCATCCTTGTAAAGTGTTTTTTCTTTACAGTCTTTTTTTTATTTTTTTTAGATTCTACCGCTTGTTTTTATTTTTCTTTTTGACCTTCTTTTTATTTTTACGAACCATAGAATTCATTGCCATTTTACCTATTTTACCTTTGACACCTTGACCAAACATTCCATCCATACCGTCAAAATTCCCTTTAGTCATTTTGCTCATCATTTTTTTTGATTCGTTAAATTGTTTAATCATACGATTAACTTCTGCAATTGGTCTTGCTGAACCTCTTGCAATCCTACGTCTTCTACTTTGAGATAAAATATCAGGATTTTTTCGCTCTTTAGGTGTCATCGATAATACGATGGCTTTCATGCGAGCCATATCTTTTGGATCTATTTGTAAATTCTCAAGACCTGGAGCATTGCTCATACCCGGGATCATCTTAAGGATGTCTTCTAGCGGGCCCATATTACTCACTTGATCCATTTGATCAATAAAATCATTAAAATCGAAACTATTGTCTTTTAATTTTTTTGTCATTTCTTCATTTTTCTTCTCATCAAAATCCTGTTGGGCTTTCTCAATTAAAGTAAGCATATCTCCCATACCAAGAATTCGATTGGCCATTCTATCAGGATAGAATGGCTCTAGTGCATCTAATTTTTCACCTTGTCCAACAAATTTAATTGGTTTTCCAGTAACTGAACGAATAGAAAGAGCTGCTCCACCGCGAGTATCGCCATCTAATTTTGTTAAGATGACACCTGTGATGTCTAACTGTTCGTTGAAAGATGCTGCCACATTCGCCGCTTCTTGACCTGTCATAGCATCCACTACTAGGAAAATCTCTGTAGGATTTACAGCAGCTTTAATATCTGTCAGCTCAGTCATCAACGTCTCATCTATTTGTAAGCGACCAGCCGTATCAATAATAACGAAATCAAGATGGTCTTCTTTAGCTTTTTGAATCCCTTGCTTAGCAATTTCTACTGGACTAACTTGATCGCCCATTGAGAATACTGGAATATCTAATTGTTCTCCTAATGTTTCTAACTGTTGAATAGCCGCTGGACGATAAATATCAGCTGCAATCATCATAGGACGTTTATTTTGCGTTTTTTTCAAATGGTTTACTAGTTTTCCAGCTGTTGTTGTTTTACCTGCACCTTGCAAACCGACCATCATAACAACTGTTGGAGCTTTTGCTGCCATTTGAATGGTACTTTGTTCTCCACCCATTAAGTTTGTTAGCTCTTCACTAACGATTTTCAGTATTTGTTGACTTGGCGAAAGACTTTCTAATACTTCTGAGCCTATTGCACGTTCGCTAACAACTCTCACAAAATCTTTTACTACTTTAAAATTAACGTCTGCTTCTAACAAAGCTAATCTTACTTCACGCATCATTTCTTTTACGTCTGCTTCAGATACCTTGCCTTTACGACGCATTTTTGCCATTGCATTTTGCAATCTTTCTGATAATCCCTCAAATGCCATTTAATTCACCATTCCTTTATTCTATTGATTCTTTTTTTAATTGTTGAATATAGTTTTCTACTGTTTTATCATTTGGATAGTGAGTCTTTAGATAATGTGAAAATTCATTAAGTGTTCCTTCAGTTTGATTGAAGTTTTCTACTAAATGCAATTTTTTTTCATAATCCGTTAAAATTTGTTCTGTTCTACGAATATTATCATAGATTGCTTGTCGGCTCACATCAAAATCTTCTGCAATTTCACCTAAAGAATAGTCATCTGCAAAATAAAGCAACATGTATTTTTGTTGCTTTTCAGTGAGTAAAGATCCATAAAAATCGAATAACGCATTCATGCGGTTCGTTCGTTCTATTTCCATTTTAACTCTTCCTTCTTTATCTGACCTATTTTTACAGTGAGTCTCATTTTTGCACTTCTTAAGCGTACTCATTATCGACTAAATAGTCAATACTTTTAAGCTGTTTCCTCTCTATTTGCACTAAGTACAAATGAGTCATTTAGATAAAAAAAGAGCCCTTTTAGGCTCTTTTTCAATTTACACTCATTCGATTACATTGAATCCTTAATCAAGCCACTAAATAGACCGTAAATGTATTCTCCTGGATCAAACTCTTGCAAATCATCTACTGCTTCACCCAAGCCAACAAGTTTAACTGGTATATCTAATTCTTTACGAATAGCTAAAACAATGCCCCCCTTAGCTGTTCCATCTAGTTTTGTTAAAACAATCCCAGTTACGTTCGTTGTTTGTTTAAATTGTTTCGCTTGAACCATGGCATTCTGACCAGTCGTTGCATCTAAAACCAGTAGCACTTCATGTGGGCCATCAACGATTTCCTTCTCAATAACACGTTTCATTTTTTCTAGTTCATTCATCAAATTAACTTTATTTTGCAAACGTCCAGCTGTATCTACAATCAAAACATCTGCTTGTTGTTTTTTAGCTTGACGCACAGCATCAAATACAACAGCCGCGGGATCACTTCCAGCTTTACCAGTTACAACTTGGGCACCCACTCGCTCACCCCACACAATTAATTGTTCAATCGCTCCTGCTCTAAAGGTATCCCCAGCAGCTAAAACAACTGTTTTCCCTTCTGTTTGATAACGCTTAGCCATTTTGCCAATGGTCGTTGTTTTACCTACACCATTAACCCCTACGACCAAAATAACCGTTAACCCTTCTTTATTAATATTAATTTCTGGTTTTTCTGTATTATCTTTCTCATAAATTTCAACCATTTTTTCGATAATCACTTGTTGCACTTCACCTTGACTCTTAGCGTTTTTCAATTTAACCTCTTGACGTAGTGCATCACTGATTTCCATTGATGCTTCATACCCAACATCTGCACCAATAAGAATTTCTTCTAATTCTTCAAAAAAATCTTCATCCACTGTTCTAAAATTTGCAAATAATTCGTTCATCCGATCTGAAAAAGACTTACGTGTTTTTTCCAATCCTTTTTCATATTTCTCTGTCACTTCAGTTGTTTCAATTTTTTCTTCACCAGTAAAAGCACGTTTTATCTTATCAAAAAAGCCCATTATCTTGCCTCTTTTCTTTTTAATCATTCTATTTTTTTAAAAAACTTATTTATTTAAGAGCGAATTTACGGATAGCATGAGCAACACCATGATCATCATGGTGTTTTGTAATAAACTGAGCTACTTCTTTTATCTCAGGAGTAGCATTTTCCATAGCTACCCCCATCCCAGCAAATTCAATCATCGCAAAATCATTAGCTTCGTCACCAATAGCCATCACTTCATGAGACTCTATCCCTAGAAGTTCACACAGAATAGCTATCCCTTTCCCTTTATCTACTTCTTTATTTAACAATTCAAGTAAAAAGGCTCTAGATTTCATTAAGGTAAACTTTTCAAAAAACTCTGATGGTATTTTCGCAATAGCTTCATCTAGGATTCCTTGTTCGTAACAAAAGACTACTTTATTCACTGCAACATCTTCAGGAAAATCTTCAGGTAAAATAGGTACAAATGGCAATGCATTCATAACTTTTGGATACAATGATTCTCGTCCAATGGGATACGGAGGCTCATATACTCTTTCTAAATCAATAAAATTACAAGGGACATTGATATCTTGACTCAATTTGTATAATGCCAATACTTCTTTTTTCGACAATGTTTTTTGAGATAAAATTTCTCCTGTATCCGTTTTTTGAACTAAACCACCATTATAAGTAATGCCATAATCTCCTGGTTCTCTCAAATTTAACTCTTCCAAGTAATGGACCATCCCTAGTAGTGGTCTCCCAGTACACAAAACAACTTTTATCCCCTGTTTTTTAGCTTCGTAAATAGCTTGCTTATTTTCTTCAGATATTAGTCGATCTTTCGTTAACAATGTGCCGTCTAAGTCTATTGCAATTAATTTAATCATTCAAGCTCCAACTCCTTTAACTTTATTTCACCACATTCATACTTTCTCGTTCAGTCTCTTCTAATCGAACAGAGACAATCTTAGATACGCCAGATTCTTGCATCGTAACACCATACAAAACATCCGCTTCTTCCATTGTACCTTTGCGATGAGTAATAACAATAAATTGCGTATCTCTATCAAATTCTTTTAAATAACGACCAAAGCGGACGACATTTGCTTCATCTAACGCCGCTTCAACTTCATCTAAAATACAAAACGGCACAGGTCTAACTTGAATAATGGCAAATAATAATGCGATTGCAGTAAAAGCTCTTTCGCCACCAGATAGTAAACTTAGCTGTTGCAATTTTTTACCTGGTGGTTGGACGATAATTTCAATTCCAGTAGTTAGTACATTCTCAGGATCTGTCAAGCGTAGTTCAGCCGTCCCACCACCAAACATTTTGGGAAAGACTTTGCTGAAACGAAAACGAATAGCATTAAACGTCTCTGTGAATCGAAGAATTACTTCTTCATCCATTTCATTCATCGTTTCATACAAACTTTCCTTCGCTTCTAATAAATCATCGCGTTGCTCTATTAAAAAAGTATAACGACTGTGAATGCGCTCAAATTCTTCAATCGCACCTAAGTTAACATGACCTAATTCTTGAATACTTAATTTGAGTAATCTGACTTTTTGTGTTGCTTCTTCTATCTTCATTACTAGTGTGTGTTGCTGTTTAGCACTTTCAAAAGTTAGGTTGTATTCTTCATTTAAATAAACTAATCGATTATCCATTCTGACGTCATTTCTGTTCAACGAAACTTCCACTTTTGTTTTTTGTTCAACAACATATAGCTGTTGATTATTTTTTAAAACAACGGTTTGTTCTATTTGGCTTAACTGCTCCTGAAGCAAAAGAAATTTTTCTTTGTGGAGAATCAAAGAATCTTCTACTTGTTCTTTTTCTTTTTTTAATTTAAAAGATTTAGCTATTAAATCGACTTCAGAGATTTTTTGATCGCCATTTGATTGAGAAATCTCTTGGATAAATGATGTCAACTTATCTACTTCTTTTTGTTCTATCACTAATTGATTTTCAATTCTATTGTATTCATTTTTCAGACTTGTTAGTTGTTCTTTAATGGTTGCAGACGAAGTCATTAGTTCTTGAACCGTTTGAAGAATAGTAGCTTGTAACTCTTCTCTTTCTTCATCTTGAGAAGAAACCATTTCAATTTGGCGTTTAGTTTGATTCATTTTATCCTTTAGTATAACTAATTCTTCTGTTATCGCCTTTAAACGCTCTGTATAAGTACTTTCTTCTTGTCTTTCTTCTTGTTCTTCAAATTGATTTCCCTTTAATTCTCTTACTAAACGATCACATTTTTCAAGAATAATAGTGTGTGTATTTTTTAATTCTTGATCCTTTAGTCGTTGTTGTTCGCCTAGCTCTCTCACTTTTTCTAATTTTCCTTCTTCTTTTATCACTGTTTGTTTAAGCTGTCGGACCTCTGCTTCTTTAGTCAATAACTTGTTTTCCATTTGATCAATTTGCTTACTCAACGTAGCCAGTTCATTTTTACGAGAAAACAGGCTGCTTTGATTCCCTTTTTTGCTTGCCCCACCAGTCATAGAACCACCAGCATTCATAACATCTCCTTCAAGCGTTACAACCCGGTAGCCAAATTGAATCATTTTTGCAATACTATTGGCGGACTCCAAATCTTTAGCTACTATAGTCGTACCTAATAAATTATGAATAATTGATGTGATTTCTTTAGAGTACTCAACTATTTCAGAGGCTATCCCTATAAAACCTGTACTATTTCTAACCTTATTTTCAACAGAAAGCGGTAATTGACGTGGTTTTATAGTTGTCAAAGGCAAAAATGTTGCACGACCAGAACGTTTTTGTTTCAAAAAATTAATAGCGTTACGCGCACTTATTTCATCTTGAACAACAATATTTTGCGAAGCAGCTCCTAATGCAATATCAATAGCTATTTCACTTTCTTTAGGAACACTAATTAACTCAGCAACAGCTCCAACCACTCCACCAATCTTAACCTTGTGTTTCAGTATCTCTTTTACACCTTGATAAAATCCGGTATAATCATCTGTTAGTTCTTGTAAACTTTCTTTTTTTGCTTTAGCTTGTTGAACCACTCGTAATGCATCAAACATTCTTTTATTTTCATTTTCCAGATGGACACGTTTATCTTGAACGATTACTTGTTGTTCTTGATAATGTAGAATCTTTTCTGCAATTTCTTGCTCGTTTGCCTTCATATCTACTATTATTTTTGTTCGTTTTAATTCAGATTGCTCTTTTTCTAATTCTAAAGTAGCTATTCTAGCGGTAGATTTCAGTCTTTTTTGAGAGACTTGATTGAGGCTTTTTTCTAGATAGTTTTGTTCGTTTCGTAAACTTGTTTGTTCTTGCATCAAATCGATATAATTGCCACGAAGTTGTTCGCTGATTTCTTTACTATCAGAAGCTAGCAGTTGTTGTTCTTTTTGAGCTTTCTTCAATTTAGAATGACCTGTTTTTTGGTCTTCGCTTTTTTTTGTCATTCGTTTAGTCACTTGTTTTAATTCTTCAGATAATTTTCCGATTTTTTCTTTAGCTACTTGCTTTTGTTGTTCATATTGTTGTCGACTTTGCTTAGTATGCTTAGATCTTTCGTTTAAGACTTGTTTTTTTCCTTCTAATTGTTCATAGTATTGTAAGACTTTCATTAAAGAATTTTGTTCACTATCTATTATTTCAGATAACTTATTTTTTTCATTTTTTACTTCTAGTAGTTCTTTCTCTAGTTGCGTACTTGTCTTTTGCATTTTTTTCAACTGTTGATTGAAAGAGTCGAGTTCTTGATTTTGACTATCTGCTTGATTCTTTAACTGTTCTATTTCTACGACTGTTAACGCAATCTCTACATCGCTTAACTGCTCTTTTTGCATTAAATAATCTTTTGCAATACTACTTTGCATTTTTAATGGTTCAATTTGACTATCTAATTCGTATACAATATCTTGAACACGACTTAAATTATCTTCTGTTTCTACTAATTTTTGTTCAGCTTTTTTCTTACGAGTTTTATATTTAAAGACGCCCGCTGCTTCTTCAAAAATAGAGCGACGATCTTCAGGTTTACTATTAAAAATAGTTTCTACTTTTCCTTGCGAAATAATCGAAAAAGATTCTTTCCCTAGACCAGAGTCCATAAATAACTCTACAATATCTTTTAATCTGCATGCTTGTTTATTAAGAAAAAACTCACTATCTCCATTGCGATGCAACCGTCTTGTAATATTTATTTCTGAAAAATCTAAAGGTAAAAAATGATCTTCATTTTCTAAAACTAAGGTTACTTCTGCAAAATTTAATGGTTTACGCAAATCTGTTCCAGCAAAAATGATGTCATTCATCTTTCCTCCACGTAAACTTTTTGCAGATTGTTCTCCTAAAACCCAGCGAATAGCTTCGGTAATATTGCTCTTGCCACTACCATTTGGTCCAACTACTGCTGTAACACCTTCGTGAAAGTCAATAATTGTTTTCTCCGCAAATGATTTAAATCCAGTAATTTCAATTCGTTTTAACTGCAAATGAACGTTCTCCTTTCTCAATAAATACATGAATTAAGGATAAGCTAAACATTCTAGCTTATCCTTAATTCTATTATTGGCCTTGTAAATTCAACAAAGCATTTTCTGCAGCAACTTGCTCAGCTGCTTTTTTCGTTCTTCCTTGCCCTTGTCCTAATAGTTGTCCTTCTGCACTGACTTCGACAACAAAAGCTTTCTGATGAGCTGGTCCAATTTCTTCGACTAGTCGATAATCAATCGTTATTTCACCTTTTTTCTGCAAATATTCTTGCAGATTTGTTTTATGATCCATCACATGTGAGAAAGCACCGGATTGTATTTTAGGAAACATTGTTTGGTTTAAAAACTCCAATACTTTAGTAATTCCCTGATCCAAATATAAAGCACCAATAAAAGATTCAAATAAATCACAAAGAAGGGCTGGTCTTTTTCTACCATCCATTCGCTCTTCGCCTTTGCCTAAACGGATGTAACGATCAAAGCCGCAATCTTTAGCAAATAAGCTTAGACTTGCTTCACAGACGATTCTTGCTCTTAGTTTTGTTAAATGTCCTTCTGGCAGTGTAGGATAATGCTCAAAGAGATACCTTGAAATAATCAATTCTAATACAGCATCGCCCAAAAATTCAATTCGTTCATTATCTTTTATGTTTTGGTTCCTGTGCTCATTCACATATGATGAATGCGTAAATGCCTCTTCTAGATAAGCAGTATTATTAAATATGATGTTAAAATTATCTTTAAGCTCTTTTAAAAATAGTTCATTCATCTTTTTTCTCCTCTCAAACAGACTTGCGAAACTATTACTAGTATACTGCTTTTTCAACTAAAAATAAATAGTTTCATTTTCTATCTACCAACGTCTATCTTACTATACTTCTTGCTTAACTTAAATAAAATCAAGCGTTTATACTAAAAAAGCCCCTTGATAAAAGAAATTTTTCTTTATCAAAGGTCTTATAGGTTACTATTAATTTAGATTTGCATTGATATAACTTACTGCATCTCCAACAGAAGAGATGTTTTCTGCATCATCATCAGAAATTTCTGTTCCAAAAACATCTTCTAATTCCATTACTAATTCTACAATATCAAGTGAGTCTGCTCCTAAATCATCTTTAAATGTCATCTCAAGAGTAACTTTTTCTTCATCGATACCAAATCGTTCAACAATTATTTTTTTTATTTTTTCAAACGTTTCATTCTTTGACAATCCTTACACCCCCGTTTGGTTTTTCTATCCTACTTTTTTACGTATCAGACATGTTTATTTTACAGATAGTTAAAGGTAAAGTCTAGCTTTTTTGTATTTTACTCTTTAAACCTCTTCAACTTGTTTCGCTTCAAAATGAGTGACTAAATCATCAATAACTTTTGAAGCTAACATCTCGTGAATTTGTTTAATCGTAAAGTAAACCGCTTCTTTTTCAGTTGAACCATGTGTTTTAACAACAGGTGCTTTAATTCCAAATAGTACCGATCCTCCATGTTTAGAATAATCTAATACATCTTTCATTTCAGATAAACTATCTTTTAGTAATAAACCACCTAATTTAGCTTTAGTGCCGTTATCGTAAACAGCTGATTTTAATAGTTGCATCATTGACATTGCAGTACCTTCAATCGTTTTCAAAACAGCATTTCCAGTAAAACCATCGGTCACAACCACATCAGCAACACCACTTAGGATATCTCTTGCTTCTACGTTTCCTATAAAATGAATCATCGGCTCATCTTTTAAAAGTTGATAAGCACGTTTAGTAAGATCATTTCCTTTATTTTCTTCTGTCCCGTTGTTTAGTAAACCAACAGTTGGTTTTTTTATTCCTTGAACCAACTTAGCGTACTCACTACCTAGAATAGCATATTGATGGATATTTTCGGGTTTAGAGTCTGCATTCGCACCGACGTCCATTAAATTGAACCCTTTTTCTGAATTCGTAATGACTGGTAGAGTAACTAGTAAACCTGGACGATCAATTCCTTTAATGCGTCCAATGATTAACAATCCAGCCGTTAGTAGGGCACCTGTATTTCCAGCCGAAAAAAGTGCATCTGCTTCTTTATTTTTTACAGCTTGCGCTGCTAAAACCATTGAAGCATTTTTTTTACGACGAATAGATCGGATAGGATCGTCTTCACTTTCTATTTTTTCATCTGTATGAACAATTCTGATATTGGGTTCATTTGATAAATAAGGTTTGATTGCCTCTTCTCTTCCATATAAAATGAATTCCATATCTTTAAATTCATTCGCTGCAAGCACAACACCTTCGACTATTGCTTTAGGCGCGTTATCTCCACCCATTGCATCTACTGCAATTTTCACACTTTATTCCTCCTTATTTATCCTTAAAACGATTCTTTTACAGATTCCATGATTCTTCCTTCATTTTAGTATGAACGAATGATTTTAACAATGCTTTTTAGTTGAAATTTTGCTCAGATAGATTTTCTAAACCAAGTGATTTTCGTAGCTGTAAATACTTTGAATCAATCATAAATTTAGGATCATTAACTAGTTTTGACGCTTCTTGTCTAGCGGCTTCTAGAGCTCCAAAATCGCCAATAATATCGCCTACTTTAAAATTAGGCAAACCAGATTGTTTTGATCCAAATAAATCACCAGCGCCTCTTAACTCCAAGTCCTTTTCACTTAAAACAAATCCATCCAGTGTTTCAGTCATTATCTTCATTCGCTCAATACCGGTTTCACTTTTAGGATTAGCTACCAAAATACAATAAGATTCCTTGTGCCCACGCCCTACCCGGCCTCTTAGCTGATGTAATTGGGATAGCCCGAAACGATCTGCATCATAGATAACCATTGTCGTCGCATTTGGTACGTTAACCCCCACCTCAATAACGGTTGTTGAAACAAGAACAGCCAATTTATTTTCTTTAAATTGATGCATCACTTGTTCTTTTTCTGCTGATTTCATTTTACCGTGTAATAGTCCGACTTGATAACGTGTTGCATAATAAGCAGATAATTTCTCGTAAATATCTGTTGCATTCTTTACGTCTAACGTTTCAGACTCCTCTATCAGAGGGCAAATGACATAAGCTTGGGAACCTAATCTTAATTGGCGCTCGATGAATTCTAATGTCAGCTCAAAATTTTTAGGTCTAGTCCAAGTTGTCTCTATTGGAATTCGTCCAGCTGGTAACTCATCGATAATGGAGACATCCATTTCTCCATACGTTGTAATCGCCAATGTTCTTGGGATGGGAGTTGCCGTCATAAATAAAACATCTGGTTCCTTACCTTTATCTCGCAATATTTTCCTTTGATTTACTCCAAAACGGTGTTGTTCATCTGTTATAACTAAACCTAATCGAGAAAAATAAACATCTTTTTGGATTAATGCGTGAGTCCCAATGATAACATCCAATTGTCCATTTTCTAACTCTTCTAAAATAATCCGACGATCTTTTGCTTTTGTTGAACCTGTTAAAAGCGCAATTCGAACTTCTGAAGGATCAAATAGCTGACTTAGACTTTCCATATGCTGTTCCGCAAGTATTTCAGTAGGAACCATTAATGCAGATTGATACTTTGCAGTTGCAGTTGCAAATAAAGCGATCGCTGCAACAATTGTTTTCCCACTTCCAACATCTCCTTGCAATAATCTATGCATATGCATTGGTTCTTTTAAATCCTTACAGATTTCGTTCACGACTCTTTTTTGAGCCGTTGTCAGTTCAAAAGGTAAAGAAGCGATGAAACGTCTCAAATCCTTAATATCATACTTTATTTGTAATCCATAACCAGCTGCTTTTTGCTTTTTTCTTAAACTTTGAAGTTTTAATTGATACAATAAAAACTCTTCAAAGATAACTTCTCTTCTAGCTTGTTTTGATTGCTCTTGTGAAGTAGGAAAATGCATACCATACACTGCTTCATTATGAGTGATCAGTCGATACTTTTCTTTTAAATCATCAGGCACATTTTCTGGAATCAATTCATGATAGTCTTGATAAGCTTTTTTTACTAATTCAAAAATCGTTTTTTGTTTTATCCCTTTATTTGCTTTATAAATAGATTCAAAATCATTGGTTTGATCTCCTGAACTTGTTGCTAGGATCTTAATGCCCGTCAAACTTTTACGTTTAGCGTCCCACTTACCAAACACGGCTAATTCTTCGCCTGCTACAATTTTACTTTTTAAAAAAAAATAAAAAAAAAAAGT
>JAGQHW010000055.1 GCA_020431645.1 Carnobacterium sp. | reverse complement strand
AAGATAGTGTCGATGTTAAAAGCATAATAGATAAGTTGGCAGTGCCGCAAAAAAATACAAATAAATCAACTATACTAATGAAAGAATCGGAAATGAAACAGATTCTAACTAAAAGTATAAAAGACTCCGAAAAGCTTATTGGTCAACGAGTAGAAACCAATGAATTAGTAATAGAAGCGGATGTTGAAAAAAAAGAGTTTACTCATTTTAAAAACAAGAATAGTTCTTCTACTGTTAAATTAAGTGAAGGGATCAATGCTCAAAAAACTACCAGCGAAGTATCTGAATTACCAAATGAAAGTAATGGTGAATCATTTACCTCACCACGTTGGTTGACGAAAGATTGGTCTGACCTATCAGAGATAAAAATAGATAGCGAACTAGCGCAAGTTCTAGCTGTTGGAACTAAAAATTCTATTAAAATGATGTCTCAACCGCCAGGGAGTAAAGAGTTGCGAACACTCGGTGCTATGGATAATGAGAAAGAAGTCGTTCACTCAACAGCAGATGTCCTAGAACTTGATGTGAAACTAGAACAAATAACACAAAATCACAAAAGTATAAATGAGCCATTGGTGGTTGAAGACAAGTCTAATCTAACTTTTTTTGATCAGTTAACGACACCACGAATGCTATCAAAAGAATGGGCTCAATACAAAAGACCAGTAGTATTAGAGGAAACTAGCGAAATAAGACAAGAACCCTTTGGAGAAAGTAATGGTGTTATTAAACTGGACGAATTTAGTGGGAAGATGCATTTTTCAGAGAATGAACTCCCTCTATTGTCTACTA
Organism: Carnobacterium sp.; assembly: GCA_020431645.1. Classification (GTDB taxonomy): domain Bacteria; phylum Bacillota; class Bacilli; order Lactobacillales; family Carnobacteriaceae; genus Carnobacterium_A. The sequence continues at coordinate 13,013 of JAGQHW010000055.1, read as the reverse complement.
GAGGAATAGCCGATAAAGAACAATTGCTGACTAAACAAGAAGATGGGGATACGACAATTAAATCAGACTCATTATTTGGTGTTCAAAGAACGAGCAGTGAATCGATGACAATAAAATCGGCTAACCAGGAAATCATTCGACAAAAACTTTCTTATGAAGTGAATCAACTTATTTCTAAAGAAGTTGAGCAGGTTCAATTAAAAGGACAGTCTAGTGCAAAAGTAACCCTTTCACCAGAAGGTATGGGAGACATTTCTATTTCTTTAGAATTAAAAGACAAGGTGTTATCAACCAAAATTGTTGTGGATAGCCTAAAAATACAAGAATTATTAACGGGTAGCGTACCAAGATTATCTGACAATTTGAATCGTCATTCTATCCAAATTGGTGAAGTAACCATTCAATTGGCGACATCAGAACAAAATAGTTCTCATTTTGACCAAAAGCAACACAAAAAAAGTCAACAGTCAAAGAGAAATATGGACAGAGGTTTATTTACTAAAAGCGCACCCATTCATACCACATCTGAAACAAATAAAAAGACAGGACGATTGAGTATTTTAGTTTAGATAGATAAAGGAGGAAAGAAGAATTGACTATCCCAAATGATTTTCATATTGGCTCAGTAAAAAGTTTAGCACCAATCAAAAGCAAAGGCAATGAGATTTCAACAGATGATTTCTTGCAAATTATGGCTGCAACAATGAAGATGCCCGCGATGCCAGGGGGAAGCGAGGGCAGTGGTGGTGGCGGTGAAACAGACCAACTAACTCAATTGGCAACATTTAATATGTTAGACCAATTATCTAAGATTTCAGAGAAAATGAATTCCAGTTTATTAATTAATCAGCAACAACAGGCATTTAATTTAATGGGTAAAGAAGTAAAAGTATTAGACGGAGCAAGTTTTATAACTGGAATAGTTGAGAAGGTGCGTTTTGACAAAGGGTATGCGACCATTGAAGTAAAAGGGAAATCTTTTTATTTAAATGATATATTAGAAGCAAGTAACGAAAGATAAGAAATCAAATTGTTAAAGGCCATAAGGTCTATAATCCGTTAAAAGAACAAAACGGATGAATTGAATGGGGGAATTAAGATGTTAAAATCTTTGTATTCAGGTGTTACAGGAATGAAGAATATTCAAACTAAAATGGACGTTATCTCAAATAATATTGCCAATGTTAATACAACTTCTTTTAAAACAGGTAGAGTTCGTTTTGAAGATATGATTAGTCAAACCAATGTTAGATCTCAAGCTGGAACAAACGCACAACAAGTTGGACTAGGTGTACAAGTAGGTTCTATTGATACAGTTATGACTGCTGGTTCTCTACAAGCGACAGGAAGACCATTAGACTTTGCAATTGAAAATGGCGAAAATTCATTTTTCACCATTCAGAGAGGCGAACAAACATTTTATACTCGTGATGGTGGATTTTATCAGGATTACGAAGGTAACTTAGTAACTAGTGCCGGATTGAGCGTTATGGGATACACACAAGGTGCTGGCGCTGCAGCCGTTAACGATGAAACTTTTGACATAGCTAGCCTAGGAAAAACTCCTGCACCAATTAAAATTTTTGATACATTATCAGTTGGAGAACCAAAGGTAGAAGTAACCTTGAAAGATTACACTATTGACAAACAAGGATTTGTTGTGGGAACATATAGCAATGAAAAGTCTTATGTCTTAGGTCGCGTAGCGTTAACAAGTTTTTCAAATCCAGGTGGTTTAGAAAAGCAAGGTGGAAACTTGTATTCTCAATCTACTAACTCAGGTGAGCCATTATTTGGGAATCCAACTGATCCAGGATTTGGTTCTGTCCGTTCAGGATTTTTAGAAATGTCTAACGTTGATTTAGCTAATGAATTTACAGATATGATTGTCACAAGCAGAGCCTACCAAGCCAATTCAAAGAGTATTACAACATCAGATTCTATGCTAGAAGAATTGATTAACCTGAAGAGATAATCAGTTAGAAAATAGATGCTAATGAACAACCTCAATAGGTTGTTCGATGATCTATTTTTTAGTTATCGCAATGAAAGGATAAGTCTATTCCTTATAAAAAAAATCAGAGATAAAGCTTTTGCTTTAGAAATGAGGGTATAAGATGATTGCTTTAACGGATATTTCAGGAAAAGAATTTTATTTGAATTGTGAATTAATTTATAGAATAGACCGTTCTTTCGATACAATTATTACTTTAACGGATGGGAAAAAACTGCGAGTGATTGAAAAAGAGTCTGAAATTGTAGAAAAAGTAATTCTGTTTAAAAGAAAAATACATAACGGTTTTTTAGAGGGAGAACAATGAAAAAAAATATCGTACCAATAATCGGTTTTGTTTTAGGGGTAGGGTTAATCGTCTGGTCTATCACGTCTTCAGGTAACTTAACAAGTTTTGTTGATGGACCATCATTGATTATTACGCTAGGTGGATCATTTAGTGCGTTGTTGATTAGTTATCCATTAAAAACCTTAAAGAAAATTCCATCTGTTATTAAAAACTTGTTCATGGATCCAAATAAAGATTACGCAAAATTAATTGACCTTTTTGCTGAGTATTCTAGAAAAGCTAGAAGTCAAGGTATTTTATCTATTGAAGGTGATCTGAAAGAGGAAGAAAATGAGCTAGTTGTAATAGGATTACAGATGGTTATTGACGGAATGGATCCAGAAAACATTCAAGAAATAATGGATATAAAAATAGATAATATTGAAAAGAGACACCGCGAAGGACAAGAAATTTTCTTTAAATGGGGAGAACTAGCCCCTGCTTTTGGTATGATTGGGACCTTAATTGGCCTGATTATTATGCTCGGTGAATTGGACGATCCTAGTGCAATAGGTGTGGGGATGGCAACTGCATTATTAACCACTCTTTATGGTAGTTTCATGGCTAACTTAGTCTTTTTGCCAATAGCGACCAACTTGAAATTGCAAACAGATAAAGAAATGCAAATGTGCGATATGATTGTTGAAGGAGTATTGTCCATTCAATCAGGCCAAAATCCACGTATTATTGAACAAAAATTGAAGAGTTATTTACCCAATAATGAAAAAGTGAAAGAAAAAGGCTCGGCAAAAGCTGGACAAATTCAGCGTGAGGAGCAGTAAAGATGGCGAGAAAAAAAAGAGTAGAACAAAAGACGGAAAGTTCAGGTGGATGGATTGTAACGTTTTCTGATTTGATGTCCCTATTGCTAACTTTTTTTATTTTACTGTATTCGATGTCTAGTGTTAGTGAAGCAAAGTTTTATGAAGCTTCTCAATCTCTTCAAATGGCATTGAATGGAAGAGGGGGCGGAGAGACTATTTTAACAGACTCAAATTCAATTATAGATGATCCGCCAGTCCCTCCTATTCCTCCTGAAGAAGAAGTGGTTATTCCAAAAGAAGAGGGCATTAATGCTGAAATAAAAGAGTTATACGAAAAAGTGACCAATTATATAGAAGAAAATGATATGACTTCAAAAGTTTCTATTGAAATGGATATAGAGGGTGTCTTTGTTGATATCCAAGAGTCTGTTTTATTTGCATCAGGAAGTGCAGATGTTTCTGAATCAGGAAAAGATACGTTAACACTATTAGCAAACTTAGTGAATTCTTTAGAAAATGATATCGTAATAGAAGGCTACACGGATGATGTTCCTATTATAAATGCAGATTTTTCTAATAATTGGGAATTATCATCTGGGCGTGCAATATCTGTTTTACGTTACTTAAGTGAAGAAGAAAGTGTTGATCCTCGGAGACTATCAGCTAAAGGGTACGGCGAATATAGTCCTAGTGTACCAAATGATACAAATGAAAATAGAGCAGTAAATAGAAGAGTAAATATGGTTATTGTTTACGATAGTCAGGAGGCTAATCAATAAATGCAAAATAAACCATCTGAAGAAAACGAAGAGAATAGCGGAAAAAAACAAACAAAAAAGAAGAAAAAATGGCTTATACCTGTCGTTATTATCATCGCTAACGTAATGATCATCGGGGTGATTGTTTTCGGTTTTACTTCAGGAAAAGCACAAGCGCTTATTAAGGATTTAAAAGAAGAAAAAAAAGTAGAAACAACGGTTCCGTTAGAAGAATTTTTGATCAATTTATCTTCAGAAAAAGAAGGAAAAGACCAGTTTTTGAAGATTGAATTGTCGATTTACAGTGATGAAAAAGATTCACAAGAGCTGATTGTTGCTAAAACGCCTCAAATTAGAAATGCGATTATCAATGTTCTTCGTAAACAAACGGCTGAGACTATTTTTGGAGAAGATCAAAAATTACTTGCTCTTAAAAAAGAACTGATTAATCAAATCAACGAATCATTGGATGAACCAGTAGTTAGTGATATCTTTATCACGAATATTATTATGCAATAAAGAATATGAAAGGAAGCTGTAAATGGAATTGGGTGTAGGATTAGGATATGTAGTGAAGAGTATTTTTGCTTTAGTTGTGATTATTTTTATCGCCAACTATAGTTTGAAATATTTAAATACTTTTATGACAAAAAAAGGGAAAGCAATCCGTATTATTGAGCGAACAGCAATAACTAAAAATTCGTCTATTTGCATTGTAGAAATAGCAGGCACGTATTATGTGATGAGTTTTACGGAAACACACAATGAAATTCTTAGAGAATTGAGTGATTCCGAAAAGGAAGCGATTATTCAAACTCAAGAAGTAGTTGAAATGGATCCCAAGTCTCCTAATCCACTTAATAATAATCTTATTCAATTGATTCAGCAGCTTCAAACAAAATATCAAAATTATTATGAAAAGAGGAAATAAACTTGAACAAAAGAGTTTTATTCGGTTTATCCTTTTCCTTCTTTTTACTTGCCTTTAGTTTTCCACAAGTAGTTTCAGCTGAGAGTCTGGTTGATGGCTTGACAAATGCGATTGAAAGCCAATCGGACGGAACATCAGATATTGTAAAGCTATATGTATTAATGGGTCTACTTAGTTTGGCACCAACATTCTTAATTTTAACGACAAGTTTTACGCGTATTATTGTAGTATTGTCTTTTGTCAGAAGCTCATTAGGAACACAACAAAATCCGCCTAATTTAGTGTTAACGGGTATTGCTCTATTTTTGACCTTCTTTGTGATGCAACCCGTTTATTCTCAAGTATCAAATGAGGCGTTAACACCTTACTTAAATGAAGAAATATCTGGGCAAGAAGCAATTGAGAAAGCTGCGGTACCACTAAAAGAATTTATGTATAGACAAACAAGAGACGAAGATATTCAACTATTTTTAGATATTTCGGAAACGAAGAAACCAGAAGATTTAAACAATGTACCCTTAACGATTGTGATTCCAGCTTTTGCGATTAGTGAATTGCGTACAGCTTTCAGTATTGGCTTTTTAATATTCATTCCTTTTTTAGTTATTGATATTGTAGTAGCAAGTATCTTGATGTCAATGGGAATGTTCATGTTATCACCAGTGATGATTTCGATGCCGTTTAAGTTATTATTGTTTGTACTAGTGGATGGCTGGTATTTAGTCATCGAATCGCTTGTTACTGGTTTTCAATAGGGGTGTAATATGACAATAGTAAAAGTTTTAGATATTATTAGAGAAGCATTTATGACCATGATAGTTGTTGCTGGTCCAGTCTTAATCATTGCTCTTGTAGTAGGTTTATTAATCAGTATTTTACAAGCAACCACACAATTACAAGAACAAACACTAAGCTTTGTTCCAAAAATTTTAGCCGTAGTTGTCGCGCTAATTGTTTTCGGTAATTTTATGTTAAATGCTTTAGTTGGATTTACCCAAACCATATTTGAAATGATTGCAACCTTGTGATTGAGGGGGTATCAAGCCTTCAAATTCAAACGGCTCTTTTAATTTTAATGAGAATATCCGCTTTTTTCATTACCAGTCCTGGGTTTTCCATGAAAGGTTTACCAAATACAGTCAAAGTTGGTTTATCTGTTGGGTTAACGATTGCAGCGTATCCAGTAACGGCAGAATTAACGACAGAAGTTTCTATACAAGTTTTTTTAGTATTGGTAATGAAAGAAGTCCTGTTGGGTTTAGCCATTGGATTCATTACAAAACTACTGTTTTCAGCAATTGAGATGGCTGGAAATTTTATTGATTTTCAAGTTGGTTTTCAAATGGGAGCTGTATTTGATCCAGCTTTAGGAGTAAATTCGTCTTATTATGGGAAAATATACTATTGGTTATCTATTTGTATCTTCTTTATAACAGATTTACATCATCTAGTATTAAAAACAGTTATAAAAACATTTCAGTCTATTCCGATAGAAAGCACGAACCTAGGTAACTTTGGTGTCGAAGGCATGGTTAAACTATATTTAATTATTTTTGAATCAGCTATTAATTTGGCTGCACCATTAATGATAGTGGCCCTATTTACAGAAGTTATTTTGGGACTGATTTCTCGAACAGTCCCGCAAATCAACGTTTTAATTTTAGGGATGCCTTTGAAAATAATCACTAGTTTTATTTTTATTTTGTTATTGTTGCCATCAATATCAAGTAACATTCAAGAAATATTGCCAATGATGATTAAGTATATCAATGAATTTATCCAGTCGTTGCCGACAGTGTGAGGTGAGAAAAGATGGCAGAAAAAGATGGGAAAACAGAAAAACCCAGTCCTAAGAAGATAAGAGATTCAAGGAAAAAGGGACAAATTGCTAAAAGCCAAGATCTAACGTCTGCTGTCACGTTCATTGTTTTTGTCGGCGCTTCAGCCTCTCTAGGACCATACATATTGAAACAAGGATTTTTATACTTAAGATTTTATTTATCAGAAGGTCTTTTAGTAGACGGACTAGAAAATAATTTAGGCGATATCGGCATAAATGCTATTTTGTTTACGTTAGTCTTGGCAGGGCCATTTTTGGTTATTGGCTTTTTCGCTTCGCTAGTTGCGAGTATGTTGCAAACGGGTTTTCTTTTTTCTGCTGAGGCCATCAAATTCGATATAAAAAAGATAAATCCAGTCAGTGGTTTTAAGAATATGTTTAGCAAAAAAACGATGTTTGCCTTGTTAAAAAACATCATGAAGTTAGGACTCATTTTTTGGATAGCATACTTAATGATTTCGTCATCTATTAATCCAATTATAAACTCTAGCAATGTTCGTACTGAAAAATTATTCTTTTTGGTTATGGAACTCATAAAAAAACTAGGCGTTCAATTAGGTCTCATCTTATTAGTTCTAGGTATTGCAGATTATATTTATCAAGTTTACGATTATCGAAATGGCTTGAAAATGTCTAAGCAGGAGCTAAAAGATGAGTATAAAGAAAGTGAAGGAGATCCACAGATTAAAGGCAAGCGAAAACAATTCCATAGGCAATTAACTAGCGGTATGCTGAGCGACGTGGAAACGGCAACGGTTGTTATCACCAATCCAACTCATCTAGCGATTGCTATTCGTTACGATAAAAGTAAAGACGAAGTTCCAGTTATTGTTGCTAAAGGAGCGGATCATCAAGCAATCAAAATAAAAGAACGGGCAAAGGAATCAAATGTACCTATTATAGAAAATAAACCTGTTGCTAGAGCTATGTATCAATCTATTGAAGTTGGTCAACCAGTACCAGTTGATTTGTACCAAGCGATTGCTGAAATCTTAGCTTTAGTTTATCAAATGGAAGAAATGGCTAAGCATAAAATTTAAAGATTTAAAAGGATGAGGAGTCGAAGAGATGTTAACTGCTTTTATGGGAAGGTTTGAAAAACTAACACAGTCACTCGATGTATTGATAGCTTTTTTTGTAGTGGCTATTTTAGGGATGATTATCATTCCATTGCCGTCTTTCTTATTAGATTTTATGTTAGTCGTCAATATTGCATTATCAATCACTATTTTACTATTGACTCTTTTTTCTAAAAGCGTATTAGAGTTTTCAACTTTTCCAACCTTATTGCTGATCACGACCATGTTTCGATTAGCGTTAAATATCTCTTCAACTCGATTGATTTTAACCGTTGGTGAAGCTGGATCGGTTATTGATACCTTTGCTAATTTTGTAGCAGGAAATAATGTAGTTGTTGGTGCGGTCATCTTTATTATTATCGTTATTATACAATTGATGGTTGTAACAAACGGAGCTAGTCGAGTATCGGAAGTATCGGCCCGCTTCACGTTAGATGCGATGCCAGGAAAGCAGATGTCGATTGATGCTGACTTAAATTCAGGTTTAATTGATGAAGATACGGCGAAAAGAAGGCGGTCTGATTTAGAACGAGAGACACAATTCTTTGGAGCAATGGATGGAGCGAGTAAGTTTGTTAAAGGGGATGCCATAGCGGGTATCATTATTACAGTCATTAACTTGATTGGTGGAATTGTTATCCATACGGTACAAAGCGATATGGGCATTATGGAAGCATTGAATCAATTTGGTAAACTAACGATTGGTGACGGTTTAGTTAGTCAGATTCCCTCTTTACTAATCTCTGTTGCATCCGGAATATTGGTTACTCGTTCAGGAAGCAATAGTGGTTTTGGTAGTGTTGTAGGCAAAGAATTATTTAGCGCACCAAAAGTTATGTTTATGTTGTCTTCTATTTTAATCGTATTTGCTATTATTCCAGGTTTTCCTACCTTTCCATTTTTATTATTAGGTTTAGCAGCCGGTGTCAGTGGCTATTTAACAATGGAAAATGATAAGAACCAACAAACAGAAAATAAAGAAGATGAAATGAAAAATCAAGCAGCTATGCGTACAAGTCAGGAAAAAAATGAAGAAGAGTCCATTACTTCTTTTCAAGTTGACCGGATTTCAGTTGAAATTGGCTATGGGCTGATTCCAATTGCAGATGATACGCAAGACAATAATTTGATGGATCATATTTCTAACATCCGTAAACAAAGTTCTCATGAATTAGGGATTCTTCTTAGCCCTGTTCGTATCCGAGATAATCTCCAATTAAACGCAAATAGCTATTTGATTAAGATTAAAGGGAATACCGTTGCTAAAGGTGAACTGTTTTTAGATAAGTTTCTAATTGTAGATCCAGGTGAAACGGATTTTGACTTTGATGGGATTCCAACAAAAGAACCAGCTTTTGGCTTAGACGCCATGTGGGTAAACGAGTCAGATAAAGAAACAGCCGATTTAAGAGGCTACACCGTTGTTGAACCGTTAACGGTATTGGTAACACACTTGAAAGAAACGCTCTATAAATCAAGTTATGAATTATTAGGCAGACAAGAAGTTAAGCAGTTATTAGAAGGGATCAAAGATAAGTATGGAGTTGTGATTGATGAATTAATCCCAGATATTTTACGACTGGGTGAGGTTCAAAAAGTTTTACAAAATCTATTGAAAGAAAACATCCCTATCAATGATCTAGTCACTATTCTAGAAACATTAGCAGACTATGGCAATACAACTAAAGAAGCAGAGTTACTAACCGAATATGTGCGTCAATCACTCAATAGAACGGTTGTCAGGCCTCACCTAGATGAAAACGGGGTGCTACAAGTTGTAACGATATTCCCCGATACAGAAGAAATGATTAGTCGCAGTATCCAAAAGTCTTCTGCTGGGTCTATTCCAGTGCTTCAACCAGATAGAGTAACAAAATTATTTGATAGTATTACAACAATTCAAAATCAGTTAATGATGCAAGGAATTCCACATGTTTTATTGTCGTCACCTAAAATTAGACCAGCTATGAAAAATTTAATTTCGTATAATTTTCCTGATTTAGCTGTTCTATCCTTAAACGAAGTTCCTAATGATGTTGTTATTGAGAGCGTTGGAATGATTGAAAGCTAATAAGTATTGTAAACTATCAGATCAATCAAGTTTTCTAAATGAGGAGGAAAGCAGATGTATTATGAAAATGATCGGGAAAAAGAAATCATAAAATACCTGCCCTTAGTTGAAAAGGTGGTAAATGGACTGACAATTAAACGCAGTGAATATGATCGCGGCGACTTATATAATATTGGTGTCATTGGCTTAATGGATGCTCTTGAAAAGTTTGATAAAACAAAAAAAGTACCTTTTGAAGGCTATGCTTATATTAGAATTAAAGGGACCATTATTGACGAAGTTAGAAAAACAGCACCCGTTTCAAGAACTCGATTAACTCGACTAAATGAATATTACCGTGCCAAAGAAAATCTTGAAAAATCATTGATGCGAACACCATCAGAATTAGAAATTTGTGAAGAATTGGAGATTAATGAAAAGCAATTATCTAAAATTCATGAAACCGTCCATCAGCTAGCTTCTGTTTCTTTAGAAAAAGCGATGTTCAGTGACGATGGCAACGAAACAGAGTTAATAAATTTTTTAGAAGACAAACAAGTTAACGATACTGAAGACATTCTAACCGATAAAGAACGTCAAGCATTATTGAGTGTCCACATCGATAAATTATCTCAAAGAGAACAAATTATTTTAAATATGTACTATGTTGATGAGCTATCATTAAAACATATTGCATACGTTTTCGATATATCTGTTCCGCGTGTTTCACAAATTCATGGAAAAATAATACTGAAACTAAGAGAGTCAATGAGGAGAGAATACGATGATTAGAAGCATGGATACACTTAGTCGGAATTTCAATATTTTACAAAAAAGACAAGAAAATATCAGTGCAAACGTGGCTAATATTAACACTGCAGGATACAAATCACAAGAACTGATTCAAAGTACACGTACCGGTAATACACTCATCAATTCTTTAGATAAACCTCAATTGGATCAACAGCAAACGTTAGGCGGATACAATTTTAGTAATCAATTAGATGAAGTCTATAAAAGTTTTGAACCAGGCGGATTGAAAGAAACCAATTCTCAAACAGATCTTGCTCTAAGTGGAAATGGCTTTTTTACATTAGTTGGAGATGATGGGCAAACGTACTACACAAAGAATGGTCAATTTTCAGTAAATGCTACTGGCGAGCTCGTTAGTCAAGATGGGCATAAAGTAATGGGGAGAGATACAACGGGCCAAGCAAGACCGATTCAAGTAAACGCAACAGATTTTTTTGTAGATAGTGCTGGAAGAATTAATGGAACAGCTATGCAGCTACTGCTAACGAATTTTGAAAACCCAGCGACGCTAACAAGTATGGGTGGAACGTTATATACGGGACAAGGTGGAGCGGCGATGAATGGTGAGATGACGGTCTATCAAGGTATGATTGAAACATCAAATGTTAAAACCGTTGACGAAATTACGAACCTAATGCTTGTCTCTCGAGAATTTGGGGCTAATCAAAAGGCGTTAAGTGCAGCTGATGAGACTTTGAAAAAAGCCGTCAATGAAATTGGAAGAGTTTAGGAGGAAGAATAAGTGAATATCTCTTTAAGTACAAGTAAAAGTGGATTAAATGCTATCCAAGCGTCAATGAATACGTTATCTAATGATATTGCTAACGTAAATACTACAGGTTATAAATCTAAAAATAGTCATTTTAGCGAATTATTAAAAAATGATTTAACGAGTAAGAATCTTCTTTTATCGGATCAAACGCAAAATAGTGGAATTAATAGAGGAACCAAAAGTACAGTTGCAACGATGAACCATACCCAAGGGTCACTTATTTCTGATGCCAGTCCTTATCATTTGGCGATTGAAGGCAATGGTTTTTTTGGAGTAACAGATGAGAATAATCAGTTTTACTTGACTCGTGATGGAGCATTTCAACTAAATGGTGATAAGTCGATTACAAATAGTAAAGGCGATCGCTTATCGATTGACTCAGTAATTCCATCTGAACAGTGGCCTCAAGGAGAGGTTAGTATCGCTCAAAATGGCGATGTTAGTATTCAAACAGCAAACGAAAATCAAGTGGTTGGAAGAATTTCATTATTCAATCCAGCTAATACAGACGCGATGGTTTCTGTAGGAGAGAATAAGTTTAGTTATACTGGTGATTTTGTTGAACCAGATGGCTCCATTCAGCAACATTATTTAGAAGCCTCTAATACAGATTTGGCTACTGCAATCACAGATATGATGCTAGCCCAACGTTCGTATTCTTTAAATATGAAAGTAGCGCAAGGGACAGATGAAATGATGTCAGTCATTAATCAGTTCAAACAATAAAGCGAAAATTTATTGCTGAAATAATAAGCCTAGCAAAACAGTCAGTGATACTTCTCCTAAGGCAAATGCATTTACAACGGTAGGTTGACTCAAAATGGGTCAGGAAAGAATTTGAGGATATACAGGTGATAAAGCATGATTAAGATGGAAAATGTAGGAAAAACCTATCCTAAAGGAGTGAAAGCACTTCGGGATATATCGGTATCGATTGAAGCTGGAGAATTTGTCTATGTCATTGGAGCAAGTGGTTCTGGAAAATCAACTTTCGCAAAGCTGATTATCCGAGAAGAGAAAATGACGAAAGGAAAGATGACTGTTTGTGGATTTGATTTAGCAAAAATAAAAAGTAAAGATATACCCAAGTTAAGACGCCAAATCGGAGTTGTTTTCCAAGATTATCGTTTGTTAACAAATCGGACAGTTTATGAAAATATTTCTTACGCATTAGAAGTAATCGGAGCAAATCCTGAAGAGATAAAAAATCGTGTAATGGAAGCGCTCATTCAAGTTGAACTTGAAGATAAAGCAGATCAAAAACCCACACAATTATCTGGTGGAGAACAGCAAAGAGTCGGAATTGCACGAGCAATTGTTAACAAGCCTAAAGTTCTCATTGCTGATGAGCCGACAGGAAACTTAGATCCTAAAACAGCGCTAGAAATTATGCGTTTGTTTTATCGTATTAATTTGACGGGTACGACTATCATCATGGTCACTCATAACCTCTCCATTGTAAATAAAGTAAATAATCGTGTAATTGAGATTAAAAACGGTGCACTTGTTGATGATCAATGTAAAAATAGCGGAAGCTTGCAATATGATTATCATTCAGGGGATTACGTCTTTATTTAAATTTTTATAGTATTAACTTAAAATACTGAGACAAATGTCTTAGTATTTTTTCTTTTGCTATAAAGTTTTAGCTAACTATGCCGATA
>JAGQHW010000054.1 GCA_020431645.1 Carnobacterium sp. | reverse complement strand
AAGTATTTTCCCCGAATAACTTTAGAAATATTTATTTTTAATTAGAAAGCCACTCCATTGCGGAGTGGCTTTCGTCAATTTTATAGACAAAAAAACACAAACATAATAAATTATGCTTGTGTTTTTCACAAAAAGTAAGTTAACTACAATATCTTATTTAGCTAATTTAGCTGTTAAACGAGATTTATCACGGTTAGCTTTATTTTTATGAATCAATCCTTTAGACGCAGCCATGTCAATAGCTCTGATTGCTTGCTTGTGTAAAGCTACAGCACTTTCGTCACCAGCTTCATTAGCTTGAACGAATTTTTTGATAGCAGTACGCATAGCACTCTTTTGAACGTTATTTTCTAAAGCAGATTTCTCTGAAGTACGAACACGTTTGATTGCAGATTCGATGTTTGGCATTTGATTCACCCCACTTTCAATTAATTACAACTTAAAATAGATTATTCTAGTTGTTTCCCACGTTAATCATTATACATAATGGATAGACCTATTGCAATATAAACTGTAAAGTTTTTTTACTTGATAGCCAAGCTATTCATATTATTTAAACCATTGAATAATTGCTAGCAAATTGCAAAACAAATAATTCAAATTGCATTTCTCTTTTACCTTGACCCGTTTTTAGACGATATTCTGTTTCAATTAAACCGTTATAGGCATCCGATAAAACCTTTTTACTGAATGGACGCATATGTTGGATACTCAACTTAATTCTATAGGGATGGACTTTTAACATCTTAGCTATATCGCCTTGCTGGTACCCTTTTTTTTCAAGAATCTTTACTTGGAGCAGAAGTCTAAATTGAGAAGTCATAATTGCATTAATTTTAATAGGATCTTCTTTTTGCAACAATAAATCGTGATACAATTCCAAGGCTGGACCTACTTTTTTCTTCAATACGTAATCATTAAGAGAAAAAATATTTTGTTCAAGTGATCTTGTTATTAATTGTGAAACTGCTTCTTTGGTAATTCTTTTTTTATCCTGTCCAAATAGGAGTAATTTAGGCAATTCAGACATGGCTACAGAAAGATTTGCATCCGTTAATTGAACAAATAATTCAAAAGCTTCAGAGGATACTGTAAAATCTTCGTTTTCAATTGTTGTTTTTAAGTAACTTCTCATTTCTTTTTCTGATAAAGTAGTCGTTTCAATAATAAGTGCATTTTTCTTTAATAATTTACTTATTTTCTTTCGTTCATCTAATTTTTCATAAGGAGCAAAAATAACTAAAGTAGTCGTTTCAGAAGGTTTTAATACATAATTTTCGAACCACTTCATATCGTGTTCAAGTTTAGCTTTATTTTTATCCCCAGTTAAAAAAAGCGGATGATCAATAATAACTAACCGTCTATCCCCGAAGAAAGGAATAGATTCTGCATCTTCTAATGCTGTACCTAAAGGAACTTCACTCATATCGTATATACCCAGATTCAAGTCAATCTCATCCTCTTTTAAAATCGAATAGATAAACGTCTCTCTAAGTGTCCGATTTAAATAAGATTCTGTTCCTAAAACTAAATAAACTGAGCTAATTTGATTGTTTCGTAATTTTGCAACTTCTTTTGAAAAATTCACCGCATAACACCACTTTCTTATCCTCTATACATGGTACAAAGCCTAATTACATTTTGCAAGCTCAATCAGTCTTTTTCTTTAAGAATTGGATAAAAAGACTCTTTATATCCATTTTTACCTATTTTTATATAGTTGAAATGAATCGCTCCATTTGTATCTGTTCGATAGATTTGACTAGATTGAATCCGATTAAGTACTTCTGAATTGGGATGATTGTACCGATTATTCACTCCACAAGAAATTAATGTATACTTTGGCTGAATAAAATCAATAAAATTCTGACTAGTGGATGTTTGACTTCCATGATGAGCTACTTTTAAAACATCTACCTTTAAATTTGGATAATGTTGAATTAATTGATTCTCCCCATCTTCAATGTCTCCTGTAAATAACCAAAAATAGGACCCTATTTTTCCATATAAAACCATAGAATCATTATTGTCTCCTTTTCCTGGAGAAAGTGGCCACAATACAGCTAATGTCGAATTGACAGCTGTTATTTTTTCTTCTGATGCAATAATCTCATGAATCACTGTCTTAGAGTCAGCTATCTTTGAAACAGCTTTTTGAAAAGAGGGCTTATTTAATGTTCCTACAGGAAAAATTAGCTCTTTCACTTCAATAGATTGTGTCAAATCCAATAAAGCGCCACAGTGATCCTCATCTCCATGAGAAATGAGTACCTGATCTAAACTCCCTATCCCTTGTGATTTCAGAGTCGGTATGACTACTCGTTTAGCTAGTGAAGAAGGATTTTTTCTCTTTTGCCATTCTTGTGTCTCAAAAGCTATAGAGCCCCCAGTATCAATTAGGTAGCTCCCTCTTCCAAACGATTTTTTTATTATTATCGAATCTCCTTGTCCTACGTCGATTACAATTACTTTATCAAAAGGAGAATAACGTTGATAGTTGCTAAAAAGAATGAATGAGATAATTAATAATAAGGTACTGAATAGTCTTCTATTTATACTATTTCTATTCTCTTCTAATGTTAAAATAAAATAAATTAGAGAACAAATAAAAATTAGCATTAAAAAAAGAGGGACTCTTCCAGTAACAATTGTAATAAAAGGTAACTCGCTAATCATCTCAGCTATTTTTTCGATAATAGTTAACATTTTTTCAGTACTTAGTACACTGTATTGAAAAAAAGGAGCTTTGATAAAAAATAAAAGATAAGATTAATAGAACAATAAATATTGGCAACAATAGCCAAGTAAATAAAGGGACAAAAAGCAGATTAGCAAAAATTCCAATCCAAGAAAATTCAAAAAAATGATAAGATAATATTGGAATAGAAACTAACATAAGGATAAAAGAAATCATAAAGTTCGTAATAATAGGGAATCTTGAAACAGTAAAATAGGTTTGTGACAGAATCAATAACACTAAACTTAAAAGATAGCTTAATTGAAAGCCTACTGAAAATAATTGGTAAGGATCAATAAGAATAGCAGATAATAATGTCCATGACCAAACATCTAGACTGGAAACAACTTTTTTAAAATGGGAACAAGTTAATAAAATTGACGACATCACAATTGCTCGATAGACACTTGTACCCCAGCCAGTCAAATTTCCATAAAAAGGCAAAACAATCAGCATAATATAAAATGTTGTCTCTTTAGTCACTCCTATTCGCCACAACAAATAAACTAGCCCCGTCAAAAAAAATTGAATATGTAATCCTGAGATGCTCAGCAAATGAATGATCCCTATTTCTTTAAACTGTTGGATAGTTGTTTTATCAAGAGAATTTAAATCAGCAAAAAGGAGTGTTTTCATGTATTGAGAGACTTTCACTGTAAATTTCTTATCAATCTGTTTTAACAAAGCCATTCTCATATTCGCTGGTTTTAATTTAGTCAAAAAAGTAGATTTCGGTTGATACAACGATTGAATTGTTTCAGCTTTTAAAATCCAATGCACTTTTTTACGTTTTAAAAATGTTTGATAATTAAATTGATTTTGATTTCGATTCTTCTCTGGCTGTTCTAAATTACCTGAAATCGTAACAGTAACTATGGTTGTTTGTGATTCCCAGATCTTTTTTTCTTTTATCGAATTGAGTGTGTAAAAAACAACCAGTTTTTCGGCTATTGGCAGCGTATTAGCTGATTTGTCAGTCGTTGCGTAAAACTGCAGTTGATCACCATCTATTTTTATTTGATCTGGTTTAATAATTAATGTAAAATTTTTGTCTTCAGTAGTTAATTTAGTTTGATTTGTCCACTGATGAACGTTTGTAACCAAAATAACCAAAAAGGATAAGAGCAGTGAGCCAATAATTAACGTTAATCTTTTAGTCTTATACAGACGTAACAAGAAAATGAGATACACCATAACTGCTAGCCAATGCATTGATGTTAAAACGATTAGTGAACTTATTAAACCAAGTATCGCTGGAAATAAGAAATAACTTCTCATTTTTTAATTACAGTTGATACTGTCTACAGCAATTTTTTTTAATAAAATCATTAGCTTAAAATTTCAATTCTTTAAAAAAGTTTTCTGATAGAAAAACTTTTTCGCATTGAACGTGGGCTTGTTCAATTAAATTTAATGCGTATTCATTATTGTGATAATCTTCTAAATAATATATTTTTTTGATTCCTGATTGAAGAATCATTTTAGTGCATTGAAGACAAGGAAAGTGAGTAACATATATTTCTGCCCCTTCTGTTTGTACACCGAATTTTGCACATTGTAAGATAGCATTCATTTCAGCATGTATCGTACGGATACAGTGACCGTCTACCACGTAACATCCTTCATCAATACAATGCTTATCTCCACTTATAGAGCCATTATAGCCACCAGCAATAATGCGTTTTTCTCTTACTATCGTAGCTCCAACAGTTAGTCTAGTACAGGTACTTCTTAAAGAAAGCAATAGGCTTTGTGACATAAAATATTGGTTCCATGGGATTCTTTCCACCATCACTTGTTCCTCCAATTTGATTTCATTTTATTATCCAATTAATAATCAGTTCATATACTAAACATTTCTATTAGTATACAAAAACTTTTCTACGTTTTCAATCTTTCGTAAATAAAATAATCAATCTGTGCCCACACTAATAAATTCAGCTAATGCTTCAAATGTTTTATCGCCAATGCCAGAAACTTCTTTTAATTCTTCAACAGTTTTAAATGACCCCTTTTCTTGCCTATATTGTAAAATACGTTCAGCTTTTTTTTCACCAATCCCGGATAGTGTTTGTAGTTCAACGATATCTGCAGTATTGAGGTTTACTTTATCTGTTTGTGTTTCATTTGTTTCATTTAATGAAATACTCACTATTGGTAGATTTCCTTCCTTATTATTTGTATCTATATTTGAGTTTTCTGCTCCTAATACAGGTATCGTAATCATCATTTGATCGGTTAACTTTTGAGAAAGATTAACCTTGCTTTGATCAGCTGTTGGCAAGAATCCACCGGCCAAAATAATGACATCTGTCAAACGCGTTTCTGAGTTTATTTCATAGACTCCTGGTAATTGAACAGCACCCTTAACATCAACAAAAATAGAGGTCGTTGCAACTGTTTCTTGCTTATTTTTGTTTTCATTTTCATCTGAAATAAGGCTACTTTGGAGTGAAGAAGCGTGACTAATATAAAAATCATTTTGAGATTCATCTGACTGGATAGTTGTTTCTGATTCAAAAATAAGATTAAAAACTAAAAAGAAGATAATCAACAGGCAAATAATAATTGAACTAATCGCTAATAGTGATTTTCTTTTTATTAGTTCTATTTTAATTTTTTCAATCATCTAGCATTACCACCTCTGAATTTATCGTATCTACTAAATTATCCGCAATTAGGTAGGTTTAACTTTATTATTAAGCTCATTTTCCCATTAGATTCCCATTAGATTTTGGTATAAAAATAAAACACACCCCCCAGACTGTTAAGTGTCTTGGGAAGTGTGTTAGGAAATGTATTTTATTTTAATTGATTTAAATAGT
The DNA here is from genome assembly GCA_020431645.1 of Carnobacterium sp. Lineage (GTDB taxonomy): Bacteria > Bacillota > Bacilli > Lactobacillales > Carnobacteriaceae > Carnobacterium_A. The sequence goes on along the minus strand of JAGQHW010000054.1, from coordinate 8,294 downwards.
TGATAGCATCTTGAAATTGTTTAACAGGAATAATTTTCATTTCGGTATTTATTTTTTTAGCAGCTTTTAAGGCTTCTTCATAATTTGATTGTGCGTTCGGATAATTTTTTTTAATGACTGAATCAATGGAATCGTCTGGTGCAAAAAAGATAGTTGCTCCTTCTTTACTAGCCGCTACAACTTTCTTATCAATCCCGCCAATTCGCCCAATTGTCCCATCGGGTGAAATAGTACCCGTTCCAGCAATCTCATTGTTTTTACGTAAATCTTGCTTGGTTAATTGCGCATATATTTGAAGAGTATACATAAACCCTGCAGAAGGTCCACCGATATTATCTGAATCAATAGAAACAGGTATATCTGTTTCTATTGAGGTACGATCAACTAAGCTAATGCCTAAACCAGGTGTTTTGGTTTGTTCTATTTCTATCAAAGGAGCAGAAATAGTATTCTCTTTGTTCTCTCGTTGATACGTAACAGCAATGTCTTGTCCAGGACTTTTACTTTTTACATAGTCAATAAATTCAGCAGAACTTTTAAATTTTTGACCATCTAATGCCGTTACTGTGTCTCCAACAAATAGTTTTTCAGAAAAGTTTGACTCTGGTAAAATAGACATCACATAAATTCCTTTATAGGTTAATGTATATTTTTCATTTGCGGTCTTATAAGCTAACTCAATAGCTGCATTAACTGAACTATCCATATAGTATTTTTGCAAATTATCATACTCTTCACTTGATTCTGTTGTACCAAAAAGTTCTTTTTTGGTTACTCCTTCATGAAAAGGCAAGTATTTTGAAAAGTAAATTAAAGGTGTGGCTCTACGAATTGAGACAGTCGTTAACATAAAACTTCCTTGATTTTTATCAACTTCATTATTAACTTCAATTAATTCATTTAATCGAACTGCTGAACCTGGCGCTTCAATGTAGTAAGGGAGAGGAACAGCCAATCCTAAAACGAGGAATAAAGTCACGACAAATAAACTGATGGCTTTATTATTTTTTATTTTTTTCATTACAATCACCCTTACATAGCAGCTATTCTAAGAGTTTTCGGTTTCTCTTTTTAAATCAGCATACTTTTTTTTAATCGCATTATCGACATCAAATGGCACTAATTTTGAAATATCTCCACCAAAGAAAGAGACTTCTTTAATTAAACTTGAACTTAGAAATCGATGTTGTTGCGAAGCCATTAAAATAATGGTTTCAATTTCTAAATTTTGCGTTTTATTCATAGCAGCAATATTCATTTCGTATTCGAAATCTTCAGCATTGCGTAATCCTCTAATTAGTACGTTTGCTCCAACTTTTTTAGCTAAATCTACTGTCAAACCTGTTGTATGTTCGATAACAGAAACATTCTTCAACTGCTTAGTTGCTAATTGTATTAATTCTATTTTTTCATTTACATCAAACAGATTTTTTTTAGACGTATTCGTTGCTACAGCAATGAAAAGATGGTCCACTAATTTAGCAGAACGTTCAATTGTATCCATGTGCCCATTTGTTAGTGGATCAAAACTTCCTGGAAATAATGCATTCTTAACCATATTAAAGAGCTCCCTCATTGAAAACTTCATACAACACTAGTTTACTTGCTCCATAAACCGTCGATCTGAACTGTTTTGCTTCTCCAATTTCATCTGGCAAATCAACTTTTCTACCGACTTCACAAACAATTACTGCTTTGTCTGCCAAAAGATTTAGAGAAAGGATTTTTTCAAGTTGTTTGATAATGTCTTGTTCAAAATAAGGCGGATCTATAAACAATAAATCAAATGGACTGTTTTTAGTTGCTAACATTTCAATAGCCCGATTCGCATCACTTCGGTAAACATCAAATTTGGTTGTTTCTTTAGTCATTTCAATATTTTCTTTTATTATTTTAATTGCTGTTGAATCATTATCAACCAATATAGCATGATCCATTCCTCTAGAAATAGCCTCGATGGACAAACCACCACTACCTGCAAATAAGTCCAAACATCTTCCACCATCAAAGTAAGGCCCAATAATATTAAAAATAGATTCTTTTACTTTATCAGATGTTGGCCTAGTATTCTCACCTGGAGCAGACTTCAACTTTCTTCCACCATAGTTACCAGAAATTACTCTCATCGAAAAAACCAACTTTCTTTTTTATTCTTTAAAAAAAAGAGAGAGGAACAAAATCCTTCCTCTTTAATCTTTTATCTAATTCTCGCTATATTGACGTTGTTGTCATAGTCAACATTAACTATTTGTGACTTCGTGTTCTTTTATAATCTGATTATTTTTAATTAACTGACTTTCAAACTCTGTATCTAGCTGAGTAAATTCTTCAACTTCTTCAACTTCTTTTCTAGGCGTTACTTTTTTAAGCACTTCTTTAAAATCCATATTAATCAATGGTCTATATGAGGGTTCTACTTGTCGAACAAAATGCAACTCTTTGAGCTTACGAATAGTCGTTTCTAGTTCTGTCCGATTGACATAGATAACAACGTATTTCATTTTCTTTGATACATAATGAATCAAACCAAATCTCTTTAGTGTTTTCATGTGTCTCAGGCTGTAAACCCAAATAATTATACCTTGTCTTTCGCTCAATATGAGTTCCAACTAACATCCCCCTTTCTTATTTTATAATTATTTCTTCTAGTTTATCTAATATTAACAGAACTTCTTCACCACGAAAAGCAACGCCAAATCTTTTCATTAGAGGATCAGTCAAGATCGTTCGTTGATTTTCAAGACTAAACCAATAGGTGACTAGCCAAGTTGGATTCGTAAACTGATCAGAATAAACAACACGATTATCTAATAAAGTCAGTTTATTTAATTTTAGATAATCGTGAATCTCTTCACTCGTTAAAGGAGGTAATTCTACTTCACCATCAAACTTGTCCTGAATTGTTTCACTTTCATTCGAGGGTTCTATTTTTATCGAGCCCTCCACTAAAGAAGATTCTCTTTTCTTTGCTTCTTCATTTATTTGTTCAATAGCTATTTTTTCTTGATAAATGAAAATATCTTTAGCAACAGAAGAAAGCTCTTTGTCATAAGTTAATTCAGATAAATTATACCTTTTCCTCAAAGCATTAAGAGTAACTTCCACTTCTTTTATCTTTCCTTTTTCATCTTCTACTTCTTTTATTAGATCTTTCTTTATGGTGTCTTCAATCTGAGGGAACACTTCGTAAATATCTGATTGAAGCAACGTCTGTTTATCTACATAACGAATAGCGTTAATTTTATTCGTTTTTCTATCCACCATCAAAATTGAAAAAACACTCTTTTCAAACATGACTATTGGGTGATAATTTAAGTCATTTTCTGATAGCTCAATTGTATAATCTTTATTTTCATATTCAATAGAAAAAGTTGGATATAAGGGAGTTAGTTGATAAACTTCTGAAATATCCATACCTACTTTGAATGGTGAAACATCCAGTGTTGACCCTAGAACGAATAAAGATACAATTTTATCTTCTTTTGAAACGCCGACTTGAAAGTAATCTTTTTCATTATCGCCATAAATCCACCATTCATAGCTATATGAAGTTGGTTCAATACGCAAAGGACGGCCATATTTTTTTTCAAGTAAATCTACAGTTCCTCCAACATACTGACCTATTCCTTCAAGTGGAAAAATCTCTTGCTTAACTGGAGGAATAGAGTTGGTTTTAGTGTCTTTTTTTAACTCCGATACATTTTTCTTTTGAGTAACAATTTCAGAAGGATTGTCAGAAATAATTTGAGGAACAAAATAGGTTAAAATCATTAGAATCAAAAAAATTGGTAGTGTTCTCAAAATTGTTTTCATCTTTTAAATACTCCTTACTGACGCTTATTTCGCAATCATCTCAATCAACAAATCGCCTGTTTCAATGAGATTATCTGCTTCTACATAAATTTGATCAATCACGCCATCAAAAGCAGCTTTTATTGTTGTTTCCATTTTCATTGCTTCCGTAATAACGATTGGATCCCCTTGTCTAACGAGATCTCCTTTTGAAACTAGAACTTCTATAACCGAACCAGGCATGGTAGCACCAACATGTTCTTTGTTTGTTGGTTCCGCCTTTTTACGAACAACCTTTGTACTCGTAATGCTTCTATCTTTTACTACAATTTCTCTGCCTTGGCCATTTAAATCAAAATACATTGTACGATTTCCTTCAGAGTTTGGTTCACCAATCTGATTTAATTTAATAATTAGTGTCTTACCCTTTTCAATCTGGACTTCAATGGATTCACCTGTTCGCATCCCATGAAAAAACGTCGCTGTATCTAGAACCGTTACATCACCGAATTGGTCATAATTTTTTTGATAATCTAAAAACACTTCAGGATACATGATATAGCTTAACACATCTTCGTTAGAAGGCTCTTTATTAATTAGTTTGGCTAAATTTATTTTAGTTTGGTTAAGATCAATTGGATTCGCTAAGACTCCAGGTCGTACTGTAATCGGCTGACTTGTTTTCAAAATAATTTTTTGTAATTTCTCTGGGAAGCCACCAAATGGCTGGCCTAAGTCTCCCATGAAAAAGCTTATGACAGACTCTGGAAAATCAATTGTTTGACCTTTGCTATAGATATCTTCTTCAGTTAGTTCATTTTGTACCATAAATAACGCCATATCTCCAACGACTTTTGAAGATGGGGTTACTTTAATGATGTCACCAAACATCTGATTCACTAGAGCATATACTTTTTTAATCTCATCCCATTTATCTGCTAGTCCAACTGCTTTAGCTTGTTGTTTAAGATTAGAATATTGGCCTCCTGGCATCTCATGTTGGTAAACTTCTGTTTGAGGAGCACTTACTCCATTTTCAAAATCACTGTAACGTGTTCTTACATCTTCCCAATAATGATTAATTTGCTGGACATTCCCAATATTTATAGATGGAACTCGTTGTGTCCCTAGTAAAGAATAATAAAGACTACTCATGCTTGGTTGACTCGTCGCACTGGACATAGCGCTCATAGCAACATCGACAATATCTACACCAGCTTTGACGGCTAAAGCATAAGTGAATACCCCATTTCCACTTGTATCATGTGTGTGCAAGTGGATTGGTACTTGAACCGTTTCTTTTAGTTCACTAACTAAACGATACGCTGCTTCAGGTTTTAAAATTCCAGCCATATCTTTAATTGCGATGATGTGTGCACCTTGTTTCTCTAATTCTCTGGCCATTTCCTTGTAATAATCAATCGTATATTTCGTTCTTAACGGATCATTGATGTCACCTGTATAACAAATAGATGCTTCAGCTATCTTACCTGTATCTCTGACAACTTGAATACTTTTCTCCATTTGAGGAATCCAATTCAAACTATCAAAAATACGAAAGACGTCTACTCCACTTTTAGCTGCTTGCTGGATAAATGATTCAATGACATTATCAGGATAATTTTGATACCCTACTGCATTAGAACCTCTAAATAACATCTGCAAAAGAGTGTTCGGCATTTCGTTTCTCAGTTTTTCTAATCGTTCCCACGGATCTTCATTCAAGAAACGATAGGCAACATCAAAAGTTGCCCCTCCCCAAACTTCAGAAGAAAATAATTGTGGAATAGCTTTTTCTGTTTCTGCAGCAATATTCAGAAAATCTTGTGTTCGAACACGAGTTGCTAGCAAGCTTTGATGAGCATCTCTAAACGTTGTATCTGTTAACAAGACTTCTTTTGTATTTTTTATCCAGTCTACCACTGCATTTGCACCTTGTTTTTCTAAAATATTTTTTGCATTTAGTGGACTATCATTTAGTAACATTAGTTTCTTAGGTCTTCTAGCAGGTTCGTAAAATTTCTTTGGAGCCTGTTCAACACCTGGGAAACCATTCACTGTAATCGTACTAATGTATTTCATTGTCTTATTTCCTCTATCACGAACTTTTGAGAATACAAAAAGCTCAGGAGTTGAATCAATAAACGTTGTTTTCGCTTCTCCTGAGAGAAAAACAGGATGAGAAATAACATTATCCATAAAGGGAATATTTGTTTTTACACCACGAATACGAAATTCTCTCAAAGATCGTGTCATTTTTTGTGCAGCTAATTCAAATGTAGATGCGTGCGTACAGACTTTAACAAGTAAAGAATCAAAAAATGGCGAAACGACGGTACCCTGAAAACCATTACCTGCATCTAAGCGTATTCCAAAACCACCTGGAGAGCGATACGTATCTATTTTCCCAGTATCAGGTAAAAATCCATTCAACGGATCTTCAGTCGTTATACGACACTGAATAGCTGCACCCATCAAAGGGATATACTCTTGAGCTGGAATAGCTATTTCACTGTGCAAATTTTTTCCTTGCGCAATTAAAATTTGAGCTTGGACGATATCAATTCCTGTGATAAGTTCTGTAATCGTATGCTCTACTTGTACACGTGGATTTACTTCAATAAAATAAAATTCACTGCCTTCAAGTAAAAATTCAACCGTTCCTGCGTTGACATAACCAACATGTTTCATTAATTGAACAGCTGACTCACACATTTCAAGACGCAATTTATCTGGAATAGAAACACATGGCGCAACCTCTACAACCTTTTGGTGTCGGCGTTGTACCGAGCAATCCCGCTCATATAAATGAACAACATTTCCATGAGTATCTCCTAATATTTGAACTTCGATATGCTTAGGATCTTGAATATAACGTTCTACGTAGATATCATCATTTCCAAATGCAGATTTTGCTTCACTGCGAGCCCTTTCAAAACTATCTTTCACTTCTTCAGCAGCATAGGCCACACGCATTCCTCTTCCGCCACCTCCTAGTGCTGCCTTTATCATGACAGGATAGCCAAAAGTCTCACCAAATTCTATGACTTCTTCAACAGTTAAAACAGGTCCTTTTGAACCTGGTATGGATTTTATGCCAGCTGCTATTGCTGCTTCTTTAGCCTTAAGTTTATCTCCAAAAATATCTAAATGATGCAATTCAGGACCAATGAAAATAATTCCTTCTTCCTCACAACGTCTAGCAAAATTTAAGTTTTCTGATAAAAAACCATATCCAGGATGAATAGCATCCGCATTAGAATCTTTTGCAATACGAATCATATCTTCGATATCTAAATAAGCTTCTATCGGTTTCTTTCCTTCTCCTACCAAGTAGGCTTCATCTGCTTTGAATCGATGAACAGATCCTTCGTCTTCTTGTGCATACACAGCAATAGTTCCAATATGAAGTTCCGTTAAAGCACGGAATATTCGGATGGCTATTTCTCCTCGATTAGCTACTAATACTTTTTTCATTGTCTCACTCCTAAATCATCCGATTATTTTATATACTATCTCATTTTACTTATTCTTTATCGCTCAATTTTTCAATTTCATTTTTTTTATTCATTGCACTTACATTTAAGACTAAACCTATCGACATAGCCAACACCAATGTACTAGAGCCACCATAACTAATAAACGGGAATGTTACACCCGTAATTGGTAAAAGTCCTAGAACACCTCCTAAATTGATTGAACCTTGAACTAAAAACATTGTCGCAATTCCAATACACAATAATGAACCAAAAGGATCTTTTGTACGAATTGCAATTAAATAAATTCGTAGTATCAAAAAACAGAAAAGACTCAAAATCATGACTATTCCTAATAAACCTAACTCTTCTCCTAAAATAGAGATAATAAAATCTGTATACGGTTCGGGTAAATAGCCTGTTTTTTGGACACTCTGTCCAATTCCTACACCAAAAAACCCTCCTCTGCTAAGAGCATAATAAGAATTAACTAATTGAAGTCCCGCACTTTCAGAAACTTCAAAAGGATCCCAAAAAGCTAAAAAACGATTGTATTGATAAGTCTGTAAAAGAGGCAGTCTAGTTCCAAAGGTACGTACTAATTCCACTGCTCCTAGAATAAGGGCAATACCAAAAGTCCCCATTGTAACGCCTAATTTAGTAGAGACGCCACTAGCAAATATCATAATAATACCAATAAATAAAATAATTACTGCTCCTCCTACGTCTGGTTGAATAATAATAAGAAAGAGAATCATCCCAAACAAGTAAGTAGGTTGTTTCATAGAAGACCAAAAATTACGAATAATTTGTTGCTGCCTTCGAGAAAAAATATAGGCAAAATACCAAATAACAGATAATTTTGCAAATTCAGCTGGTTGTATTCCAACTATACCAATATCAATCCAGCCTTTTGCTCCATTGATCTCTTCACCAAAAATAAGAAGATAGATTAGTAGCAATACTGTAAATAAAATTGTATATTTAATAAATTTTTTATATTTTAAATAACTGTATTTAATTGAA
>JAGQHW010000053.1 GCA_020431645.1 Carnobacterium sp. | reverse complement strand
TAATACAAGATAAGGAAGCGGGATTGTTACCTCCACTTTCGCAGTTTTATCTGAGTACGTTTTTAGGTTAACATGTGCTGTAGATTCAGGCACATCTGTAAAGTAACGTTCAATTTTGCCTACTTTTTTCTCGACATAACTACGAATTGCTGCTGTTACCTCAATATTTTCACCACGGACATTATATTTAAACATAAACACTCTCCCCTTTCATCTGATTGTGTATCAGAATCGGCAACACCAGTCGGACCACTCAACTGGTGGTTTGCTTAATTCAATTATATAGGATAGCGCTTTAATTAACAAACAAAATTAATTATTTTTCCCTTTTATCTAGCAATTGAGAACGTTTCAATTGTTGTGGCCTCTGCTTGACGCAGTAATTCAGCTGCGTGAAATAACGTACGCCCAGTTGTGTAAACATCGTCTATTAAAATAACTCGTTTATTTTTTAGTTGCTTGCAATATTTTTCGTCTAACTTAAAGGGCTGATCTGACTCCATTCGTTCTTTTCGATTTTTACTAGATTGTTTTTTTCCTGTTCCTATATGAACTAACGCCGGATAAAACTCGATACCAGCAGATGTTAGCAACTCTTCTACTTGATTAAATCCACGTAGTTCCATACTCGCTTGACTAATAGGGATTGGAATACATTTTTTATTTTTTTGATTCTTTGCATTAAAGTAATCAGTCAGTTCTTGATCAAATAACTTTGCTAGTCGATAATCGCCTTTATATTTGAAGTTTTCTAGCCATTCTTTTAAAAAAGAATTGTATTGAAAAAGGGCTGTGTGGCTAAAGGGATAATCTGGATATGTTTTTTTCCACTTAATACAATCCAGACACCAGTCATTTCCGTCTTGTTTTATTCGACAACAACCAAGACAAGTCACTTCATTCGCTAACGGTGCTAATCTTGACTGACACGTTTGACAGCGATTAGCTGATACTAACTTTTTGAAGTACACAATATCTTTTAAGAGTACCTTTTCCGTTTCTTGTTTGCCACAACATAAGCACGTTAACATCTTTCAATGAGTCCCCTTTCCATTGCTAAACGATTCATTCTTTTAATTTGCTGGACAGCTTTCTTTAATGCTCTTGTTTTTCCATAATAAAAAAATAAAACTGCTCCACTTGGGAAATCTTTGTGTCGTCCTGCTCTACCAGCAATTTGTACTAAAGCAGATTCCGTAAACGTCCGGTCTTCTGCTCCTAAAACAATGACGTCAATGTCTTTAAAAGTCACACCTCTTTCTAAAATAGTTGTAGTTAAAAGAAAATCATATTTTTCTTGACGCATATCTGTAATTTTATCTTTCCTTTTTGGGTCCTGTGCATAGACTGTCGTAAAGGCTGAATCAGGAAAGCAGTGTTCTAGTTGCCTAGCTACCTGTTGCATAAGGGAGATATTAGGTAAAAAAATAAGCGTTCTTCTTTTATTATCCAGACTCTTTTTTAGATAGCTAAAAAAAACACTGATTTTTTTCTGCTGTCTGATTTTCTTTTGCCAATCTCCACACCAGATTAATTGAGGTTCAGGTAATCGGTAACCATGATAACGTGCAGGGAGCATCGTTGCCGTTAACTTTTTTTGTTGAATCGCTCGTTGCATCTTTCTACTAGGTGTAGCGGATAAAAAAATGAGTGCACCTTGTTGTTTTTTAGCTTTTTTAGCAACATATTGCAACGCTTGGTCTACATTAAATGGAAAAGCATCTACTTCATCAATAATCAAGACATCAAAAGCTTGATTAAACCTTAATAACTGATGAGTCGTTGCAATGACCAATTGTGTGTAACAATAAGCTTCGTCAGAACCCCCATATAAAACAGCTAACGGAACGTGTTGAAAAGCTCTTTTTAAACGTGGGGCTAATTCTAAGCACACATCAACACGTGGGGAAGCAATGCATACTCTCTTCTTATCTTGTAAAGCTAACTCTATCCCCTTAAAAATCATCTCTGTTTTCCCAGCACCTGCAACAGCCCAAATGAACCGTTCTCCACCTATTTTTATTGTTTCTACAATAGCTAGTGATGCTTCTTTTTGTTGTTTTGATAATTCTCCTTCCCAAGTTAATAAGGGTTCCTTTAGAGAAGGAAAATGATTTTGCTCTTTAGCTGTATATAAGATACTGCAGCGTTTAATTTTGCCCATCTGCAAACAAGTAACGCAGTAATAACAGTCTTTTCCACAACTACAAGGAGCAATCTGCCTCTTTTTACGATCGCTTGTTCCGCAGCGGCTACAGTGAAGTTGCCCCCTTACCACTTTAAATCCTTCGACTTGAGTAATAGCTGAATCTTTTTCTAGGGGAGCTGTTAACTCCTCTATCAAAACTTCCCGTCCACTTATCTCTAGCATACTGATTTCGCTCCCGCCTTTTTTTATCTGCATACTAAATGTACGCAAAAAAAGCAATAAAGCTAGTTATCTGCTTTATTGCTTGTTTAAAACTGTTTCTATCTTTGTTTGGTCTTCTACCCAAGTCATCCCTAGTGCTCCCTCGCCTAAGTGTGTTCCAATGACTGGACCAAAATAACTGGTTTCAAATCTCACCTTAGGATACTCTTGTCTCAATTCTTTTTCCCAGTTTGCAGCTTGTTCTTTTGCATTGCATTGAATGATAGTGGCAACAATTGGATAACCTTTTATTACATCCTCTGTCAAAAGCTGTTCAATACGCTTCAATGCTTTTTTTGTTGTTCTAATTTTTTCAAATACAACAATTTGTTTATTTTCGAAAAATAAAATCGGTTTGATTTTTAACAATGAACCAATCATGGCTGAACCATTAGATAGTCGACCACCGCGAACTAAGTGATCCAAATCATCCACTAAGAAATAAGCTTTCATCGTTTTACGCATATTGCATAAAACTTGAAAGATTTCTTCAACTGTATAACCATTTTTAGCCAAACGGGCAGCCTCTAAAACGTAATACCCCTGTGCAGCACAACTCAATTCAGAATCAAATGGATAAACAGTTATGGTTTCCATCATGTTAGCTACACTCACTACATTAGCAAATGTACCACTAATGCCACTCGATAAGTGAATGCTTATAATAGCATCGTATTCTTTTGAGAGTTCATTAAATAACGTAATGATTTGCCCAGTAGTTGGCTGAGAACTAGTTGGTAAAGTCTCCATACCTGCTATCTTCTCAAAAAATTCTTCGTTTCTAATTTCAATCTCTTCTAAGTAAGCCGTGTTATCTATAATAACTGAGAGTGGTAACTTATAGATTGAATTTTGTTTATATTGTTTTTCAGTCAGGTACGACGTACTGTCTGTAACGATTGCAATTTTCAATTTGATACCACACGCCTTTTCATTATTCTGTCTTCTATACAAGGATAGAGTATAACACAATCTCAGAGATCTAATTAAAAAATCTTGAAATTTAAGAGAATGTTCACAATAGCTAGTTTCCATAACGATTAGTCGTACTATGCTGAACGATGCAAAAAAGGCTCATTCTTGTCGATTCTGATAACTCAATGTAAACTAAGAGAACGGAAGTATTTAATGACTTTATTAAAGACTTCACTAATCAATCAAAGGAGAAATGATGATGCTCAAACACTATTGTACAATTGCAAGAGATGGAATAGTTGAAACAGAGATAAAAAAATCCCGTTTTATCTGTCATTTGAAAAGAGTAACGAATGAAGCACAAGCACAAGAATACATACAATTAATTAAAAAAGAACACTGGAAAGCGAATCACAACTGTGTTGCCTATTTAATCGGCGATCAAAATGAAATTCAACGCGCTTACGACGACGGCGAACCTAGTGGAACAGCTGGTGTCCCAATGCTTGAAGTCTTAAAAAAACAAGACCTCAAATACGTCGTTGCAGTCGTCACTCGTTACTTTGGCGGAATAAAATTAGGAGCAGGCGGATTGATCCGTGCGTATGGAAAATCTGTTAGCGCAGCCTTAGATGAAATTGGTGTCGTTTCGAGAAATTTACAAGTTCAAGTCACTGTAACTGTTAGTTATCCAGCTTCTGGAAAGTTAGAAAATAATCTCAAAGAATCTCCATACACACTTTTGGATATCCTATACACAGAACAGGTTGCCTTTATTTGCTCTGTCGATGAAGAAAAAGTCGAACCTTTTAAAAAAGAACTAACGAATTGGCTAAGCGGACAAGTTCACTTCGAAGAAGGTGAGAAAAGTTACCAAGAATCAAGAAGGATAAAATGAACTAAAACTTAAGAAAATCATATTTTTTTAAAGTAACTGTTACTCTACTCGTTATTGTGATAAAATAACAATGAACTTTTCGACAAATCACTTTAGAAGTTATAGGAGAATCATTTTGAAAAATCAAAAAAAACCAACTCTACCTACCAAACGTCTTCATAAAAAAAATCGCTCTAAAATAATTTTGTTATTTCTATTGCCCTTGATGGTGCTTATTTTAGTTGCGGCTGTTTATTTTGCTAGATTATATGCAACCGCTCAGAATGCTGTCGATCTTTCTTACCATACTCTTGAACGAGAAAATAAAATTGAAGTTAATCCTTTAAAAGAAACAACATCTATCTTGCTAATGGGTATTGACGACAATAAAAGCCGAGATTTAGGCAGTGCTCGAGCAGATTCTTTGATTTATCTGACCATTAATCCAAACAAACACATTGTTAATATGGTTAGCATCCCTCGTGATACTTATACGTCTATTATTTACGAAGAGCAACTATATGAAAAAGACAAAATCAATTCTGCGTACTCTCTAGGAGAAGAACAAGCTACGATTGAATCTGTAGAAAATCTGCTAAATGTTCCTATCCATTATTATGCAACCTTTAACTTTGATGCTTTCCTAGAAATTATTGACGCCTTAGATGGAATAGAAGTAGATGTTCCTATTACATTTTCTGAACAAAATGCTGAAGGAATAATGGATCAAATTTATCTTGAAAAAGGCTTACAAACTCTTAATGGTGAAGAAGCTTTAGCGTTAGCTAGGACAAGAAAAATTGACAATGATGTTAAGCGTGGAGAAAGACAACAATTGCTCATCCAAGCCATCACTAAAAAGGCTTTAAAAGTCGGGTCAATCACGAAATATTCTGATGCTATTACAGCTGTTGGTACAAATATGCGTACGGACATCCGCTTCAAAGATATGCTAGGTATCGCTCAAACAGGACTAGACGGAAAATATGAATTTGAAAGTTATGTTTTTGATTGGACTGATTTCGAATTGAATGGGGCTAGTATGGTTGAAGTTTATCCAGATAGTTTAGAATTTATTAGCCATCGATTGAGAGTTTCGCTAGATTTAGACGCCACTGATGAGCGAGATGAACCAGACTTTACATTCCAAACAAATGGTTTATCTACTTATTACAGCAATTAATAAAAAAACACCAAATGCTCTTAAAAAAGAGGATTTGGTGTTTTTTATTCTTTTTTATTTAGATTTTTTGCAAATTTTCTCAACCAATTTAAAAAAGGTTTACTATCTTTGCCAACTAATCCTATCGATTCAACAAATAATTCTAAACCAAAAAGTGAACCAATTGTTAAGAAAACCGATCCCCATAAAGTAGAAACGGGGTACATTAACGCAATAACTGAAAAGATCGCTGCCAAACAATAAATAGCTAGAACTGTTTGACGATGAGTCAGACCTAAAGCCATCAGTTGATGATGCAAATGCATTTTATCAGCACTTGAGATAGGCTTTTTATTTAGATAGCGCCTAATCATGGCATAAACGGTATCTGTAATTGGGATACCTAAAATAACAACTGGAATAATCAATGTGATTAGCGTTGCATTCTTAAGACCTTGTAGAGACATAACCGCAATCATAAATCCTAAAAACAATGCGCCTGTGTCTCCTAAAAAAATTCGAGCTGGAAAAAAATTATAAGGTAAAAATCCTGCTAACGCAGCAACTAAAACAAAAATCATGATCGAGACGACTGCATTCTCAACCGTTAAGAAAAAATAGCCAATAATCCCCATTGTTGTTAAAGCAATCATCGATACACCGGTTGCTAATCCATCTAATCCATCAATTAAATTCACTGCATTTGTAATCGCTAAAATCCAGATTACAGTAAAAGGTAAACTAAAAATACCGATGGTCCACGTACCTATAAAAGGAAACGTGATGATGTCTAATCTAATATCTGCTACAAAATAAATAACTAGGGCTGCTAAAGTAATCCCAATCAGTTTCATTTTTGGGGTTAATTCTATCAAGTCATCGATAATACCTGTCACTAATACAACTGTCGCCCCTAAAAAAATAGGCATGACTTGCCAAAAAGGAATGGGTAGGAGAAAAAAAAGAGAAAAAAAGAAAGAAAGATAAATAGCTAATCCACCTAAAGTAGGAACTTCTTTTAAATTTATTCTTCTTTCGCCCGGTGCATCAACCGCTCTGATTTTTAAAGCAAATTTCCTAACTAAAGGAGTCAGTACCAAAGAAAATATAGCCGTTGCTATACAAGTAAGAATAACGATAAACATATCATACATACAAAAAACCTACCTCTAATTCCTATTTAAATTTAATTATACAAAGTTAAACGTTATAATACAATTGCATTATAACAAGTAATCCACTACACTAATAGAAAACCTTACAGATATAGGAGACCATTTATGCCATCAAATCATCTAAATGAGCAAACAAAAGCAAAAAAACGAAAAAAAATAATTCTGTTCCTCTTAGTTACGTTCATCTTAGCAGGCTCTGTCTATGTAGCGTATCTTTTCTTTTCAGCGAATAGTTTCTTAAATACTATTCAAGGAACTGAACTGCCTGAAACTACTCTAAATGCTGATGAAAAAATTGTACTGAAAAATAAAGATCCTTTTTCCGTCTTGCTTCTTGGTGTCGATAAACGACCAGGGGATGTAGGTCGTTCTGATTCTATCATGGTTGCTACGATTAATCCAGAAACTAATGATGTCCGATTACTTTCTATCCCTCGTGACACCCGCGTTACTTTGCCAAGTGGAAAGGTTGATAAAATTAATGCCAGTTATGCGTACGGTGGTATTCCACTAACCGTTGAAACAGTTGAAAATCTTTTACAAATCCCAATTCACTACTATGCTCAAATCAATATGCAAGGTCTTGTTGTTCTAGTGGATGCTTTGGGAGGCATTACTGTTAACTCTCCTTTAGAGTTTGATGTTCAAGATATCAATGATGTTGAAGGAAACATCCATATTGATAAAGGTATTCAGGAATTAGATGGCGACCAAGCTCTAGGCTATGCACGAATGAGATATGAAGATCCACAAGGTGATTGGGGCAGACAAAAGCGTCAACGAGAAGTTGTTAATGAAATTATAGATGAAACCATCTCACTTAAAAGCCTAACTAACTTTAGTACTATTTTTAAAGCCGTTGGACCGAATATTGAAACAAACTTTAGTAGCCGTGACTTATGGGCTATTGCAACAAATTATGCTAATGCTGCTGATCACGTTGAAACTTTGCAACTAGAAGGTCAAGAAGCTTATGAGTATTTTCCTTCTTATGGGCAAGATGTTTTTGTTTGGCAAACGGACGATAGTAAACTTGCTGAGTTGCAGCAAGAACTTCAAACACATTTAGGTTTAGAACAAGAGACTCAAATGGATTCAACTGATTTCGATTCTAGTTCGGATAATCTTCGCTAATCATTTTTCATTCACTATAAAAAGCCAGTCAACAGTGATGTTGACTGGCTTTTTAACAGTTTCTTTATGGCATTACTGATTTTTTTCAAGATAAAATTCAAATCGTTCACCTGAATATTGTGTTCTAACGTATTCAAACGGCTTACCTTCTTTTGAGTAACTAATTTGTTTTAATCTCAAAATAGCATCGCCACGTTTAATCGCTAAATAATCAGCGATTTTTTCTGATGCAGGCATAGCTGAAATGGTTTGTTCTGCTTTTCCTACATGTAGGCCCATTTCATTTTCTAAGGCTTTATACAGTGAACGAGTAATCTCTATTTTAGTTAAATGACCGATGATATCGTATGGAATAGTTGCCACTTCAAAACAGATAGGAATATCATCAGCGTAACGAATGCGTTCCATCCGTAAAACTAGTGTTTCTTCAGGTAAGTTTAATTTTTCAGCTTCACTTAAACTAGCCGGTTTTACATGATATGAAATGGTTTTACTCGTTGGTGTTTTACCTTGTGACAACATAATATCTGTGAAACTAGCAACTCCAACCATCAATTCTTGGACTTTTTTACTAGATACATAGGTCCCAGAACCTACTTTCCGTTCTAAAATGCCTTCATCCACTAGCGTCTGAACAGCTTGTCTTAGAGTCATACGACTGACATTAAATTTAAGAGCAAGATCTCTTTCAGAAGGAATCCGTTCGCCAATTTTCCAGACGCCTTCTTCAATATCTTTACGTAATTGATTATGAATTTGAATGTAGATTGGTGTTTCCTTCCCCATTGTCTTCCTCCTATTATTAAAGTAATTTAGCTGCTGCTTCATCCAAAATAACGACTACATTAGGGTGTTGTTGCAATGCACTCGCTGGTACGTCAGTCGTCATAGGACCATTAAGTGTATTTTTAATCGCTTCTGCTTTCTCTTCACCAAAGGCCATCAAAATAATTTTTTTAGCAGATAAAATACTTTTAATTCCCATTGAATAAGCAAAACGAGGTACTTCTTCGACTGTTTCAAAATTGCGTTTATTTGATTCAATTGTTGACTCCGTTAAAGAGACTTTAGTTGTTGTTGAATCAAAAGATGTCCCTGGCTCGTTAAACCCAATATGACCATTTGTTCCGATTCCTAATATTTGAATATCGATTGGGTGCTCTTCAATAATTTTATCGTAACGAACTGGTTCTGTTTTTTCATCTGCTAAACCATCTGGAACAAACGTTTCTTTGAATGGTTTCTTAGAGAAAAGTTGTTCTTGCATGAAATAATGGTAACTTTGATCGTTATCTGCAGATAAGCCATAATATTCATCTAAGTTAATCGCGGTCATATCACTGAAATCTAAGTCACTTTCCGTCATTTCTTTATATAGTGTCACTGGTGTGCTTCCTGTTGCTAACCCTAAAACTTTAGCCTCTTGTTGCATACCTTCTTTAATTAATTCAAATGCTTTCTTGCCGCCTTCAACGTTATCTTTCACAATAATTGTTTGCATGTATTTGACCATCCTTTTATAATTTTATTTGATCATTTCGCCAAAACTAATTGTTTCTTCAAGATCTAATGCTTGATTGAAAAGAACCATATCTGCATCTTTTCCTACTTCAAGTGTGCCTTTTTTTGTTAAGCCAAATTCTTTCGCTTGGTTAACAGAACTCATTTTGACAGCATCCGCAATGCCACAACCTGTAAAGGCCATCATGTTTTTGAAGGCATCTTGGAATTCTAAGACGCTTCCAGCTAATGTACCATCTACTAGTCGAGCTTGTTTATCTTTGACAAGAACTTTTTGACCACCTAATTCACTTTCGCCATCAGGCATACCTTTCGCCCGCATTGAATCTGTAATCAATTCAATATGATCTGCTCCAAGGATTTGGTAAGCAATATTAACCATATCTGGTGCAATGTGATACCCATCAACTATCATCTCTGAGTACAATTTTTCTAAAAAGGCATGACCTGTAACACCTGGTTCACGGTGATGTAACCCTCTTTGAGCATTATATAAATGAGTAATATGTGAAGCTTTCGAGTCCATCAATTGTGCACGAGTCGCATTGCTGTGACCAACAGATAAAACAATATTATTATCGACACAATATTTTTCAAAGGCCGTCGCATCACTTGTTTCAGGTGCATACGTGACTAAACGAATTCTGCCACCACTCAAGTCGTTCCATTTACGCATCATTTCTGCGTCTGGAATTTTTATATGCTCTTCTGGTTGAGCACCTTTAAAGACGACTGATACAAAAGGTCCTTCAAGATGAATCCCTTGAATAACAGGATTTACTTCAGCAGCTTTCTTAATCGCTACCATTGCTTGTTCAATATTTTCATAAGATTGTGTCATCGTTGTTGCAAAATAAGAGGTAATCCCTTCTTTTTGCATTTTATGAACCATTTGATTGATTTCTTCTGCATTGCCATCCATGCTATCCCAACTGTAGCCACCATGACTATGCACATCAATGAAACCAGGAACGATTATTTTGCCTGAGACGTCGATGATGGTATCTTCTTCTTTTTCTTCAAAGTCTTTCATTTCACCAATGGCTAAAATCGTTCTACCATAGCGGATGAACCCAGATTCAATTTCTTCTTTACCAGTATAAATTGTTGCATTTATCAATACAGTTGTTTTCATTTTTTTCTCTCCTTTACTCTATTCCCTTACTATTATAAATGGTCTATACCATATGTCAATACTCTTTATTCACTTGAAAAAAAATCAGCCTTTTTACTTTGCTTGTTGCCCATAGTCAGGTCATATAGGAGTAAATCGTATTCCTCAAGAAGATTTTTGGTTGTTTGAGATAAATCTTTTCTGTTCAACTTCGCTTCTTGTTTGCCTGCTTCAAGGTACATCCCTTTTTCAAATGCAGGCAAACTAGCTTCCAGCGCCATTAGAAAAGCGTAATAGGGTGAGACAGGACTATTAGCTAACGCTAGGACATGATTCATAAAGTAGATTGGACTAATCGTTCCTATTACTTCTTTTTGTTCTTTTTCAGTAGAAAAAATCAGCAACGGTGTTTGGTGCATCACTATGCTACCATTAGCTTTTACGACTTCTTCACCATAAAAGCCTGGTAAATGATCACCCCAAAAAACAACAATGGATTCCTCTTCTTGTTCGCTTAATGCTGTTAAAAAAGAATCAAGTGACTCATCACTATAGGTTAAGCCCTGATAATAATTGGCCGCTTCGACATCATCAGCTGTCCCCTTAGCAGTAAACGTTGTTTCTGGATAAAAATTCGCATAAGGCATATGATTTTGCATCGAAACCAAATGAACAAAATCGGTTTCTTTTGTCGCTTTTAGTTGTTCTAGAATTTCTTGATACGCTGCATCATCAGAGATATAAGGATTATTTGCTATTGTCTGATTGTAAGCCATGGTCTCTTCATCTAGGAACCGATCGAAACCTAATTGTTCATAAACTTGTTTACGTTTATACATCGACGTATTGTACGGATGAATCGCTGTAGTAGAATAACCTGCTTCTTTGAAATAAGAAACCGCTGAAGGGAAGTCATTCATCAAAGAAGGGATTTGTGTGTATGGCGTACTTAAATTCGGAGCAAAAGGTTCCAAAGATAAACCAGTCAAGGCTTCAAATTCAATATTTGCTGTCCCACCGCCATAACCTTCTGATAAAATTTCACCACTTATCTGTTTTTTCATTCGTTCTCGAAGAATCGGCATCGGATCGCTAGAGACTTCTACGCCTTTTAACTTTGTTGGATCTGAAAAGCTTTCACTCATCACATAGATAACGTTCGTATCTTTTGCTAAATTGCTTCGTGTCTTATTTATTTCTGCTGCTTTTTTTGTGTATTTTTTTAGCAAGTGATCAACTTTTTCTGTCGTATACTTTTCTGGTTTTTCCATTGGTCTAACATTCAAGTTATATAAAAATCCTCCTACAAAACCATTATTGTAATAGTTCATTTTTTGACTGTAAGGAATCCAATAAGCATAATCATCATAAGCCGCTTTCACTGTATTTCCAGGATAATTAAACGAATAAATATAGACCAGTGATAAGCTCGATAAAACAAGTAACCCTATCCTTAGACCGTTCATTTGTTTTTGCCGGGTTTTTCGTTTTTTTTCTTTGCGATTTCTTTTGACAAACCAAAACACTCCCAAGGAAAAAACGAACACACTACTAAAAAGACTAACCAACAAAT
Organism: Carnobacterium sp.; assembly: GCA_020431645.1. Taxonomy (GTDB): domain Bacteria; phylum Bacillota; class Bacilli; order Lactobacillales; family Carnobacteriaceae; genus Carnobacterium_A. The sequence goes on along the minus strand of JAGQHW010000053.1, from coordinate 2,374 downwards.
AACCGTTCATCATTTTTAGGATAGATGGCAAGCTCGTAATCATGGATAAATCCGAAGGGTACATTGGTTCTTCACGAAACAGCATTTTTTGTTGCGTTATGATTCCTAGTATCATCGAAAGGGCAATCAATACAGACCCTGCAATAAGACGATTGCCTATTAAGGCGTTAAACCAGATATAAATAACGAGTAAGACCCCTGTTCCTAAAAGAAATAATTCTGTATGCCACTCCACCATAAACAACCATGCTAATTCTACGTTAAATTGATTTTGAAAAACCTGCAATAGAAAGTTGGCTATAACTGCCACTAAGAAGCCACTGATGATTGTTTGACTCAATTCTATGACTGCTTGCTTGAAAGGATTAGAAGGCAAATAAGAACGCCTTGTCTGATTCAATTGCCCACGAGAAGCTCTTTTCATTTTTTCTAACCCCCCCTCTTTTTTAAAATAATCCGGTTACATTACTTGCTTTCTTTCTTTACTTGATCGGTTTCTTTAAGAATATAGAGTGGTCGTTTTTTCGTTTCTAAGTAGGTCTTGCCTAAATACTTGCCTACTATTCCCAGACAAAATAACTGGAGACCTCCGACAGCTAAAAAAATCGTTACAAGAGAAGGCCATCCTGCTGTCGGGTCGCCAAAAATCAACGCTCGTATCACAATAAAAACTAGAAACAAGAGCGAAATAAAGAAAGAAAAGATACCAATAAAAGAAGCAAACATTAATGGTAAATCAGAAAAGTTAATCACTGCATCTAATGAGTAATTAACCAACCCCCAAAAAGACCAAGACGTTTCTCCGGCTACACGCTCTTTATTTTCATAAGGCAAGTAATGAGTCTCAAAACCAACCCAACTAAAAATACCTTTTGAAAATCGATTAACTTCACTAACAGACAGAACCGCTTCAACCATTCTCCTGGTCATTAATCGGTAGTCCCTTGCACCATCTACAAATTCAGTCTCTGATATTCGGTTCATCCATTTATAAAATTGTCTCGCAAAAAAAGAACGTAAAAATGGCTCACCATTTCGTGTAATTCGTTTTGTTCCGATGCAATCATAAGTCTTTGTCCTTAATAAAGACAACATTTCAGACAATAATTCAGGTGGATCTTGTAAATCTGCATCCATTACCGCAACGTAGTCACCTGTTGCATGTTGCAATCCAGCATACAAAGCGGCTTCTTTGCCAAAATTTCTAGAAAAAGATAAGTAACGCACTCGTTTGTCATCTTTTTCTGCTAAGTCTTTTATCACAGCTAATGTTTGGTCTCTAGAACCATCATCAATAAAGATGTATTCAAGATCTGCTTGCTCGAGTTTTTTTCGCGTATTCTCTAATGCCTCATAAAAAAAGGGTAAGGCCGCTTCTTCATTAAAACAAGGAACCACTATTGAAATCCGTTCTATTTTCACAACGCGTACCCCCTTACTTATCTTAAAAAATAGGTTTTATTTCCAAAAGGTATCAAAAGGTGTGATTGGTAAATGACGCTTGTGTTGCGTTTTAAGATACCACGCTTCTATTTTTTGTGCCGCTTGCTTGTTAATCTTTTTCCCTTCAAGGTAATCATCAATCTCTTCATACGTAACACCTAGGGCTACCTCGTCAGCTAAACCAGGCTTATCTTCTTCTAAATCGGCCGTCGGAACTTTAAGATACAAGTGTTCCGGTGCATTTAATGCTTTTAACATCGCTCTGCCTTGTCTTTTATTCAAACGAACCAATGGATTAATATCTGATCCACCATCACCAAATTTTGTATAAAATCCCGTTACCGCCTCCGCCGCATGATCTGTTCCAATCACTGCGCCTTGATACGTTCCAGCAACTGCATATTGAGCAATCATTCGTTGACGAGCTTTAATATTGCCTTTGGAAAAATCACTTATAGCAGTATCTGTTTCTTTCAATGCTTCTACCAAAGCATCGACACTCGATTTAATATTGATTCGGACACTTTTATCCGCCTCAATAAATGCGATGGCATCAAGAGCATCTTGTTCATCTGCTTGCTCCCCATAAGGCAAGCGTACAGCTATAAAACGATACGTACCATCGCTTGTTTCTTCACGCAATTCTGTTATTGCCATTTGTGCTATTTTCCCACCAAGTGTTGAATCTTGTCCACCACTAATTCCTAACACTAGTGTCTTTAAAAAATCATGCTTAAGCATGTAAGCCTTTAAAAAATCGACACTTCGTCTAATTTCGGCCAAAGCATTGATTTCAGGAGCAACGTGAAGTTCTTTAATGATTTTATCTTGCAAATTTGACATCATTTTCCACCCTTATCTCGTCGTATTTTCTCTGGTTTTAGTATAGCATAGTTCAATCTGTGTCTCTATTTTTTCAATGAATAAGAAC
>JAGQHW010000052.1:10519-14330 GCA_020431645.1 Carnobacterium sp. | reverse complement strand
TGGTACGAGTAACCTATTGATTTACTAGGTATAAAAATTAGACAGCATTAGTAAAAGTACTCCTCTCAAAAAAAGAAGAATAATTCCTTATCGTTGTAAGAACATACGTTCAATGGTAAAATAAAATGGTTAAGTACATGCATGATTAATTTATATGAAAAATTTAGGAAACTGGATGTGAAGCTAAAATGGAAAAAGATCAATTTAAATTAATATCCAATTATGTACCTGGCGGAGATCAGCCAAATGCTATCAAAGAATTAGTTAAAGGAATTGAAGAAGGGAAAAAAGAGCAAACCTTATTGGGAGCAACTGGGACTGGTAAGACCTTTACAGTATCTAACGTGATTCAAGAAGTTAATAAGCCGACACTAGTTATTGCACACAATAAAACATTAGCAGGCCAGTTATATAGTGAATTTAAAGAATTTTTTCCTGATAATGCAGTAGAGTATTTTGTTAGTTATTATGACTACTATCAACCGGAAGCCTATGTCCCTTCTAGCGATACATTTATTGAAAAAGAATCTAGCGTGAATGATGAAATCGATAAATTACGGCATTCTGCTACGAGTTCCCTACTTGAACGTCGTGATGTGATTGTGGTAGCTTCTGTGTCTTGTATTTTTGGATTAGTAAACCCAATAGATTATCGTGATCATGTTTTATCGTTACGAGTCGGAACAGAGATGAAAAGAGATGACATGCTGCGCCGCTTAGTCGATATGCAGTTTGAAAGAAATGATATTGACTTTCAACGTGGGAATTTTAGAGTACGTGGCGATGTTGTTGAAATCTTTTTAGCTTCTAGAGATAGTGATGCTGTGCGAGTAGAATTTTTTGGAGATGAAATAGACCGTATTACTGAAGTAGATGTTTTAACTGGTGAAGTCAAAGCTGAAGTCCAACATGTACCCGTATTTCCAGCTACTCACTTTGTTGCAAATGATGAACAAACAAGAAATGCTGTCGTAACCATCCAAAAAGAATTAGAAGATCGACTAAAAGTTCTACGTGCAGAAGATAAACTTATTGAAGCACAGCGTCTAGAACAACGAACCAATTATGATTTAGAGATGCTTTTAGAAATGGGTTATTGTTCAGGAATTGAAAATTATTCGAGGCATATGGATGGTAGGAAACCTGGTCAACCACCCTATACATTAATAGACTTTTTCCCAGAAGATTCTATGATTGTAATAGACGAGTCTCATATCACTATGTCTCAAATAAGAGGGATGTATAATGGAGACAGAGCGAGAAAAGAGCGATTAATTGAATATGGATTTCGTTTACCTAGTGCTTTGGACAATAGACCCTTACGTTTAGAGGAGTTTGAAAAGCACGTGAACCAAATTATGTATATTTCAGCAACACCTGGACCATACGAATTAGAGCGAACTCCAGAAGTAGTAGAACAAATTATTCGTCCAACTGGATTGCTTGATCCAATAATTGAAGTCCGTCCAATCAAGGGACAAATTGATGATTTAATTAATGAGATTAATAAAAGGGTAGAAAATAATGAGCGAACTTTTATTACGACATTAACAAAAAAAATGTCTGAAGATTTAACTGATTACTTAAAAGAAGTGGGCATAAAAGTATCCTATCTTCACAGCGATATAAAAACGTTAGAGAGAACAGAGATTATAAGGGACTTACGTTTAGGTATTTATGATGTGCTGATCGGTATCAATTTATTGAGAGAAGGAATTGACGTGCCTGAAGTCTCTTTAATAGCCATACTTGATGCAGATAAAGAAGGTTTCCTAAGAAGCGAGCGGGCATTGGTTCAAACGATTGGACGAGCTGCACGAAATCAAAATGGAAGAGTCATTATGTACGCTGATCGAGTAACTGATTCAATGAAAGCAGCAATAGGAGAGACAGAAAGACGTCGTGAAACGCAGAAAGCTTATAATAAAGAACACAACATGACACCAACAACTATCATTAAAGAAGTGCGTGATCTAATTTCTATTACTACAGCTGTTTCAGGTGAAGCTAAAGAAGGACTTTCTTCTAAAAAAGTAGCTAAAATGACGAAGCAAGAAAGAAGAGAATTAATAAAAAATATGGAAAGCGAAATGCATGAAGCAGCAAAAGCACTTGATTTTGAAAAAGCTGCGAATTTGAGGGACATCGTTTTAGAATTGACTGCTCAATATAAATAAAAAAGACATTGGTTAAAATAAGAATAGAGAAACTATTTTGAATACAAGACTTCTGCAATTAAAGCGTAAAAAATAACGACCTTTAAAATAATTAATCCTTGCATTTATTCGTGATATCATGTAAAGTTTATAAATGTAAAACATATATCCTTTACTTGGTTTAACGACTCACCAACGTCTACTCAGTAACAGGATAAACTAAAAGGAAGAGGTGTTTAGAAATGGCAATTTCTAAAGAAAGAAAGAACGAGATTATGAGAGAATATGCAACACACGAAGGAGATACAGGTTCTCCAGAAGTACAAGTTGCTGTATTAACTGCAGAAATTAATCACTTAAACGAACATGCACGTGTTCACAAAAAAGATCACCACTCATACCGTGGACTTATGAAAAAAATTGGTCACCGTCGTAACTTATTAGCTTACTTACGTAACAAAGATGCTAGTCGTTATAGCGAACTAATCCAAAGACTAGGCTTACGTCGTTAAACATGTTTGTCTTACCATAAAGCGAGGTTCGTAGGAATCTCGCTTTATTTTTGCACATTTTAGCTAATGAAATTTAAAAAATCAAACTGTGTTCTATTAGCCATCCTACTATACAAATGTGAGTTTTTAATGATTTGAAGATTGACATTTGTTTAGTAGTCTGTTTGGAATAATGAATAGAAGTTTGAAAAAAAAGGAGAAAAACCATTTATGTCAGAAAAACAAATTTTTACTAAAGAGTGGGCAGGACGTACATTAACCGTTGAAGTTGGACAATTAGCAAAGCAAGCTAATGGTGCAGTATTGATTCGTTATGGTGATACAGTAGTATTATCAGCGGCAGTAGCGAGCAAAAAAGCAAAAGATGTAGATTTTTTCCCGTTGACTGTAAACTATGATGAAAAAATGTATTCAGTAGGTAAAATTCCAGGTGGCTTTATCAAACGCGAAGCTCGCCCAAGTGAAGCTGCTACATTAACCGCACGATTAATTGATCGTCCAATACGTCCAATGTTTGCTGATGGCTTCCGTAATGAAGTTCAAGTAACAAATACAGTTATGTCAGTTGAAAAAGATTGTTCACCTTCATTTTCAGCAATGTTTGGTTCATCGTTATCTTTAGTCATCTCAGATATTCCTTTTTCAGGACCTATCGCAGGTGTTGATGTTGGTCGTGTTGACGGAAAATACATTATTAATCCTACAGTAGAACAAGAAGCTATGTCTGACATTCATTTGACAGTTGCTGGCACAAGTTCTGCTATAAATATGGTTGAAAGTGGCGCAAAAGAAGTATCTGAAGAAGATATGTTAGGTGCTTTATTATTCGGACATGCAGCTATTCAAGAACTTGTTACCTTCCAAGAGGAAATTAAACAAGCTGTTGGTAAAGAAAAAATTGGTATTTCTTTATTGAAAATTGATTCAGAACTTGAAGAAGAAGTAACGGATGCATACAAAGAAAAAATGAGTATCGCTATCAAAACAGAAGAAAAGTTAGCTCGTGAAGAAAATATTGAGTCAGTAAAAGAAGAAGCTATTCTTTTTTACAATGAAAAATATCAAGATCACGAAGAAGCTGGGCGCATTAAAAAAGAAATTAAAACAATTGTTGAAAATATTGAAAAAGACGAAGTTCGTCGC
>JAGQHW010000052.1:0-10421 GCA_020431645.1 Carnobacterium sp. | reverse complement strand
TCCGCAATTTTCAGTTGGAAGTACTGGTCCTAGTCGTGGACCAGGACGTCGTGAAATTGGGCATGGAGCTCTTGGAGAGAGAGCTTTAGCACAAGTTATTCCCAACGAAGAAGATTTCCCATACATGATTCGTTTAGTTTCAGAAGTATTAGAATCAAATGGTTCTTCATCTCAAGCAAGTATTTGTGCTGGAACGCTAGCTTTAATGGATGCCGGTGTGCCTATTAAATCACCTGTAGCTGGTATCGCTATGGGACTTGTTATGGAAGACGAGAATTATACAGTTTTAACTGATATTCAAGGACTAGAAGATCACTTAGGCGATATGGATTTCAAAGTAGCTGGAACAAAAGACGGAATAACAGCTTTACAAATGGATATTAAAATCCAAGGAATTACTCCTCAAATTTTAGAAGAAGCCTTGATTCAGGCTAAAAAAGCACGTTTAGAAATCTTAGATGAACTGATTTCTACCATCGCTGAGCCACATTCAGAATTGAGTAAATATGCACCTAAGATTGAAATGATGCAAATTAAACCAGAAAAAATCAAAGTTGTTATTGGCCGTGGTGGAGACCAAATCAATGCAATTATTGAAGAAACTGGCGTAAAAATTGACATTGATCAAGAAGGTAAAATTAGTATTGCTTCAGAAGATGCTTCAATGATTAAGCGTGCAAAAGAAATTATTGAAGAATTAACGAAAGATATTGAAATTGGTAAAGTTTACTCAGGTAAAGTAAAACGAATTGAAAAATTCGGTGCTTTTATTGAAATCGCTAAAGGCAAAGATGGACTAGCTCATATTTCTGAATTAGCTAATGAACGAGTAGCTAAAGTAGAAGATGTTTTAACTATGGGACAAGTGTTAGATGTGAAAGTTGTTGAAATCGATAAGCAAGGAAGAATCAATCTTTCCGTTAAAGCTTTATTGAAAAAAGAAGACTAAACAAAAAAGTAGACCTGCATTTTAATTGCAGGTCTACTTTTTAATTGTAAAGAATAAAATGTTAATTTTCGAATGTTTTAAGCCAAGAAGAGAGAGTCGAATAAAGGATTTCTTGCTGTTCTTTATTAGTGATAGCAGCGGAACTATCGCCTTTTTGTCGTCCATAACTTCCAAAACCAGCATGGTTTCCACCCTCAATAGATGAATACAATGTTTGATCTGGTAAGAATTTTTTGCTTTCTAGATAAGCTTGTTGGTCCAAAACACCATCATTTGATCCGGTTACAGATAAAGCAGATAAATCAGTATTGTTTAGACTGCCGTTACTATCTGGATAACTTGCTAAAAAGAAAACACCTTTTAAGCTTCCTGTATCTAGTGTCGGGTCTTTTTGTTTATCATGCGCATATCGACTAGCCATCACGCCGCCTAAAGAATGTCCACCTATTATATACTCTCTAATAGCGTACTCTTTGATAATGTCTTGAGCCTTATTCTTATTCGTAACAGCTAAATTAAAAGGATGATGAACCAAGTATACTGGGTATCCTTCAGATGCTAATTTTGAAGCCCAAATACTATAACTCTTTTGATTAACAAGTGCCCCTTGATAGAAAATAAGCGAATGAGTAAGAGGTTTTTTTATTGGTTTAAAATATACAACATCATTTGTTGTTTCAACAGTATAAGAATTAGTATTAGTCGCAGCTTCAAACGCTAAAGAAGAGGGCTGATAGGTAAAATTGTTAAGAGTGATGAATCCAACTGCAATTAAGAGTAGTAGGGTCAAAGTAAACCAAATGGCTATTTTTTTCTTGTTTTTCATTTTTTCTCCTTTATTTACTTTATTTTTTAAGTGCTTATTTATTTTAGCATTAATCTTATTCATTTAGTTCAATTTAGTTAAAACAAAGGGAATAATCTACATCTGTATGATTTCATCGCTATCTATGATAAAATGTATATTGGTTACGTCTGTAGGGTAAATGAAAAATAACGAATAAATAGGGCTAGTTTTATAAAAGGGGTAATAATCAAATGAGCAAATATACGATAGCTGTAGTTGGTGCAACCGGAGCGGTTGGAACAAAGATGATTGAAATGTTAGAAAGTTCAACTCTACCCATTCGCGAAATTAAAGTTCTTGCTTCAAAACGATCAGTAGGGAAAAAAATAACGGTAAATGGTCTTGAGTTAGTGGTTGAAGAGACAACTCCTGAATCATTTGACGGTGTTGACATTGCTTTATTTAGTGCTGGCGGAAGTATTTCACAACGATTTGCTCCAGAAGCGGTCAAACGTGGTGCAATCGTTATCGATAACACAAGTGCTTACCGTATGGATCCAACAGTTCCGTTAGTTGTTCCGGAAGTGAATCCTGAAGCATTAAAAGAGCATAAGGGTATTATTGCAAACCCGAATTGTTCAACTATTCAAATGATGGTAGCATTAGAGCCCATTCGTAAAAAATATGGTTTGAGCCGAATTATTGTTTCAACTTATCAAGCAGTTAGTGGTGCTGGTATAGCTGCTGTTAAAGAAATGAAAGATCAAGCTCGACAAATGCTGAATAATGAAGCTTATGAAGCAACTATTTTGCCCTCAGGTGGGGACAAAAAACATTATCCTATTTCATTTAATATTTTACCGCAAATCGATTTATTTTCCGAAGAAGGGTATACTTTTGAAGAGTGGAAAATGATAAATGAAACAAAAAAAATTATGTCAGATAGCGAAATAAAAGTTTCGGCTACCTGTGTTCGTGTACCTGTAGTATCTGGCCATTCAGAATCTATTTATATAGAAGTAAATGATGAATCAGCATCTGTTTCTGGTATAAAAGAAGTATTGCAATCAGCACCAGGAGTAGAACTGCAAGATGATCCCTCTATACAATTATATCCCACTCCTTTAACAGCGGAAGGAAAAAAAGAAACATTTGTTGGAAGAATTAGACAAGATATAGATGTGAGAAACGGCTATCATATGTGGGTTGTATCAGATAACTTAGTCAAAGGTGCAGCTTTAAATTCAGTTCAAATTGCTGAAAAATTACATGCTCTGGAATTAATAAAGAAATAAAATAGAGTGAATCATGAAAGAGAAGGTGTCTTTAATGGATTTAGCAAAAGCAAGAATTATAACAGCAATGACTACTCCTTTTGATGAAAAAGGGCAAATTGATTATGATAAGTTAGCCCCCTTAATTGATTACCTTTTAGTTAATGGAAGTGAAGGGCTTGTTATAGGCGGAACAACAGGAGAGTCTCCAACATTATCTCACGACGAAAAGTTAGAATTGTACAAGAAATCAGTAGAGATTATCAATGGCCGTGTTCCAGTTATAGTAGGGACAGGGACGAATAATACAGTTGAAACAATTTCTTTTACAAAAGAAGTGGAGAATATTAAAGGGATAGATGCGGTATTAGTTGTTGCACCGTATTACAATAAACCTAACCAAGCTGGATTATACGCTCATTTTGAAGCTGTATCTAAAAATACGGATTTACCTATCATCATTTATAATGTTCCAAGTAGAACCAGTGTGTCGATTGATCCTGCTACAACAATTCGCTTAGCAAATTTTAAAAATATTATTGGTGTTAAAGAATGTATGGGATTAGATGCTATGAGTGAAATTATTGAAAAAACAAAGGATAGTTTTCTAGTCTATACTGGTGAAGATAATCTGACTTTCCCAGCTAAATGTATAGGGGCTAACGGTGTTATTTCTGTCGCAAGTCATGTGCTAGGTAATCAAATGAAAGATATGTATGATCTTCTTGGTAAAGGTAAAATCGTTGAAGCTGCAAATCAGCACCGTCGACTAATACCTAAAATGAATAGCCTTTTTTCTGTGCCTTCTCCTGCGCCGGTCAAAATGGTTTTAAATACGCTAGGAGTAGAAGTAGGAAGTGTAAGATTGCCTTTAGTGGATTGTACAAAAGAAGAAACTCAAGCGATTTTAAATCACTTGAATTTAACGAATAAATAAAAACAAATAGAAAGAAACAGAGGTGAAGAAATGAGTAATATTAAAATAATTCCACTAGGCGGCGTGCGTGAAAATGGAAAGAATATGTATGTTGTTGAAGTGAATGAAGAAATATTTGTTTTGGATTGCGGTTTGATGTATCCAGAAACGGAATTATTAGGGATAGATATCGTTATTCCTGACTTTAGCTATTTAGAAGAAAATCGTGATCGTGTGACTGGTGTATTTTTAACACACGGACACGAAGATGCCATTGGGGCACTACCTTATTTTCTTCAAAAATTTGATGTACCAGTTTTTGGTACCGAATTGACTATTGCATTAGCAAAATTATTTGTTGAAAAAGATAGCCAAGTCAGTCATTTTGATGACTACCATATTGTCGATGAAGATACCGAAATTGAATTTGAACATGCTGTTCTAGGATTTTTTAGAACAACCCATACTATTCCAGATTCAGTAGGTGTGACATTAAAAACAACTGAAGGCAGCATTGTTTATACTGGCGATTTTAAATTTGATCAAAGTGCTACTCCTGCTTATCAGACTGATCTAGCCAAAATAAGTGATATTGGAAAGACTAAAGTATTAGCTTTATTAAGTGACTCAAGTGATGCTGAGAGCTCTATCGAAAATATGAGTGATTATAAAGTTGCTGAACAAGTAGAAGATACATTCCGCAACACTAAAGAGCGCATTATTGTAGCAAGTGTTGCCAGTAATATTCTACGTATTCAACAAGTGATGGATGCAGCCTATAAGTCTGGTCGGAAAATATTTTTTACTGGTAAAAAGGTAGAAGAAATTGTTGAATTAGCTATGAAACTAAAAAAAATACATTTGCCTAATGAAGATTTAATTGTTTCAATTGAAGACATTGAAAAATATCCAGATAATGAAATTGTTATTTTAGAAACTGGTACAACTGGAGAGCCGATTAAAACTCTTCAAAGAATGGCGATGGGCAAACACTTACAAATTAATATTAAAGAAGGCGATCTCGTTTATATTGTCACGAGTCCTTCTGTAAGTATGGAAGTAACAGTTAATAAGACAAAAAATATGATTTATCGTGCAGGCGGAGAAGTAAAACAGATTTCTGATAACATCAAGGCTTCAGGACATGCTACTCCTAATGACTTAAAGTTAATGATAAATCTGATTAAACCAACTTACTTCATTCCTGTTACTGGTGAGTATCGACGCTTAGCAGCTCATGCTAAGCTAGCTCATGAAGTAGGTATTCCTTTTAAAAATATTTTTATTCCTGGCAAAGGGGACGTTGTTGAGTACAAATCTGGCCGTATGTCTATGTCCGGTCAGGTAACTGCTGGCAATACGATGGTTGATGGTATCGGTATTGGAGATATTGGAAATATTGTGTTGAGAGATCGTAAGTTACTATCCGAAGACGGTATCTTTGTAGCTGTTGTAACTATTAGTCGTAAAAAAGGGAAAATCATGTCAGGCCCTGAGGTGATGACTCGTGGATTTGTATACGTTAAAGAGAACACAGATCTTATTGAATCAAGTAACGAGATTGTTAGAAAAGTTGTAGAAGATAACTTAAATCATAAAGAGTTTGAATGGAGTCGTCTAAAACAAGAAATTAGAGATGCGCTTAGCAAGTATCTATTTGAACAAACAAGAAGAAGACCTGTTATTTTGCCAATTATTATGGAAACAAGTTCAAGAAATAGAAGAAACTAAATAGCAAAAAAAACTTCTAGAAAAGTGTTGTTTTAGGCCTTTTTTAGAAGTTTTTGTTTATATTAAGCCAATAGAGAGGCTAGAGTGGCTCATATAGTTGTTTAACGTATCTTGTTAGTGTACTATAGACGAATGAGTACTAGGTTAAGTGTAACATAGTAAAAATAGCTTAAAGAGTGCTTAATTAGAAAATGATTAGATTTTTTAAAAAAACTGCAATAAAAAGATGCTTCTCCCAAAATGAGGAAGAAACATCTTTTTTTAGTTTGTAAATTAAGTGAAAACTAGATAATTAAATTAATTTTATTTACTTACACCTTTTGTCCAAGCTGCAACTTCTTCAGCATGATCATCGATCCATGCTTCTGCAGCATCTTTAGGATCTTCACCTTCACTGATAGCTAACATAATAGATTCAATATCTTCAGTTGTCCAATTAAATTGATCTAGAACTTTATAAGCTTCAGGCATGTCTTTTTCTAAATCTTTTCTAGCCATGGTATTAATTGTTTCAACTCCGCCGAAAGTTTCTTTAGAGTCAGCTAGATATTTCAAATCATAAGTTGCAAACATCCAGTGAGGAGACCAACCAGTAACAATAATATCTTCTTCATTTTCAATAGCTTGTTTCAATGCAACGGTCATAGCACCAGATGAAGAAGTTTCTAATTTCCAATCGCCTAAATTATCGTATTCTTCCATTGTTTTTTCTGTAGCAGCAACAACACCAGCACCAGGTTCAATTCCTGTGATTGTTTTACTAGCTTCGTCTGTCAAGTCTTCAATAGAATCAACATCCATGTACTTAGGAACAACCAAACCAAGTTTAGCACCACTTAAATTTTCACCTAAATTATCAACATCGTCGCCATATTTTTCGTATTGAGCTGCGTGCGTACCAGGTAACCAAGCAGCAACCATAGCATCTGCTTCGCCAGTCGAAACAGCTTCCCACATAACAGCATTATCAAGGGGAATAAGAGTAACATCATAACCCAAACCTTCTAAAACAGAACCAACAACATTTGTAGAAGCTACTTCTGTGTCCCATTCAACATAAGCAAGATCAATTTCTTGACCTTTACCTACTGAATCATCTTTAGCTGTTTCTGTATCATCGGATGCACAACCTGCTGCGAATAATGAAAGTGCCAATCCTGTTGCAAGTCCTAAACGTTTAAAATTATTTTTTTTCAAAATAAAAACCACCTTTTCTTATTTTTAGTACTTTTCAGTACTTTTCTAACCTAGTTATTTTTTAACACCTTTTGTTCAAGATAATATTTCTTCGGGATGCTCACTAATCTATGCTTTTGCTGCATCTTCACATTCACTGATAGGCAACAGAACAGATTTAACATCTTATTATTTTTTAGTTTTGTTGGTTAATTTTTGAGTGATACGGTCAATAATAATCGCTAATACAACTAATCCAATACCTGAAACAAATCCTGTTCCAATCTGTGCTCGTTGCAAGGAAGAAAGAACTTCTCTTCCTAAACCTGGCGCACCAATCATAGAAGCAATAACGACCATTGATAATGCTAACATGACTGTTTGATTAATTCCTGCCATGATTGTTGATGTTGCAAGAGGAAGTTCGACTTTAAATAATCTTTGAAAACCTGTACTACCAAATGCTTCTGCTGCTTCAACTAGTTCAGTAGAAACTTGACGTATCCCTAGATTAGTAAAACGAACAGTAGGTGGGATAGCAAAGATTAAAGAAGCAAACACTCCAGGAACAACTCCGATACCAAAAAACGCAACGGCTGGTATGAGATAGACAAAGGCAGGCATAGTTTGCATAAAGTCTAAGACTGGTTTTAGTATGTTGTTAGCAATGGTACTTTTAGCCATCAATATTCCAAATGGAACACCGATAATAACGGAAAGTAAACTAGCTACCAATACTAAGGTAATAGTATTCATTAGATTCTCCCAGTGTCCTTGGTTATAAATGAACCACAAACCTACGACTGAAAAAGTAGTTAAGCCAAATTTTTTCCCAGAGACAAAGAATGCTAGCAATGCAATTAAAAGAATAAAAATGATTGGCGGAATAAACAATAAAAAGGTTGTGATTCCGTCCATAAATAATTCTGAATACGTTTGGATAGGATTAAACAGAAATGAAAATGTTTGCGTTATCCACGCGGTTAACTTTTCAATTTGTTCAGCTACTGGCAGCTTAGGAACTAAGTTTAAGATATTATTCATTGATTAATTCCTCCTCGCTTTCGCCTGCTAGTGCAGCGATTACCGCTCCTCTAACAATAATACCAATTAATTTTTTGTTATCTACTACGGCAACAGGAGTTACTGTATCATGGATAACTGAAAAAATATCATTCATTGTTGTTGTTCGATCAACTGTTGGTATGTCTAATTTCAAAATAGTTTCTAGGCTCGTAATTGAATTTTTACGTGCCTCAGAAGCATCTTCAGCAGTTACGTATCCCTTTAAGTTACGATTATCGTCAACCACAATAATACTTGATATTCCTTCACGCTTCATTTGTTCTAATGCCACACGTGGACCGTGTTTATTTATATTAACTGTTTCAGGTCGTTTCATAATATTTTCAGCAGTAAGAACTTTAGAACGATCAACATCCTCAACAAAACGTTCAACGTAATCGTCTGCAGGTTTCATTAGAATTTCTTCAGGAGTTCCAATTTGTACGATAGCACCATCTTTCATTAAAGCAATACGATCGCCAATTCTTAAGGCCTCATTTAAATCATGAGTAATAAAAATAATTGTTTTCTTTACAGTTGCTTGCAATTCTACTAATTCGTCTTGCATTTCTTTTCGAATAAGTGGGTCTAAAGCAGAGAAAGCTTCATCCATTAATAAAATTTCAGGATTGTTTGCTAATGCTCTAGCTAAGCCGACACGTTGTTGCATACCACCTGATAATTGATTGGGATGTTGATGAATGTAATCACCTAAGCCAGCATTTTCTAGAGCTTGCGTAGCTTTTTTAGTTCTTTCTTTTTTATCGATGCCTTGAATTTCTAAACCATATTCGGTATTTTCAAGAATGGTACGTTGAGGAAACAGTGCGAAGTTTTGGAAAACCATACTCATTTTTTTGCGTCTTACTTCACGTAAATCTTTTTTATTCATCTTAGATAAATTTTCACCATCAAGATAGATATTCCCTTGTGTTGTGTCAATCAATCTGTTAAGCATTCTAACTAAAGTGGACTTACCACTACCAGATAGGCCCATAATGACAAAAACTTCACCTTCTTCAATTGTAAAACTGACATTATTAACACCGACAGTAACGCCTGTTTCTTGTAAAATTTCTTGTTTGGATTTATTCTGATTCAAAAGTTCAGTAACACGTTCACTTTTTTTACCAAAAATTTTTGTAACATTTTCTACTTTGATCTTCGTCAATAAAACCGACTCCTTTTTTTATTTTTTATTATCTATTTATAAAAATTTATTACAGAAAAAATTTAAAAATTACATTGCTTTTTACTATTAAAAATAGATTTTTACTGTTAAAAAACCTATATCAGAAGTGAGCACAAGATAAAGCTTACCATGTAAAACTTTAAATGAAAACAAACCAACTTCCCAATACCAACCAATAACAGCAAGTTATTCCTGTTTTAAAGGAACTATGAGAAGAAAATTATAATTTGATAAGAATTTTCTCATTTAACGTTAAAAACAATAGACTCCTCAAAAAAAAAGTGATTTTTTTTAAGGAAAATACTCTGAAAATATAAGTGTATTGGATAGATAAAATAGGCTATAAATACTATCGGGACAGTGAAATACTCTGTAATTTGAAAAAAAGAGATGATGAAAAAGATAGACAAAAAATATTATTTTTGAGACACTAATAGAAAACAGGATAAAGCTAATTCTATCAGCACTAAAATTATCCTCATTTTTAGTAGCTCAACGCTTTTAAAATGATTGATATTTAGAACATAAAAACTAATTTGATTTAGCACTACTGAATTAAAAGGAAAACTTGTGCTAGCTATTTATTTGATAAAGTTACAAGGTCATCTGTTAATAGATTCTCCTATTTTACATATTATTTTTACATAAAATTGTTTCAGTATTAAGAATAGGTGGTGAGGGATATGATCGAATACAAAGGGATAACGTTAAAAGAAGCTACATTAGAGGATATACCTTTCATAGAAAGTTATGTATTGGAGGACCATCAGTATGCAGATATGCCAATAAAGGCAATGACGACTAGTATTCACGAAACACAAAAATATCCTATTTTGATTTTAAATGAAGAAAGTTTAGTGGGTTTTTTCATTTTACAAAAAAATAAGCTCATTGAAATTTTTCCAATGAGTGATACTAGTTTATTTTTAAGAGATCATTCTATTGATGAACGATTCCAAGAAAAAGGATTTGGCAAATTATCCATCGAAGCACTGCCTTTTTATATAAAAGATCGCTTCGATAATATAGACGAAGTAGTTTTGGCTGTTGATTATGATAATCTTAGTGGCCAGATGCTTTACTTAAAAACAGGATTTAAAGATACAAAAAAGCGATATAAAGAAAAAAATAGTTTTAAGTTTATCTACTCTAAAAAATTAAAAAACTCGTCAGAATAAAATAGATTTTTTTCGATAAAAGAGAGAATGTAGCATAAGTGATAGAGATAATTTTTTAGCTTACAGTACTAAAAGTCAATTAGAATAGAAATCATTCGTTAAATTGCTCATAATAAATGGCGAAAGAGCAACTTGACAATAGTATTTAAGTTT
>JAGQHW010000051.1 GCA_020431645.1 Carnobacterium sp. | reverse complement strand
CTATCATACATTTTTTGCGGACGATATAGGATCACCTGGAACAGATATGACATTTTTCGACTTTCCAAATAATCCAAAAGGAGTACGAGGAACGAACGCTATTTCTAGAACTGGATTAAGAGTACCAAATGATGCGGCGCTAGAGTATTACCTAGAGCGTTTTAAAGAATTTAATGTAAAAAATGAAGGAATCCAAGAACTATTTGGTAAAAAAGTCTTACCATTTGAAGAAGCAGATGGGCAAAGATATCAACTATTTTCTGATGAAAACAACACAGGTGTGGCTCCAGGCAAACCTTGGAAAAACGGACCGGTACCTGAAGAAAAAGCTATTTATGGATTAGGACCTGTTGAAATAACCGTCAGCTATTTTGAAGACTTTAAACAAGCTTTGACTGACATCTATGGAATGGTTCCAATTCTTGAAGAAGAGAACGTTACGCTCTTTAATATTGGTGAAGGTGGAAATGGTGGGCAAGTCATTTTGAGAAAAGATGAAACTACACAAAGTGCGCAAGGTTATGGAGAGGTGCACCATGTATCCTTTAGAGTAAAAGATCACAAAACAATTAAACAATGGGAAGCAAAATACAATGAACTTGGGCTAGGGCATTCAGGACACGTAGATCGTTTTTATTTTGAAGCTCTTTATACACGTATTGGTCATATTCTTATTGAATTATCAACGGATGGTCCAGGATTTATGGGGGATGAACCTTATGAAACGTTAGGAGAAAGTCTTTCATTGCCACCATTTTTAGAAGAAAAACGTGACTATATTGAATCACAAATTCGTCCATTTGATACAACACATTCTAACTAGTAAAAAAGGAGAGGAATAAATGGAAGCTATTAAAAGAATCCACCACATAAGTGCGATTGTAGGAGACCCAAATGAGAACGTGAATTTTTACAGAGATGTTTTAGGACTTCGTTTAATCAAACAAACGGTAAACTTTGACGATCCAGGCGTCTATCATTTGTATTTTTCAACTCATGAGTTGACACCAGGAACGGTCATCACCTTCTTCCCATGGACAAATGAAAACAAAGGCAGAAAAGGTAGCGGCTAAGTTGGAAGAATTGCTTTTCGAGTGCCGAAAGGAAGCATGAGCTACTGGAAAAAACGTTTAACCGCACAAAATATTTTAGTAGAAACTACGCAACTTTTCGCAAAAGATACTCTTGAGTTTGATGACAGTCATGGACTTGAACTTGCCATAGTTGAAGGCGAAAATTCTGCAACTAATCATGACATTCTTGGGTTCCATGGAGCAGTACTATTGTCTAGCGATCCTCAAGCGACGAAAACTTTGCTTACAAGCTTGATGGGCTTAAAAGAACTGAAAAGTGACAATCAACACGACCATTTTGAAACAGTTGGTGAAGAAAAGCATCATATTATTGTTAGCGTTCCTGCCCAACCTGCTGGGAGATTTGGAATCGGAACAGTCCATCACATCGCTTGGTCAGTACCTGACTTAACGGCATTAAAAGAATGGCAAGACGCTCTTCAAAAAAGTGAAAATGGAGTAACGGAACTAAAAGATAGAAACTACTTTAACTCGGTTTATACTGTTGAAAAGGGAAAGGTTGTTTTCGAATTTGCAACAGATGGACCAGGTTTTGAGATAGATGAAGACAACAACTCACTTGGCACTTCCTTAAAACTACCAGCACAATATGAGCACAACAGGTCAATGTATGAAAAATTATTGCCAAGATTGGATGTATAACTATGGGAAATAAACTAGATTTTTCTCCAGAAGAGTTAACAGCAAAAGAAAAGAAAAAGTTTTTAATTGGATCGGTTATCCCGAGGCCGATTGCATTAGTTTCAACCCAATCGGATTCAGGGGTAGTCAATATTGCCCCGTTCAGTTATTTTACTATCGTTACGTACAATCCACCAATCTTTTCTATCGCGGTACAACGCACAGCTGGAAAACTTAAAGATACAAGTAGAAATATCTTCGAGAATAAAGAAGCCGTCATTCATGTTGTTGATACGGATAATGTCCAAGAGGCAAATATAACCTCTACTCCTCTTGGACCAGATGACAGTGAACTAGATATATCCAATTTTACTTCCGTACAATCAAAAACAGTGGCTGTTCCTGGGCTAAAAGAAACTAAAGTCCGATTTGAAACTGAGTTATACGATTCGATGATTATTTATAATGAAGAAAATACGGCAACGGCTGATTTGATTCTTTTGAAAGTAAAACATTACCATATTGACGAAGATATTTACCATGATGGGTATATCGATCCGTTAAAATTAAAAGCGGTAAGTAGGCTTGCTGGCAATGACTACGCTGAGATAGGGAAAATATTTACAGTTGAACGACCAAAATAATATAAAAGGAGTTATAAATTTTGGAATATATCTATAAAGAAAATAAAAAAGGTGCCCCTGTATTTGTTCTCCTTCATGGTACGGGTGGGACAGAAACAGACTTAGTTTCCTTGGGTGAGTTTCTCAATGCCGATTACAATCTATTAGGTATTAGAGGTAATGTACAAGAAAATGGTATGAACAGATATTTCAAACGCCACGGAGAAGGTCATTACGACTGGGAAGATCTAGAGTTTCGCGGGAAAGAACTCTCTGCCTTTATTCTAGAAAAATCAAAAAAGTATTCGTTTGAGATGAAAGATGTTGTCTTGGTAGGATTCTCAAATGGGTCAAATATCGCCATTAATATGATGATTCAACAACCAGATGTTTTTAAAAAAGCTGCGCTATTCGCACCGATGTACCCAACAGATATAGATGAAAAACAAATTTTTAATGAAACGAACGTTTTCTTGTCACTAGGTAAAAACGACCCGATTGTTTCTGAAGCTGAAAGTTTGCGTGTGGTTAATCTCTTTAAACAAAGAGGAGCGAAAGTGACAACTTTTTGGGTGAATGGTCATAATTTAGATCAAGAAGTAGCCTTAGAAGCGAAAAGATGGGTAAATGAGTCAGTATAAAAATCGTTACGGATAATTAGAAGATAAGACAAAAGAATGCATAAATAGATATGAAAAACGAAAGAGAAAACCCATCGGAGATTGAAGGAGAGCAAGCACTATTTGTAGTTAACTTAGCGCCTAAGCAGATGTTTGGAGAAATTTCGAATGGGATGTTAGTCGATATAGGTTATGCTGACGGTATAATACCCGTTTTGTCTCAATCAGAAAAAAACGTTCCTAATGGGACAAGGGTAGGGTAATTTGGTTGATCTATCATACTGCTGTTCATTGCGTCTTTAAATAAACATCAACGGATAGTTGGATTTAACGCTTAGCAGTGGACATGTAAATAATAAGCAAAAAGAGTCCTACCTATGACTACATGATAGGTAGGACGCTTTTTTTGTGATTAATTTAAAGTTGTTAAGTTAAACATCTTTGTCTTTAACCGTGATATCGTCTACTTTTAATAAACGAGCATGAACGGCGACAATAAACGGACTTAATGACATAACGGCTGCTCTAATTGCAGGAGTAACGACGATGCCTTGGTTAATTAAGACATCCGCTGCAAGAGGGATAGCGATAATGTTGTATCCTGCAGCCCAAATAAAATTCTGACTATTCTTTTTATAGGTTGCTTTAGATAAGTTAATACTATTCAACACATCACGTGGGTCACTATCTACTAATATAATACCATCTGTTTCTATCGCGATATCGGTTCCAGCCCCAATAGCAATACCGATATTCGCTTCAGCTTTACCAGAGTATCAGAATAAAGATATGTTCAATAATTTAATGATAAAAAGTATAGCTTCCCTTCAAAAAAGTAGGAATACCGTCATTTTTCGTACCTATTCACACCAATTTTTTTAGTAGAATAGAATAGACAGTTTTTATCTCATGGAGACTGACCAATTGTTTACTGCCACTCTCATTTGTTTTAAAAAGAACCAAATTTTTTTAAAAAATTAGTTTTTTCTCTTGATTTTTTTCGCGAAATAAATAGAATAATTTTTGTAAGAAATTAAATCATTAAGCAATGGATAAACATGATAAATAAGCTACACAAAAAAGATGATTTTCCAGTGCTCACTGATTTCTTTTCAGCTTTACTGGATGAAGAATGTTCTTTATTAGATAAGTTTTCTTCATCTTTTACAAAAAATAGTTTCAAGACTGATATTCATGAAACGGATCAAGAATATGAATTAAACATTGATCTGCCTGGTTTCGATAAGGGGAATATTTCTCTTAATTTTAACGACAATGGTTTAACTGTTCAAGCTAAAAGACAGGAAGAAAAAAGTGAGAAAGAGAATAAAGGAACATTCATCAAACAAGAATGTTCATATCGTAGTATGACTCGCCAGTTCTACCTGGAAAATATAGATGAAGAAAAAGCGAAAGCAAAATATAAGGATGGTGTATTACGTTTAACCATACCAAAACTATCTAGTAAAGAGGCAACTAAAAACAACTAACTATTGAGTAAAAAAGATAACGGAACATTCCCTTGCTCTTTTGTAGTTTGTATCATTAGATGATCTATTTTAAGAAAGGAAGGATATCAATGATGAACGATGAAAGAAAAAAAGAAACGCTTTTAATAGAGTTAGTCAAAGTTAGCGATAAATTAGATGTTGACTTAATGGAACTAGGCTACCTTGATGGAAGCAGTTCTATAAAGAATAGTCTGAAAAAATGGTATGCAAAGAAAAAAGCCATTCATGAAATTAAAAAACTAGTACACAAAGTTAATAAATATGAAAAAGAAATAGAAAGGTATGAAAAACAATTTGAGAACGTTGATACTTGGTCTTAAATAGGTGTTGAAAGTCATTTTTTCAAATAGAAGCAAAAGAAATTTCCATACAAAAAGTACTCTTAAATGCTCACCTTGATGTGACATTTGAGAGTG
Source organism: Carnobacterium sp. (assembly GCA_020431645.1). Taxonomy (GTDB): domain Bacteria; phylum Bacillota; class Bacilli; order Lactobacillales; family Carnobacteriaceae; genus Carnobacterium_A. Next base: position 9,544 of record JAGQHW010000051.1, on the reverse strand, counting down.
CTTTTTGTATTGTAAAAGAATGATCCGGTTTAACAGAATTATTGAGACAGGATTCTATAGAGTTTTATGCACCTTATTTTAAACACCATTAGAAATATCTCCATAAAGTAGGATAGATGAATTGGAGGGTTTAAAACCATTATCCAAATAAAAGTACTCAAAAATCAAAAGGTTGAGTCACGACTTTTATTTTTTGATAAAAAGTATTTTCCAATACTTGAGCCGGATCAATTTATTGTTTCAACCAATAGAGTAAGCTAGGGTTAGAAGCAAAGGAAAGAGGGAATAGATAATGATAAATACAAAATTTAATGACATAAAAGCAAAACATCTGAAGAGATTAGAACAATTCACTCCAATTGTTGAAAGAGTACACGGTAAAAATCATCCGGAGTTTTTTAAAGTACATGCACTCTTTAATCAACTAAATAGTAAGTTGCAAGAGACGGAAGGTAGAAATGTAGATTTACATGAAGAATTTGAGCAATTAAGAGAAATAACAAATCAGTATGATATACCGGATGATGTCTGTGAAAGCTATGAAGCAGTTTACACTATGTTGGAAGATTTAGACAAAGCTTATGCAGACCGATAATTCATCATTCAAAGGAGGAGGAATAAAATGCAAGGCTATATCTTACGCAGTAAAAATAAAATTACCTTAATCAGTGGTGTTTTAATTGTGATTGCATTTATAAGTCATTTCATTTTTGGAAATGCAGCGATTTTTAACAGGTCATTGATTGGTGCTTCAATCATAGGAGTAGCACCAATTGCGATTCAATCCTATCAAGCATTAAAAGTGAAAGTAGTTAGTATCGATTTGCTCGTAACAATAGCAGTAATAGGGGCTTTGATTATTCGAAACTATGAAGAATCGGCTATTGTAACATTCTTGTTTTTATTTGGAGCTTGGTTAGAAGCACGAACATTAAATTCTACTCGTTCAGCTATCCGTGAATTAACGGATATGGCACCAGAGGTCGCTGAAAAATTTAATGAAGAAGGTAAATTTGTAGAAGTAGATATAGATGAAGTAGATGTAGGAGATACACTTCTTGTTAAAACAGGCGCAAAAGTTCCAGTCGATGGAGTCGTTTTAGTTGGAGAAGGTCATATCAATGAAGCCAGTATTACGGGGGAAGCTGTTCCAGTAAGTAAAAAAGAGGGATCGGAAGTTTTCGCTGGAACGATAGTAGAAAATGGAACCATTCAAATTCAAGCCAAACGTGTCGGTGAAGACACTACTTTTGGTCGTATTATCGAGTTAGTAGAAGAAGCACAAGACTCAAAATCAGAAGCTGAACGTTTTATTGATCGCTTTTCAAAATGGTATACACCCGTCGTTCTAGTCTTAGCCATAGTGGTTTATTTATTCTCGCGAAATAGTGAATTAGCAATTACTATTCTAGTGCTTGGATGTCCAGGGGCGTTAGTTATAGGGGTGCCAGTTTCAAACGTATCAGGGATTGGAAATGGGGCTCGTAATGGGATTTTATTAAAAGGAAGCGAAGTCATTAATGACTTCTCGAGAGTGGATACGATGATATTTGATAAAACGGGTACGTTAACCATTGGAAATCCAGAAGTATCGGCTACAAAAATTTATGGAGAAAAAACAGAAGAAGCCCTCAGATTTTTAGCAAGTGTGGAGAATGAGTCGGATCATCCACTAGCCAAAGCCATTCTTTCTGCGTTACCTGAAGTTCAATTTTCAAAAATCAATCATACTGACGTTGTTAAAGGTGGGGGAATCATTGCTGAAGTTGAAGGTCATAGAGTTGCCGTCGGAAATGTTGCTTTAATGGAACAAGAGAATGTTTCTCTAAACAAAGAAGCCATTCAATCTGTTAAGGAACTTGAAGAAAATGGGAATTCATTGGTCTTAACATCAATCGATGGTGAGCTAAAAATTGTGATGGGTATTCGAGATCAAGTTCATCCAGGAGTGAAAGAAGAATTAAAGAAATTAAAAAAATTAGGGGTTAAAAACTTAATTATTCTTTCGGGAGATAACCAAGGAACGGTTGATGTGGTTGCTCGTGAACTAGGACTGACAGAAGCGCATGGACATATGTTACCTGAAGATAAGTCAGCCTATCTAGAAGAAAGACAAAATAAAGGTGAAGTTGTTGCATTCATTGGAGACGGAGTAAATGATAGTCCATCTCTTGCAAAAGCCGATATTGGAATCGCCATGGGAAGTGGGACGGATGTTGCGATTGAAACGTCAGACGTTGTCTTGATGAATTCAGACTTTAAAAATCTAACTCATGCTTTAGGCTTAACAAAAGCAACTGCTCGAAACATGGTCCAAAACATTATTATCGCAATAGGCGTAGTAGCCGTTCTAATTATCAGCGTATTCTTTAGTGATTGGATGAATATGTCCATCGGAATGCTTGTCCACGAGGGAAGTATTTTAGTCGTTATTTTAAATGGTATGCGTTTATTAAACTATCAGTTAAAGAACAATAAGTAATAGTTGATATAAATCAAGGTTTAATCAGCAAGTCATTGTTATAGTGTGGATAGAGATAAGTAAATAAAAAATAATGAGGAGAGATGCATGATGAAAAAAGCTACAGTACAATTGGAACCATTGAGTTGTCCATCCTGTTTACAAAAAATCGAAAATGCAACAAAAAGTTTAAAAGGTGTAGATTCAGACAGTATTAAAGTACTATTTAACGCAAGTAAAGTAAAATTAACTTTCGATGAACAGGTGATTTCTATTGAAGAAATCGAAAAGGCCATTCAGTCATTGGGCTATGAAGTTGAAAAATCTAGCGTAAGAGCTATGTAGTTCAGACGGAATCTATAACGAACAAAAGAGAGCATGTCTTGGAAGCAAATCTATTTCCAAGCTAGACTCTCTTTTTTTGTTTATCTGCAATACTAAAACTCTCCTATAAAAATTTAACTAGGACAATGGTGTGTATTTACGCCATTAATAGGACTAATTCAGTAGTTTTTTTAAAAAAAGTGGGAAACAGATTTGTAGATATGTTAGGCTAATTAAGCTTGATAGTATAGGAGGCTGATTAAATGAAAAAAGTAGCATATGACGATTATTATAAAGAAGCAAATTATTTTGGAAATCCTTATCCTGGGCTTTTAGATTTTTTTGACAAGCATGAACCTAAGGGCGTTGTCCTTGATTTGGGGTGCGGTCAAGGCAGAGATTCGCTAGCTATTGGAAAGTTGGGATACAAAGTAATAGGTGTCGATCATTCCGCTGTTGGAATAAGCCAATTGAATGAGGAAGCTAAAAAAAGGAAGATAGCTGTTGAAGGAATCGTGGATAATGTTTATAATTTTTCAATAACGAAAGATATTGATGTTGTGTTACTAGATTCGATGTTACATTTTTACAAAAATGATTTAGAAAAAGAAACCAGATTTGTAGAAAAAATACTAACCGAAATAAAAAAAGAGGGTATTTTTGTTAATTGTATTTTAAAAGGAACTACTCGAGAAACTATTTTGAAAAGTATAATAAATGATTCCGCTTATGAATGGGAAATCGTAATGGACAGTTATACTGAGTATAAAGAAGCTAACGCAGAATTTCATTTACTAGCTATAAAAAAAGGAAAGAAACTAATCGTTTAAAAATAGCTTGTTCTATTTTTATCTGCTAATTTTTAAAAATTTAAAAATACAACTGATTGTTAAGACACAACTTTGTTAAATGGTAGTACGAAAAAAGTAGATAAGACATTAAGTGCAATCAATGTAACACCGACAAGTCGATTGACGTTTGTTTTAGGAAAAAGTATTATGGGAGTTGTATTTACCTTATTTGGATCCCTGGCATTACTTATGATTACTGGATTTGGGGGCAAATCCTTATTTATTCTGGACTAGTCTTGCTTTTATGTGGAGTTGTTTACATGTTCTTAGCCCCGAAAATAAGAAAAGGACTACGATAGACTAGATGATTAGCTAGTTATCATTCTAAAATTAGAAAATGAAAAAATTAAAGTGGCAATACAACTAGTAAGGTTTTTATATACGGTTTGTTTATTTTAATGATAAATCCTATTTCTGTTGAATAGATGCAAGATATAAAACGAAAATAGGCGTTGCCAACCTATTAAGGGTATGACATGATAGAAGTAACGATAGTCATTGGAGGAAATAATATATGTCTAACTTACCAAATTGTCCAAAATGTCATTCAGAATACACTTATGAGGATGGGAACCTTTTTGTTTGCCCAGAATGCGGTCATGAATGGGGAATAGATTCAATTCTTGAAACAAATGAAAGTAAAAAAGAGTTTAAAGATGCACACGGAAATAAATTAAACGATGGCGATTCAGTAATCGTTATTAAAGATTTAAAGGTGAAAGGGACTTCACTTGTTGTAAAAAAAGGAACAAAAGTAAAGAATATTCGTTTGCTTGACGGTGATCATGATATTGATTGTAAAATCGAAGGCATTGGTGCGATGCAATTAAAAACTGAGTTTGTAAAAAAAGCTTAATACTTGATATTAATAGGGTAAACTAAGGCCATTTTGTTTAGCTTAAATGGCTTTTTTTGTTTAATTATTTTTCATTTAAATTCATTCTTCTTTTTTAATACAATCAAAATTTACGCACAAAAAGAAGGTGTTGTATAATAGAATTGAAAATAAAAGGAGTTAATCATGTGAAAATGTTATCCGCAATTGATTCATTTAAAGGATCAATCTCTAGTTAATTAGCTAATCAAATTGTAAAGAATAATTTGCCTCAATACGAAGTGACAGTTTTTCCTATATCTGATGGTTGAGAAGGTTTGGTAGAAGCTTTTATTAATTTAAAAGAGTGAGAAAAATAATACAAGAAATGATGAATGTAAATGGTCATCTGACTCAAGGACATTGGGGGTGGATAGAAAAAGAACAAATAGTTGTCATAGAAGCAGCAGAGGGGGCAGGGCTAATTTATGCTAATTCAGAAACCCTTCATCCTAAAAATCATATCAGTTATGGAATAGGAGAGCAAATACTTCAAGTGCTAGATAAAGGTACGATGATTGATCGATTTAAAGCAGTAAAAAGTTTTATGAGATTTAATTCAATAAGTCTAACCATCGAGCTCAATGTCTCTAAACGTAACTTTTATCTTTTACATAAATACATAACTTACGAAGCGCTCTAAAGGTTCTGGATATATGATATTGTGCATTGGATAAATAATAAAAACCTATAGATTGAACACCGAATAAGGTGTCTAATCTATAGGTTACATTGTAAAATCTAAAATTAATGAATGGTCATTAGTTTGTATATTTGACGATGATATCTCTTGAGGTTCTTGCAGTCTTTTCTCCTACTAGATTATTATAATAATCAAAACATTGATCGGTAACATTGTAATTTATATATGTTGTATTTATTATTGTGTACTACACACATTAAATATCTTTAAAGCTTTCTAAATAGTCATTAATTCCCTCTAATCCTTCTTTTTTAAATTTCTTTAAGAATTCCGTCCCTATGATTGCCCCATCTGCTCCATTGAGCAGAACAGAAGCAATATCTTGAGGTGTTTTAATACCAAATCCTACAAGTATCGGTAAGCTAGAATGTTTTTTTATAATATGAATAGTATCTATATATTGATCAGAAACTTTACTAAATGTACCAGTTTTTCCTTCTCCTGAAATGACGTAAGAAAATAATTCATTATTTTTTAAAAGAGAAATAACTTCTTCTTCTTTTATTTTTGGAGGATAGATTTGAATAGGATGTTCAAAATCATTTTTTGTTATTGTATCATCTACACATAGTAATCCTTCATATAGATAATCAGGTATCTTTTTTAACGAAAATGAATTAACCCCTTCTTTATAAGTCATCAGTATAACTTTGAAAGTATATTTTTTCTTAATTTCCTTTAACGTCTTTATCAAAGAGTCATGGTTAAGTTCCTGTTCGAGAATAAGCTTATGTGCTTCTTTAATAAGTTCACCATCCATAAAAGGATTTTTAACAGGAATTCCTATTTCGACATAAGCAGCATTATGTTTTTCTAACGTATCCAATATAGCAAAGAAGTCATTGCGATTTGGGTAGTGTAGGGGAACATAAAAAGCTAAGTTAGTCATTATATCCCTCCAATTAATTTCAAGAGTAAGCCTAAAAGTGGTCCATAAAATGCATAATCAGTTTCACTTAGAATACGCATGATAGGGGCATAGCTTCCAACCATTGGGAGAAGGAAAGCCTGACCAAAAATAAGGATAAGACCATTTACAAAGGAGCCGATAAAAGCACCTCTTCTTCCTCCAAATGCGTTACCAAAAATACCAGTAACTGCACCTGTAAAAAAGGTTGGAATCAATGCTGGGAAAACAACTATTGGATAATTAAATAGACCTAAAATTACCATACCAATTAATCCTGCAACTAAACTAGAAAGAAAACCTACAATAACAGAAGTTGGGTAATTAGGAAATAACAAAGGAATATCTAGCCCAGGGATTGAATTAGGGATAATTTTAGCAGCAATTCCGTGAAATGATGGTATAATTTCTGATAGCATCATCCGTACTCCAGTAAGAATAACCGTAATCCAAACCCCAAATTCAACACCACGGAGAATAGAATAAACGACAATATCTTGTCCATTACTAATATTCTCTGTAACCCATCCTGCACCTGCAAGAATAGAGATAGAAAAAAATAAAAGAGACATTACAAGTGTTAAGGCAATAGTCATTTCTCTCAAAAAATTAAGTTGCTTTGGAATGTGCATAGTCTCTAAATCATTCTCTTTATTTCCAAATAATTTAGCTAACCCAGCAGATATTAAAAGTCCAACTGAACTTGAATGAGCAAGGGTGAATCCTTCTCCACCTTTTATATGTTTCATAAGTGGGGCAACATAAGCACAGCTTACAGTCATATAAAATCCTAGTAAAAGTGATCCAATTATGACTAAGGGTACTAATCCAAGGGTTGTATTAAATTTTAATAAAGCAGCGATTAGTCCAGCATAGAAAAATGAAACATGTGCTGAAAGATGAACATATTTCCATTTTGTAAAGCGTGCAAGAAGTAAATTTACAAGGAATCCAAAAGCAAATATAAGAGCCATTTCAGTTCCGATATTAGCTAAACTTTCTGCTTGAGCAGCTCCAATATCTGTAGATACTTCGGAGATTTTAAAAATTTTAGAAAACATTGGTTGCAAAGGAAGAAGTGAAACACCAAGTGTTTGTCCTCCTATATTTATCATAGTAAATCCTATCATTGTTTTAATAACGCTTGGAAGAATTTGAAACCATAATTTTTTTTGAGCAATCATTCCTATGAGGACTACAAATCCAATGATGAATACGGCTTGTCCTAAAATATTATTAATAAAGTACATAAATATTTCCATGAGTCTATTCTCCTTTCACTATAATTCTTTTATCGCTTTTAAAAGTTGTTCTTTTAAGTATGATTTATCCATCATATTATCAATTCTAATAATGTAGGCTGTTGAATTTCTTAGTGCATCGGCAAAATCAGAAGTAGTAATCAAAATATCGTAACTATCTGGACTTACAGAGCTAATATCGGAGGCTTCCACATCAGCTTCAATTCCTTCATCATCTAAAATTTGCTGAGAAAATAAACGCATCATCATACTACTTCCTACTCCTGCTCCACATACGGTTACAACTTTAATCATTTTCATTTCCTCCTTTTATAATAGATACAATTTCATTCGGAGATTTTGCTTCTTTTATTCTTTTTACTTTGTCTTCATTTCCCAGTATGTCTACTAGTTCAGATAAAGCTTTTAAATGTGATTGATGGTCTACCGCACAAAGTCCAACTACAATTTTAACTGGATCATTTTTAGGATGTCCAAAAACTACTGGTTCTTTTAAAACAACTATACTTAATCCAATATCCAAAGCTCCTTCTTCAGGTCTAGCATGTGGCATTGCAATTCCAGGAGCAATAACAATATATGTTCCATTATCTTTAACATTTTTAATCATTGCATTGATATAACTTTCTTTAGCGTATCCTTTTTTTACAAGTAGTTGACCTGCTGAGGACACAGCCTCATCTCTTGTTTTACATTCATAATTAACTCGTATCATGTCAGTAGTTAATATATCTAATAACATTGGTTGATAATCCCCTTTCCTTATAGTTGAAGTGTAAGAAATTCCTAAGTAATTTTGTAATTCAATTTTTAATTTAATTGGATGATGAATAGTAGTGTGAGAATCAATAATGTCAAGAATATTTTTCATTTGAATTGAATTAGGAAGTCGACGAAATAAATTTTCTAAGTTTTCTATATTATCTTTAGATAGGTAAGGATCAAGAATATGAGAAGTCAAACCTTTATAGTTGAAGGGTATTGTAGTTAATATGAAATCTACTTCATTCTTATCTAGCCACTCTTTTGCACTTCTAGAACTAAAGGTACCTACTATATCAATTTCGAAAATAGAATTTAGACGACTTTTTAATATTTCAGAAGTACTAATTCCTGAACCACAAATTAGAATAGCTCTAGGATTTCTTTTGAAAATATTTTTATTCCGTTCATAAGAAGCAGAAAAAAATAAAGTGAAAAAGGAAATTTCTTGTAAACTGAATTTAACATCTAGTCCTTCTTCTAGAATAGAAGAATAAGTAATGACTGTTTTGTATAAATCTTCATATTTTTCTTGTACATAATTAAAAAGCGGATTTTCTATAATTTCAAATGATTGAGCTCGTTTATATGCAGGTCGTAGATGATTTAATAACCCTTCAAATAAAAGATTATCATTACAAAAAGGTTGGAAGTTGAACTCATAAGCAACTTTAGTAATTAACTCTTCGAGTACAAGTGTAAAAGGAATCCATTTTTCAGATATCAATTGACCATATCTTATCAAAGAGGCTTCAGATATTTTTGTTGCAATAAATATACACTCTTCATTTGTTAAAGAACATTCAAATATATTTTCTAGTTCTTTTTGTTTTCTAAATATTATTTTTTCTTCATTATTATGTTGAGGAGAAGACTGACATACCGGTAAATAAAATTTATTAGATAATCGGGTGAAAGTGACCCAAAATACATATATTAATTTTTCATAAGACTCATCGCTCCACTCAACCTGCAAATCTTTAGCTATATTAGTTAATATTTTTTCGACTTCAAAAAGAAAGGTATTAATTTTTTTGTTTTTTTCTTCTATAAGAAAAAGTGGATCTTCTTGTAGAGTCAAAAGGAACTGATTGCGAATATCTATTTCTTTTCCTTCTAATTGAAAACCGGTAAAAGGGAGAGAATTAATACTTATTTTACTTTTCTGTAGTTTTAATTTAATCTTATTTAAATCGTTCAAAATAGTATTACGAGAAACATCGAACAATTCAATAAGATCATCTAGATTAAATTGTTTTGGTAAGGATAAAATATACTCTAATATCCTAGTTCTTCTTAACTGAGGATTGGTTACTGAATAATCTTCTTTATCTTTAATTAAACTCGTGAAGCTTTCTTTTACTTCTTGGGTAAAAGAAAATAAACCTTTTTTATTTTCT
>JAGQHW010000050.1 GCA_020431645.1 Carnobacterium sp. | reverse complement strand
AAAACAAGGAGAGGAAACACTTCTAATTGACAATAGTGGTACTGATCCAGTCTTTAAATTTGCGGCCTTAACAGAAGGGACGTATCTACTAACCGAAACAAAAGCACCAGATGGTTACAAGTTACCAACTAAGAATTGGACTATTCAAGTTGTAAGAAATGAAGAAACGGGTCTATTAGAGATTCAAATACCAGATGATTCATTCTTAACGGGTAATCTAGACGAAGGATACAATGTAGAAAACGAAGAGCAGAGCGAGTTTCCACAAACAGGTGGCATCGGTTCATTGAGTTACATTGCCATTGGATTAATTATCCTGATGGGTAGTTTAGGTAGATATATCAGAAAAAGTGAAAATTAGAAAGAAAGTCAGTAAATAAAACACTGAGACAATCAGTATAAGACCTCTTGTAGTTAAATCAACTACCCCCCCTCCCTTGAGTAGACATTTGTATAATTAAATTAGACTTTTTATATAAATGCAACTCCTCAAATAGAACGCAGATAACATACTCCAACCCACCATAAACAAACCAAAATTTCCTATTAAAACTTATTCAAATTAACTAAACTTGGAGGTGATAGACCACCGTAAAATGAAAGCGCTATAAGTTTTTAACAGTTAATTTAGGTGCAAGGCTATTGGAATTAATACAAAAAATACTCTTTTAAGAGGTGATGCAGTTCCGTTGAATGACATCAGTATAAAGCGAATTTACTGATTAATTGTTTAAGTAAATATATATAAAAATATGAGAGATAGAGGTGCTAATCATGAGTAAAAAAATGGTATCAAGAAGTATGACACTATTACTTGTAGCAATATTAGCTGTACTAGGACTAGGTAAAACGATGGTACAAGCAGTAGCTCCAGCAGGACCTTTGACAAATGTTATTATTACTAAAGTTCAAACAATTGATCAAGCTAAAGATATGACTATTGATCAGTTAGAAAAGGGAGTAACAATAAGTGACTACTTCTCAGATGGTAGTAAAGTTTTACCTGGAGTATCATTTACGTACTTCTCAGTATCTGAGGCACAATTAGCAACAATGACAGGTAACCCAATAGGATTCGACACTGTTGGTGAAGTAGAAGCTGTTGTTGGAGCAGGAATAGCAACCGCTGAAACGGATAGTAATGGTCAAGTAACTCTTCCAAATTTAACAGAAGGATTTTACTGGATTGTTGAGAATACTAAAGGAACAATCGCAAGTTCAACAGCTGTTCCGTTTGGTTTGACTTTACCTTTTACAAATAAAGCCGGTAATGGTTATTTAGAAACCATTTATGTTTATCCAAAAAACACATTACAAGATGCTGATCCTGAAGTTGAAAAGGATGTAGAAGAGTCAAACGTAGCCATTGGCGATATCAATACTTGGAAAGTCTCACTTGAAATTCCAGTAGGTATTGAGGATTATGACCAATTTAGTTTTTACGATGACATTGATTCACGTCTTACTTTTGTAGGAGAAGCAACTGTAGAAGCTACTGCTACTGGTATCACGTTAATTAAAGGAACGGACTATACAGTTAACTATGCATCTCCAAGATTGAATGTTGTATTTACAGAAGCTGGTCGTGAAAAATTGACAGATGCAACTTCTGCTAAAGTAGAAGTTAGTTTCCAAACAAAAGTAAATGATACTGCGATTATGGGACAAGAAATTGAAAACTCTGCAACCATTGAATTCGATAACGGTTTTGGTACTGTAGGAGAAAATGTGCCTGAAGAACTACCAGAAGTTCATACAGGTGGTAAAGCATTCGTGAAGCAAGATGAAAAAGTAACGAATACAAAACTTGCTGGAGCAGAATTCAAGATCAAAAATACTACTGGACAATACGTAAAAGTTGTAGCAGGTGCTGTCACATTTGGTTCTGAAGCTGATGCAACACTATTTACATCAGATGTTGCTGGTAAATTTGAAGTTAAGGGTTTACCATATGCAGACTATGTATTAGTCGAAACAAAAGCTCCAACTGGATATGCATTGCCAACAAACCCTGAAACAGGATTTACAGTTAGCGCAGGATCATACTATACAAACCCAACAGAGATCCAAGCGAGCACTGTGGCATCTAATAACGCACAAAATATCAATAACCGTAAATTGACTATTCCGCAAACGGGTGGTTTTGGAACACTGGCCTTTACAGTTATTGGAGCAATCTTGATGTTAACTTCAATTCTATTTTATAAAAGAACAGGTAAAAAAGCCTAATGAGTCTTCATTTAATTTTTAGGAATAAGTAAAGTTACTGAGGGGTTAAAACTATGATATAACTAGTTTTAACCCCTTATTTTACAAAAGGATGGGGTGTCAACGATGACTATAGATATGAAGAAACTGATTGGTATGATTATCATCTTTCTTATTGGATTATCGGTCATAGTTTATCCGTTGATATCTCGTACATACTATGATTTCCAAGGAAGCGAAGAAGTTCAAGACTATGAAGAAGAATTAGCGAAAATGACAACCGCTGAAGTTGAGGAGCAACTACAATCGGCTCATGCTTACAATAATGCTCTTTTGACAGGAGAAAATAAGCCGTTGGGAGATCCGTATAATAAAGAAGAAAAAGAACAAGGCGTTCTTGAATATGTAAAACGATTAGAAATAAGTGGAAAAATAGGCACGCTAACCATTCCTAAAATCAAAACGACATTTCCTGTCTATGCTGGAACGAGTGAGTCCGTTCTTCAAAAAGGTGTAGGACATATGGAAGGGACTTCTCTCCCTATTGGTGGTTTGAATACCCACTCGATTTTGACAGCGCATCGAGGCCTCCCTGAAAATAAGCTGTTTACAGATTTAGATAAGTTAGCATTAAAAGATCTATTTTTCATCAAAACGATTGCTGGTGAATTGGCCTATAAAGTGATTGAAGTAAAAGTGATTGAACCGACTGAAATAGGAGAGCTCAGCATCCAAAAAGACAAGGATTTAGTAACCTTACTGACGTGTACACCCTATATGATCAATTCGCATCGCTTACTAGTGATCGGTGAACGAACAAAAATACCGGATAACGTTCAAGAAAAAGCGACAGCTATTAGTTGGTGGGATCACTTCATCAGCCTATTAGGCGGATATATTTGGATTGTCCTTGTTGTTGTCTTACTCACCGTGTTCTTTATCGTAAAAAAAATACGGATAGTAAAAGGGAGGGATTAGAATGAAAGCTAAGCGGATAATCGGCGTCTTATTATTTCTAATTGGTTTTTTACTAATCCTGTACCCCATGATTTCAAAAACTTATTATGATATCTCTTCTCGCGAAGAGGTTGAACAGATTACAAAAGAGATAAAAGAGGATTTAGAAAATGATGCCACTTCAAATGATTTATATGAACAGCAAGTTGCTTACAACCAATCAGAAATTTCTAAACCTGAAAATATTGAAGTCGCAAATGTTGATTTTGTAGAAGAAGTTGGAGACAAAAATTCGGAAAAAGCAACTAAGTCTAATCAGAGTAACACGGCTTATTTAGCAGATCAGAGCATAATAGGTACATTATCTATTCCAATCATTGACTTGTTTTATCCAATTTACGATGGAGCAACCAACAAACATCTATTAAGTGGTGTCGCACGAGTGGATGGAACGAGCTATCCTGTAGGAGGTATAAATACGAATAGCGTCATTGCCGGCCATAACGGGTATGCGGGACAGACCTATTTTTCGCGCATCAATAAACTAGAGTCAGGAGACCTAATCAAAATTCAAAATCGAAAAGAGTTGCTCATTTATGAAGTGTATAACACAGCTATTATTAAACCCAATAATGTAGCCGCTCTAGCGGTTATTCCAGGGCAAGATACGGTTACGCTACTGACATGTACGTCACCAACACCAGAAACTAACCGATATTTAGTATTTGCAAAGCGAGTGAAATAAGTTGTGAGACGGATGAACGAAAAGATTAAAATAAAAATAGTAGAGAGAGGGAAAGAGAATGAAGAAAGATAGTTCTAATACTTCTAGTAAATTTCGGAAAATAGTACTGATTTTCAGTATCTTTTTAGGATTATCTTTGGTATTGTATCCTTTCTTTTCCCAGCTATATTATGATTATATTTTTTCGACGGAAGTAACCAATTTTCAACAAGAGATAAAAGCTACCAACTTACCAGAATTAAATGAAAAAAAGATAAGACTAGCACAAGCATACAACGAAGTGCTAGAGCCTAATTTGAGTTGGGCAGATCCCTATTCAGCAAAAGAGCGAGAACTAGGCGTTAAGAATTATGCTGAAATGCTACAAATCAAAGAAAAAATAGGTATTTTACACGTTCCAAAACTGACTCTCTCTCTACCTGTTTACGCTGGAACAACTGAAACTATTCTACAAAAAGGAGTAGGTCATTTGGAAGGGACCTCTTTGCCGGTGGGCGGAAAAAATACGCACAGTGTCTTAACGGCACATAGAGGCTTACCAAAAGCCCGTTTGTTTACGGATTTAGATCAACTAACTGTTAAAGATATCTTCTCCATTGAGACGATAGCAGGAGAACTTTTTTATGAAGTAGATAAAATACAAGTAGTAGAACCATATGAGACAGATGCCGTAGAGATAATAAAAGATAAAGATTATGTAACATTACTGACTTGTACACCTTATATGATTAATTCTCATCGATTATTAGTAAGAGGGACTCGTATACCTACACCACCGGTTGAGATGGTTGAAGAAATAAAAAAAGAGCAAAATAAAGATGCTCTGTATTATTTAAAAACATATGGGTATTATCTTTTAATCATTGTCATCACGCTTAGTGTCACTTTTGGGGTAGTAGCATTGAAGAATAAAAAAAATAACCCTTAGTATGGATAGGCACTATAACAAGCAGACTAGTGATTCTTTGTGTTTTGGGTAAATGAATTAGACTTGTTACCATAAAGGATAGAAAAGAAAGTCGTATTCGGTCAGTTTAGATGTATTTTAAAAGATAGAATCTTACTTTCTTCAAAGTGAGATTCTATCTTTTTGATTACGTATCACTCAGGAAGATTGTGAATAGATTGAAAACCAGTTATCGTAGTAAATAGAAAAATAAAGAGGGATAATAGGTGCTAATTGTATTGTAGGAAGCTGCTACAAAGTGTATTATAGGAATGAAGTATATAGTTATTTTATCATAGATGAAACCGTTCACAAATCAAAAAATATCATACAAGGAGCTCAAATAATGGGGACCATTCATTAGAGATAAGTTCACTGGAGGGAGGTGAAAAGGAAGTGCTAACTGTTGTATTAGAGAATCCACTGTACTTACAGTATGCTTTTGCCGGGTGTATAGTCTTAGCCATCTTAACGTTGCCGTTGAAAGATATGATCAGTATCGGTTTTTATGACATTAGTGATTTTTTTGTTACAGGTATGATTGCGTTTTTTATCACATATGGAATAGTAGTAGCAGGACGTAAAGCAGTATCTACTTTACTGTTTATAGGAATTTTCTTTGTTATTATGATTGCAATTATGTTAATGAATATTCTTGTTATCTTGCCATTTAAAGGACGTGCCGAAAATTCTAGCATTACTTCTATTTATCAATTAGAAGGGAAAGAAGGAAAAATATCTATTCCCATTTCACTTGATAAAACAGGTGAAGTCGTTGTTTATACGGGGTTCACACGAGTAAATAAAATGGCTAAAATTTATGAAAATGATGACGGCATAACAGCTATTCCCATGAATGAAAATGTCTTAATAATGGATGTTAGAGACCGTGTACTATACGTTTTACCCTATGACAATAGCATCAAATCTATTGCTAAACGATCACCGATATGGAATGAAAGTAAAAGGAAATAAGCTTTAAAAATAGAGTAAGAAGAAAGTAGGAATAAACACATGGATTCAGCCTTATTTGGAACAGTTGGCGCTATCGCCATTGCCGTTATTTTATTAGTGTTATTAGTTAGTCGTTACCGTACTGCTTCACCAGCCGAAGCGTTAATTATTTCTGGTACAGGTTTAGGAAATAAAAATGTTTTTATCGATCCTGAGACAAATAATAAAATGAAGATTGTTAGTGGAGGCGGAACGTTCGTTTGGCCTATTATTCAAACCGTTAATAAGTTATCCCTTCTATCTTCGAAACTAGATGTTCGTACACCAGAAGTTTATACTAAAGAAGGTGTACCGGTCGCTGTTGATGGGACCGTCATTATCAAAATCGGATCAACTTCCGAAGATGTTGCAACAGCTGCAGAGCAGTATCTAGGCAAAACAACAGAGCAATTAGAAGGCGAAGCCAAAGAAGTATTAGAAGGTCACTTGCGTTCTATTTTAGGTCGGATGACCGTTGAAGATATCTATAAGAATAGAGATGTCTTTAACAGCAATGTACAAGAAGAAGCTGCAAGTGATTTAGCTAAAATGGGCTTAGTGATTGTATCGTTCACCGTAAAAGAAGTAACAGATAAAAATGGTTACCTACAAGCATTGGGCCAAGGTCGTATTGCTGAAGTTAAACGTGATGCTGATATCAAAACAGCAAACGCAGACAAAGAAACACGCATTCAACGTGCTCTAGCCGATCAAAAATCTCAAGAAGCTGAATTGCAACGTGAAACAGAAACAGCGAATGCTAAAAAAGAAAAAAGTCTATTGCTTTCTACTTATGAGAGAGAACAAAATATTGCTAAGGCCGAAGCCGAGAGTGCCTATGACTTGAGACGTGCTGAATTAAAGAAACGCGTTGTGGTTGAAGAAGGTAATGCCTTAATTATAGAACGTGAAAAGCAAATTGAATTACAAGAAAAAGAAACGATGAAAAAAGAGCGCGAATACGATGCAACTGTTCGTAAGAAAGCTGAAGCTGAACGTTACGCTGTTGAACAAAGCGCGATTGCTAGTAAGAATAAATCCATTGCTGAATCTGAAGCTAGAGCCAAAGAAATTGAATTAAATGGTCAAGCAGAAGCTGAAAGTATTCGTTTAATCGGTCAAGCTAATGCTGAAAGTAAAACAGCATGGGCTAAAGCTATGGAGGGGATTGGAAGTTCAGCTATCACGACTCTTCTAATTGAAGCTTACCCAGCTATTATCAAAGCATCTGCAGAACCACTAAGCAATATTGATAAAATTACCGTTGTTGATAGTGGAGATGGAAATGGTGCCTCAGCTATTACTAAGACAGCAACAAACGTGTTAACTTCGACACAAGAAGCACTTAAAGATGCAACGGGTTTAGACCTAATTGAATTAATCAATTCAATAGCTGGAACAAAGAACATTGGTCGTCAAATCAATAATTTGAACGAGACACTTAGCCAGCCAGTAACTGAATCTGATGCACCTGTAATTGTGGAAGATTCAGAATAAAAATCTATACCGGTGCACGGTTGTAAGCCTTAAGGCGGCTCGATGATGCCTCGTGTCAGTTCGTTAAACTAAGATAGGGTTAATCTCTATCAATCGCTTTTATAGGCATTGGATAGCTTGGTTGTCTGGTCTCTTATCGTTGCTACACATTTAAGATACTAAGATTGATTTAAATACTAAAAAATAGAGATAAGCTCCAACACACTTTTGAAAAAGTGCGTTGGAGCGTTTTTGTTTACATATTATCTTAAGGAAAGAAAACTTGAGATTTTTTTATATTTATCCTCTATTGCCTACTTCAAATAAATACACGATAATTTTTGTACGTCTATTATTGGGTATTCTTTTCTTATTCGTTATAGAATAGGAACAAGAAGGGAGATAAAGCGAATATGATACATGAATTTAATCAAACGATTACCTATATTGAGAGTGTCTTAGATGGTAAAGTAGATGAAAAGAAGATAGCCTCTTTATCAGGTTATTCGTATCCCATGTTTAGCAGAATTTTTTCAATCTTGGCTAATTACCCTCTAAGTGAATACATTAGGCTTAGAAGGCTGACAAAAGCTGCAGTAGAGTTGAGAGAAAATGATGAGAAAATAATTGAACTGGCTATTAAATATGGGTATGACTCTCCAGATGCTTTTGGATTAGCGTTCAAAAAATACCATCACTTCACACCCAGTGAAGTTAGGAATGGCGCAAGATTCAACATTTTTTCTGTCATTCAATTATCACTAACGATTCAAGGAGGGAAAAATATGACTATTAAGATTGAAAAAAAAGACGCATTTACTGTTGCTGGAGTAAAGGTTGAAAACATTGAGGCTAATAAATTTTCAGAAACATGGGATAGACTGTTTCAAGAGAATTCGGTTAAAGAATTAGAAGAGTTGGGAAATGGTCAAAGCTATGGTGTGTGCTTTGAAATGACTAATAGTAAAGCTACCCATTACATGGCTGCTTATAACGCAAAAGATCAAGGAAAAGTTAAAGAGTTAGGTCTTGATAGTTTAGAAGTACCTGAAGCAGAATATGCTATCGTAAATCTAAAAGGAGCTATTCCTAATTCTATTCAAGAAGGCTGGAAATATATTATAGAGGTATTCTTTCCAGAACAAAGATACAAACACGCCGGGACACCTGATTTCGAAGCATATAGTGAAGGAGACATGTACAGCCCTGACTATGAAATGGAATTATGGGTCCCGATTGTGAAAGTAGACTAATAAAAAGATACAGTGAGATACTCTATTACACTATTCACTTCAAAACCAATTGTTTTTAGATTAAAATGGTTAGTATAAAATCTGAAAAAAAGTATTTAAAGATCGGTTCAATAAGGATAATGCCTTTTTTGAGAGTGAGCTTTTCTTAAAAATTCCTTAAGTTTATACTAATAAATAGTCGAATAGTCTCTTTTGATACTGAATAATTGACTTACACTATTCTTTCAATTAGAGTTAAACTGTAGAGAGGGAATAAGCCTATTCTATGCTGTTTGAGAGTTCTTTTTATACTATAAGAGAGGGTGAATTTATTATGAATAAAGCATTATTGAAGAAGTTTCGTTTGGGTTTAATTTCATTTGCAGCGATTGGATTATTAGCAGCATGTGGAACAGATGACAATATGGATCAGAATTCAATGAGTGAAGATTCAGTTGTAGAAGAATCCGTCGAAGTTGAAGAAGATATTGTTGGTGTTGCACAAGGAAATCCAGATTTCAGTATTTTAGTATCTGCTCTTCAAGAAGCCGACCTTGTAGAAACTCTTCAAGGTGAAGGTCCTTTTACAGTATTTGCACCGACTAACGCTGCATTTGAAAAATTGTTAGGTGATTTAGATATTACGGCTGAAGAATTACTTGCACAACCAGATTTAGATAAAGTTCTTACGTACCACGTTGTTTATGGAAAAGTTTTAGCTGCTGATTTAACAGATGGAATGAAAGCAGAAACAGTTAATGGTGAAGAAGTAACATTTGATTTAATGGGAGATCCTATGGTAAATGAATCAGCAATAAGTACAACGGATATTGAAGCAACAAACGGCGTTGTACACGTGATTGATACTGTTTTGGTTCCTTCTGATTTTGAATTACAAGAAGTAGATGCAGAATAAGTTGCGCTAAATTTTTAAGTTGGATAAAATTAGAGTATACCAATAAAAAAACTCTCAAACAGCTGAAAAGAAATACAATAGTACGAAATGAATTGAAAAAGAAACGACTCATTAAAGTATGGACGTTTGTGTTTGCTAATCTAGCGTCTCTTAAAAAACTAAGGTTAAACGTACGAACAAATAATAAATTGAGTGGCTTACTTCCGGTGATGAACTGGAGATAAGCCACTTATTTTTTGTGTTAAGTCTTGAACCAAATCCTTTAATCGACTCTCTATAATTGTCTAACATAGTTGTGTAGAAATGATGGGGATTCCCTTTTTTGATGAATAAAATGATAAGATACGTTATACGAGGTGAGTTTTTGATGAAAGTTCTTATTATTGATGACGAAAAGGTAATCTGTGAAGTATTAGAAGCGTATTTTATAAAAGAAGGCTGGAAAGTTCTCGTAGCTTCGAATGGAATTGAAGGACTTAAAAAAGCGAAAGATCAAAGCCCTGATTTGATTGTGCTAGATTTAATGTTGCCTGATATATCTGGTGAAGAAGTGTGTAGATTAGTAAGAAAAGACAGCACGGTACCGATAGTCATGCTAACGGCTAAATCTGCAGAGGATGATTTAATTAATGGACTTGCGATTGGTGCAGATGATTATGTGATAAAACCATTTAGTCCAAGAGAGGTCGTCATGCGAGTAAAAGCTCTGATAAGAAGAACACAAAAAACTACAAATGAGAGTAAGTTAAGTTTTAATAAGGGCACATTAATCATTGATTTTGTGAAAAAAGAAGTGAAACTAGCTAATGATATTCTCACTTTGACTCCAAATGAGTACAAAATTTTAATAGCGATAGTTAGTTATCCCGGAAAAGTATACAGCAGAGCAGATTTATTAGAAAAATTACAGGAAAATGATAGTTATTTTGAAGGGTATGAAAGAAATATTGATACGCATATAAAAAATTTGCGTAAAAAAATAGAAACCGATACGCGTCATCCTATTTTTATCATTACAGTATTTGGTATGGGATACAAATTTGGAGGGATTAAAGATGAATCTGACACTTAGGTTAAGGGTTCTGTTATACCTTTTGGTAGTTTCTTTAAGTGGTATTCTAATTGCGAGCATGACTATTTTTTCTGGCGTGGAAAATCAGTTCACGGATTATATTACTATAAATAGAGTAAAAAGTATTGAAACAATTAAAGAGGAAGTTATCCAACAATACGATAATACCGGCCAGTTAACGAATGAACAAGTAAAAAATATGGTGCACCAACAAGCGATGACAGAAAGTTTGTATTATAAAATGAATACTACTAACGGGGACTTAGTCCTTGATTCAACCTCCATGGGATCAATGATGAGTAGAATGAATGGGCACCAATCTTCATTAAACACTAACGAGTATCAATCAGAGTCTTATCCACTAAAGAGTGGAAATAAGGTCATTGGACATCTAACCGTCTACTATTCAGGCCAATTAGATGGCGATGAATTTGCTTTTTTAAAATCAATTAAACGAAACATCATTCTTGCGGTATTGTTTACGGTTATTTTATCTATAATAGCTAGTTTGTTATTTTCAAAACGTTTAACGTTAGGAGTTAATAAACTTGTAACAGGAGTTGCTGAGTTGCGCAATCACCAATGGAAGACTCAAATTCCACTTAATGATTTGACAGGAGAGATGAAGCCATTAGGTGAATCATTTAATCAGCTTGCAGACTCTTTAGTAAAAGAAGAGAAATTAAGAAAACAGTTTACAGCTGATTTTGCACATGAGCTCAGAACGCCACTTGCAACTTTAAGGAGTCAGATTGAGGCTTTTCAAGATGGAATATGGGAGCCTAATGAAATGAGGTTAGACCAATTTCACGCAGAACTGATGCGTCTAGTTAGATTAGTAAATGAGTTAGAAAAATTAATTGCAGCCGAAAATCCTCAGATTAAATTAAATAAAACAAAATTGGAAACAGGGAAGATAGTGTCTTTTATAGAAGAACAATTCAATCCATTATTTATTGAAAAAGGTGTAACGTTAGAAATACAAGGTGATAAAGAATTTCCATGGTTCTTAGGTGACAAGGATAAAATCATCCAAATTTTAATAAACGTTGTGAACAATGCTTTACAATATACACCACCAGGAAGCAAAGTATCTATTCGTGTAGAAGAGAAAGACAATCAAATTATATTTATCGTAAAAGATGAAGGAGTAGGAATAAAAGAAGAGGACTTGCCTTTATTGTTTCAAAGATTTTATAGAGGCGATAAATCACGCGATAGAAAAACAGGTGGCGTTGGAATAGGCTTATCTATTGTAAAAGCATTTGTAGAAGCCCATCGAGGAGAAATCAAAATCCGGAGTCAATTAACTGTTGGGACAACAATAGCATTATACTTTCCTAAAAAATAGAAATAAAGTGACTAAACGATTTTTATTTTAATGCAGCTCGTTTATAAGTGTATTCACAAAGATTAAGTTAGCAACCTGTCCCTAGTTGGGAATAGGTTGCTTTTTAATTTATCAATATGAATAAAGTGGGATAGTACAATAGAAATTCTAGACAATAAAGTATGTAAATCGACAAGTAATCATTAAGTTGGTGCTATCTACACAAATTCCCCATAACTTGCCCATACTATCTCCATGAGTAAGATGTAGTATTAAGGATAACAACAGACAACACATTAGATCAAAATGAACAAATGAATTAGGAGGTGAATGAGTTATGATGCTTATACCATTTTTACTCATTGGATATTTAGTTTATATAGGAATAAACCGTAAGCATTCCGTGGGCGTAAACGAGAATCAATTAGTTGAGCGTTCAAAACCATTAGAGATAGCGAAGGTCAGACTTGCAAAAGGCGAACTATCTCTTGAAGAGTTCGAACAAATCAAGAAAAATCTACTAGAAGAATAACGGCTATTGTATAAAAAACAATTAAAAGGAGATTGAATCAATATGACTATAATTAATGGACTATTAGTTGCAACTATGACTCTTGTAAGTGGAGTTGGCTTATCTTTTCATTCGGGGATGGAGACAGTGAATCAAAAACCGATCAATCAACAGCAAGAGATTAGAGCTACCAATACACCTACTATGATGGGAAAAAGTCAGTTGGAACAGATGGAAAGAGTTATGAAAAATAAGGACATATCATTTGATGAGATGCAGAATTTTCGAAAAGAAAACCAGACAACTGTTGAACAGATGGAATCGCAGATGGATGAAATGCACGCCAACTTAACAAATTCAGAACGGAAAGAATTTTACAAGGGAATGCATGAAACAGATGATTCATCTCGAAATAGTCATTTTAGGATGAGAGAAAGGAGAAATTAAGATGATGAACGGAGGACATATGGGGAACTTTTCGCAAGGTAGATATGGTGGGCTACAACAAGACTTTCATTCGCTTAATACACTATTTGGCAATAATCTCAAACAAGTCATTTTTGTTGGACTGATTGTATTAGTCATTTATGTGTTTTTTAAGAGGCAAAAAACCAAGGGTCGGAACAAACTAGAGAGACCTCTGCAGTTGCTACGGCTAAAGAAGCAGCTAAATTGCGTTATGCTTGTGGTGAAATTAGCCATGAAGAATTTCAGTCCATATTGAAGGCAATAGAAGTATAATGAGATAAAGAAGAGTAAATAGAGACTCAAGATTTATGGAGCGAGATTCTAAAGTTAATAGAAATAAGAAATAACTATTTAGAATTTATTATGGGGCTACTTGAGTACTTAATGCAAAAAATGAATAGTAGACTAGAGTTAGTCTAAATTACGACATTAAATACAAGGAAATAGATATAAATCTAGATGATTCTATAATACTAGCGACCAATCATAATAAATAAGTTGCTTAGTATATTATTGAGAGATAGTTAACTATTATTGAAAAAATGAATATTTACTCAAGAAGGTTTAATATGTGAAAAAATAGACATTGCCAATCCAGTAAGGGTATGCGATTATGTAAGTAACACTAGTCATTGGAGGAAATAATACATGTCTAACTTACCGAATTGCCCAAAATGTCATTCAGAATATACCTATGAAGACGGCAGCCTGTTTGTTTGTCCAGAATGTGGTCACGAATGGGGAATAGAGTCAATTATTGAAACAGATAAGAAAGAGTTCAAAGATGCATACGGCAATCCATTAAACGATGGAGATTCAGTAATCGTTATTAAAGATTTAAAAGTAAAAGGAAGTTCACTTGTTGTAAAAAAAGGAACGAAAGTAAAGAGTATCCGATTGGTTGATGGTGATCATGATATTGATTGTAAAATCGAAGGTATCGGCGCTATGCAATTAAAGACGGAATTTGTGAAAAAAGCTTAATATCAGTTAAGAAAAATAAACCAGAGCCATTTTATTTAACTTAAATGGCTTTTTTAGTTTAATTATTCGCAGTTCAACTATTTTCTATTTCGAAAATTACAAAATTAAGCTAGACAGATAAAAAGCTATTCGCAATATTTAATAAGATACTTTTTAGGTAATAAATAGATAGAATAATTCTTGTAAACGTTAGAAACACGATGTTTCAAAGTGTGAAATTCTAGTAGCATGAGCTATCTAAGGGTAACGATATTATTGTAGTGCTAAGATGTAGTTGTAAATTATTTGTATTTGTGATTATAATAACATATTACCTAATAAAGGGGAGATTGTAATGGAAATTTTATTTGTTGAAAATGATGTAGAAGGTGGAAAGAAAGCTTTTGAGATACTTAAGAAGGGTATTGAAAATGGAGCTAAGGTTTTAGGACTTGCTACAGGAAGTACACCTGAAACTTTATATCAAGAAATAGTCAAAAGTGACTTGCAATTAACTAACTTGACTTCTATTAATTTAGACGAGTATGTTGGATTGGGAGAAGAAGATACACAGAGTTACCATTACTTTATGAATGACAGATTATTTAATAAAAAACCTTTTAAGCAAAATTACTTACCAAACGGAAAAGCAAGTGACTTAGAAGAAGAATGCAAGCGATATGACGAGGTTATTGCTGATCATCCTATTGATATTCAAATCTTAGGTATTGGTCAAAACGCACATATCGGATTTAATGAGCCTGGTACTGATTTTGATGTAACGACTACTGTTGTAAATTTAACAGAATCTACTATCAATGCGAATAAACGTTACTTTGACAGTATTGAAGAAGTTCCTTCACAAGCTTTATCAATGGGAATAGGATCTATTATGAAAAGTAAAAAACTTATTCTAATGGCCTATGGTGAAGAAAAAGCAGAAGCTATCAAAAATATGATTGAAGGCTCTGTAACAAAAGATGTACCAGCAAGTGTTTTACAAAATCATAATGATGTAGTAGTTATTATTGACAAAGACGCAGCAAGTAAACTATCTAAAAAAAAATAAATTTAAATTAAATAAAATGAATATCTTTATAAAAAAATAGTAAA
>JAGQHW010000004.1 GCA_020431645.1 Carnobacterium sp. | reverse complement strand
TAGCCAGGTTCAAAAAGTGGTGTTTGAAAAGCAGCTAATTCTTGAACAGTTTGCATGACATCAAGCATAGCAGCTGTGTCGCGAATTGACTTGGTCAAAGCAAAACTAATCGATGCTCCTTGCCAACCGCGGCCAGAACCTGGTCCAATAGGTGTTCTGCCACGAGTGGGCTTCAAACCAACAAGACCGGAAAAAGCTGCTGGTATTCGAATAGATCCACCACCGTCACTAGCGCCAGAGATTAGAACCATGTCTGAAACAATACTAGCAGCAGCACCTCCACTTGATCCTCCTGGTGAGTAATCGCCATTCCAAGGATTGCGTGTTGAACCGTATAAACTAGGATCTGTAATATTTTTGAAACCAAATTCAGGAGTATTGGTTTGACCAATAACAATAAATCCTGCCTTCTCTAGCGCTTTTGTGAAGTTACTAGTCTGTTTTGCACAATGATTTTTCAGCAGCCGTGAACCAGAGGTGCTAGGCTCTTGAGCGATATCTTGGCCTAGTCCTTTGACTAAAATCGGTAACCCACCGAATAGAGTAGTAGAAAAATCTTTATCTAGTGCTTCTTTTAAAGCTTTTTCTTTACGGGTATGGATAACAGCATTCCATTTTGGATTTTCAGCTTCAATTTTTTTGAAAGCTTGTTCTACTAATTCAAATGGCGTAACATTCTTTTCATGAAGCTTTTTAGCTAAAGCTAATCCATCGTTTTCTCGATTTATTTTCATAACAAAACCTCATTTCTAGTTAGTAATTTTTATAGCTAATTTTAGTTAGAGAGAATAATAAAAAACATAATCATCCATAACATAGCCCTCTCCAATATCAGCGAGTTGTTCTTTTATTAAAACAAAGCCAAATGCCTTGTAGGCGGCAATGCTAGCCTGATTGTTTTTATTAACTGTTAAAACAATTCCTTCTTTTTTATTTTTTTTAGCACACTCTATTAATTGAGTTAGAATAAACCGACCAGTACCCTTGCCGCGCTCGCTTTTTTTAAGATAAAGTTTGCTAAGAAAAAGCTGGTTAGCTGTTAATTCATAGCTGACATATCCAATAATGAGTCGATTTGACTCAACAAGTGTATATTTTTTTCCTTGTTTCAAATCATTTAGGATAGCTTCTTCAGATTGCAAGGTAGCTAGCATATACTGAACTTGTTTGACGCCGATGATCGCCGTGTAATGTTCATACCAAATCTCTTTAGCCAACAATACTATGAGTCTAACATCTTCTAGTAGAGTAACAGCTTTGAGTTGAATCATGATTTTTCCTCCTAAATAGACCAAAAAGGACTGTAGTTTAAGACACCTACATCCTTTTTGGCAGTGCCTGTAATAAGCACATCTTATTATTAAACTAATTTTATGAGGAAATATTTTTTCTTTCCACGACGGATTAAGATAAAGCGTTCATCAAATGAATTCTCAGGTGTAACAAGTGTATCGACACTTAGAATTTTTTCGCCATTCATTGAAAGAGCTCCATTAATAATGTCTTCACGTGCTTGACGTCTAGAAGGTTCAATACCAACAACATCAACTAGCCACTCAACAATATTTCGTTCTTCTTTAGGTGCTTCAAAAGTTGGCATATTTTTAAAGCCTTCTTCAATTTGGTTAGCAGTTAGGGTCTTTACATCACCAGAAAAAAGAGCAGCCGTAATTTTTTCAGCATCATTTAAAGCCTTATCGCCATGAACAAATACTGTCATTTCACGTGCGAGTGTTTTTTGAGCTTCGCGCTTATGTGGCTCAGAGGCTACTTTTTCAGCTAAATGTCCAATTTCATCTTCTGTTAAGAATGTGAAATAATTTAAATATTTTACTACATCACGATCATCTTGGTTTAGCCAAAATTGATAAAATTCATAAGGTGTTGTTTTTTCAGGATCTAACCAGACTGCTCCACCAGCTGTTTTTCCAAATTTTGTTCCATCCGCTTTTAACATAAGCGGGATTGTTAGGCCGTATGCCTCAGCTTCTGAACCTTCTTGTTTCCGAATAAATTCCAGGCCGGCTGTAATATTTCCCCATTGATCTGCTCCACCAATTTGTAATTGCACATCTTCATGTTGATACAAATGTAAGAAATCCATTGATTGTAAGATCTGATAGGTAAATTCTGTAAAAGAAATTCCGGTTTCTAAGCGACTAGCAACGATGTCTTTTGCTAGCATCGTATTAACATTGAAACTTTTGCCGTAATCACGTAAGAAGTCGAGTAAACTTAAGTCTTTAGTCCAGTCATAATTGTTTACCATTTTAATGCCGTTGTCTCCACCGGCATCGAAAAGACGAACCATTTGTGCGCTAAGTTTTCTAACATTCTCTTGAACCTGTTCCATTGATTGTAAAACACGTTCTTCAGACTTTCCACTTGGATCCCCAATCGTACCGGTTGCACCGCCGATTAAAATAACTGGACGATGCCCAGCAAGTTGGAATCTTTTTAAAATCATAAATGGAATCAGGTGGCCAATATGCATACTGTCACCAGTCGGATCAACACCGCAGTATAAAGAAATTTTCTTGTTTTTAACGAGATGAGTTAGGCCTTTTTCATCTGTTTGTTGGTTAATGGCATCACGCCAGATTAATTCATCGATAATAGTCATGTCGTACTCCCCTTTATAAAAAATAGTATTAAAAGTCAAAAAATCCCGATGAAAAAGTCAAATAAACCTTTTCATCGGGACGAATCATATCGTGTTACCACCCAATTTGCCGACAATTACAAAGACATAATTGCTGACCACTCACAAACTGTTAACGCCAGTTAAACGCTTGAGGTTAATCAAGTTACTCATGAGTGTAATTCACAAAAAAGAATGGTACTAGTTCTCATCAGCCACTAGCTTTCTGGGGACACACTTCTTTCTGCTACTCTGCTCAATCAATGTAGTTCGTGCTATTAGATTGATTTTAGTATAATGAACCCATTCGGGCTTGTCAATTCTATTTTAATAAGCGAGTTAATTTATTTGTTAACTAATTTAAACTAATGATAGAGACTATTAAGTTCGGATGGTCATTGGATGGTAGTCTGCTTTTTTTGCTAAATAAATAGATTGTCAAAAAATACAATTTGTTATAAAATCTGTTCATACGAAGGGATATATTTTTTAAAATAAGCTTCTTTTTTAGGTAGTATAATAGAGCGCCTACTTTTTTACAGGGCATATTAAATAGACTATCGAATGAAAAAAATGCTTGTTTTATGGTTTCTCTCAGTGAAATTAAGTTATGAAAAGGTAAAATAAAATCAATAAAGAATAAAAGGGAAGTCAGACTAATCGTTCAGTCTAAAAAACAAAAGTTTTCAACTTTTATTTAAGTCGTTCTTTTCACAAAAGTTGATGTGTGTTAGGTTGAGAACGATCTTTAGTTATTTTTTCTATTTCCATTTGACCATTTTCTTTTAGTTTATCAAACCGGTTTTTTTGATTATTGAAAATAATCATATCAGGATCAAATGACTTCTCGTTATAAACGGTTGATTCATCTTTTTCTACCTCAAATACAGTGGTGTAAAAATCAGTTGCTTTATAATGAATGCTATCAAAATAAAGAGTTGTTTCTAGAGAAATGTACTCCACCTCCTTAATGTTAGGAATAGAAAACAGTTTTTTGATAACGTCAGACTGATTTATAAAACGAATAAAAAGTAAGTGTTTTTTTAAAAAAGTGTCTTCTAGCAGTTTTCTTTATTATACAGAATGGTTAGAGTGAATACTATAGTTAGATCGATCAGAAAGTGCTGGCCATTATCTATAAGCAATATGATTTGTTATACTGAATAAGCTACGCATTAGGTAACTATAAAATGTCAGGAGTGCGAGAAGATGAAAAAAAGCTTTGGAAAAAAATTATACTCTTTAACAGAGTTTTACTGGATAATGTATTTAGCTTTTTTTTCAGTATATGATTTAATACAGGTTAAGAAAAAAGGACTTTTAAGTCCACACTTTATGGAGCGTATCATGCTTGCTGTAACGCAAGTAAATGGCTGTAGAGTTTGTTCCTATGCCCATACAAAAATGGCGCTTGAAGTAGGTATGAAAAGCGAAGAAATTAAAAATATATTAGCAGGAGTAAGCGATGATATTCCTGAAGAAGAACAATCTGCTATCTTATTTAGCCAGCATTATGCTGATTCTAGAGGCAATCCCTCTCAAAAAACTTGGGAACAAGTAACGGGGACATATGGTTTGCCAAAATCAATAGGCATTCTTGCATCTATCAGAGTAATGATGCTTGGAAATGTGATTGGCATTCCTTGGAGCTCTTTTACTAATAGATTAAAAGGCAGTCCAGATGAGAGAAGCAATTTGTTGTATGAAATAAGCATGATTTTAGGTACGTTTTTATTTGTTCCTATCGCCTTGGTACATGCGCTCTTAGCGAAGCTAGTGAATCAGCCAGCTATCAAGTTTGAAAAGATGCAGACGGTTTAATTAAACGACTCTCTTAATCTAGTGGTTAAGAGATTTTTTATAACCGATAGGATGTAAGCGGTTTTCTGCTAGTTTTGATTGGTTTTTGGACTAGATATGTAGCGATTATTTGAAGCAAGATTAGCTGGAAGAGTTTTATTAAACGCAATGGAAAATAAAAAAGTTTAGAAAGGAGACGAATGCGATTATGAATAAAATAATAAAAGAGGAAACAATAGAAGAATTTAAAAAGCTAGACTCATGTACCATTTCAGATGCTTTTGATGAGCTAAGGATTGGGCAAGGAGGTTATATTTTACCTAAACAAATGAATGGAGATACGAAAATTTGTGGTCAAGTTTTTACTGTAAGGTATTTACCTAAACAAGCGAATCAAAGAAATTTTGGAACATTCTTAGAGGAAATTCCAGAGGGCAGAGTTGTTGTTATCGATAATCAAGGTCGTATGGATGGCAGTGTTTGGGGCGATACTATGGCTCTTTATGCACAGGAAAAAGGGGTCAGCGGTGTAGTTGTAAACGGTGTTTATCGTGACGTAGGACCGATAAAGGAACTGGGTTTTCCTGTATTTGCGAAAGGTTACTCTAGCAGAAGCGGAAAAGATTTAGTTAGTGTAGATGCAATTAATGTAGCTATTCAAATAGATAATAGTCTAATTGAACCGGATGATTTAATTTTTGGTGATGAATCTGGTGTAATGGTTATACCATTTGATCAAGTAGAAAAAGTACTAATAGAAACTAAAAAATTAAAGAAGAAAGACGAACAGTTTATAAAACAGTTACATGCTGGATTGACATACAATGAAGCAAAAAAAATCAATTGAACGAGGAGATGGAGATATGACTAACTACGCTATGAAAAATCTAGAAAAACTTTCCGTTTCAACTATTCCACCCTACGATCCACTACAATCTTTTGTACGGGATAATCATATTGCGATAAAAGGCTTAAAAGGAAAACGTCTTTCGAATTATGTATTTGGTGCAAAAGATGTTTTTAAAATTAAAGGCACTACCTGGGGAAATGGTCACCCTGATTGGCTTCGTTATAGTCAGCCTGACGACTTTACCGCAAGCGCAATTTTGACATTATTAGATGCAGGGGCTGACCTTGTGGGAAAGACTATTTGTGATGAACTTTGTTATAGTATAAGCGGAGAAAACTGGCATTATGGTAGTCCTTTGAATCCTACTGATACGCGAAGGCTTACCGGAGGATCTTCAAGCGGATCCTGTTCAGCAACAGCAGGTGGCCTAGTTGATTTTGCAATTGGCAGTGATTGTTTAGGATCTGTTCGAGTCCCAGCTTCTTATAATGGTATAATCGGTCTCAGACCAAGTTACGAGCGCATCCAAAATGATGGCGAAGCGCCTTATTGTAAGAGTATGGATGTACTAGGTTTTGTCGCGTCAGAAAAAGAGGTCTTTCAAGATGTTGCATCAGTGTTGTTAAACGAGGACCCTGAAAAAGGTACCTTTACTAAATTGTATGTGGTGGATGATGCATTTGAAGCAGTTGATTCAAATGTACAAGAAGCATTTAATGCAGTCATTGATAAAATTGGCACTAAATTAGGTACGATTGAACACATCAAAATTGCTGAAGAAGGTTTAGAATATTGGGTTAAGGAAGTTTTCCAAATTGTGCAAGGATACGAAATTTGGGAAAGTTATGGTGGATTTGTTAATAAGTATCGTCCGCGATTATCTCCTGGACCTAAAGATCGTTTAGAGAAAGCTTCTACTATCTCTAGAGAAAGATACCTAGAAGCAAAAAAGAAAAAAGAAGAGTTCCGCCAGCGTGTTGAACACTTATTATCAGATGGTGCCGTATTGATTACACCTACAGCATCCTCTGTTGCTCCTTTGAAGTCTGCATCCTTAAAAGAAATTGATCGCCTGAGAACACAATCGTCTCATTTACTCTGTATATCGCCACTTGCAGATATCCCTCAGTTGACATTACCATTGCTTGAACAGGATGGCGTACCTTTGGGGGTCACGTTAATGAGTGCAAAAAATACAGACAGAACTCTTATTGATTTTGGACTACAATTTATGGATTAAGCAGCAAAAAAAATTCCATTTTTGCTTATTTCTAAGTTCATTACTTGTAGCTATTTTTTGGTATCTTTTTATGACTAATTGCACTGTATAGTATGGAAGTATAGTAGGATAATAAAAGAATAAGGGAGTTAGTTTATGAAACAGGGCATTCTCATTTATCAAGCGCCACCAATGCTTGGTAGAAACGTTATGGTTGATAATTATGCGTTTATGAATTTTTCATTCATGGGTATCGGAAAAGGGAAAAAATTTTTAGAAAAACTACAAACGGAATTAGTAAAATTAGATTATCCAGTTACTGTCGTAAAAGATGATACTGAAGCTAATTTAGAAGATATAATTGCTCGTCAGTATGATTTTATTATTTGTGTCCCAGGACTTCAAAAGAAATTACTTTCAAAAGATAAACTGCCACAGGTTTTTCATATTGACTCACAAGATTATTATAGTTCATCGATTTCTAAAACGATTACGAACATAAAAAATAATGTCTTATAACTATCCAAATATGAAATTGAGGTCAACAGTATTTAATAGGTTACTAGTTGAAAAAAATAGTTTCAAAAAATAAATCTGACATGACTGAAAGAGAACGGGACATAACGGATTAAAATCAAAGAAGGCTTGAAATCAATTTTGTAAACATTGATTTCAAGCCTTTTTATCAGTCTTATTTTAGCGAAAAGCTCTATGATTCAGTCCTTTTTTGAAAAAATTTCATTGATTCAAGGGATGTACTTAGCTAATAAAGAAGTAGAACTTGATTAAAACAATGATTAAAATAATTGTTTTAATCAAATAGTGAATTTTAATGGTTAGTTTAGCATCAACTGGAATGGTTAATTTTCTAAAAAGATAGTGGAAAAAATCTTCTTCTTTATTAGCAAAACCATATTTTCTCTGCAAGACGGTTAAAATGCAATCACCTACAAACTTTTCATGTAACCAATGGGTAAAGATAAGCAACGCTCCTACATAAAAAGGCGTATAAATAGCAATGATAAAAGACAATAGGATATAAGAAAGATGAGTAATAATAATTAAAGCATCAGAATTTTTTTTATTCATTGATAATCTCCTCACTCTCTATTTATTTATGATAAGTTCGTTTAGTATAAATTATTTTTTTGATTTTATCATTTTATTTGTCTTTTATGAGGATGAAGAGAAGTCAAAAGGGTGATATCTTTTATTCTAATTAGAAACTGATATACTACTTTACGTAGATAAAAGAGTGTTGCTTAGGAAGGAAGATAATAAAAATGAAATTAAGTGTACTAGATCAAGCGCCGATTACTAGCGGAAATACTGCGGTAGAAGCTTTAAGGAAATCAGAAGAATTAGCTATTCTAGCAGATGAGCTAGGATACAGTCGTTTTTGGTTAGCAGAGCACCATGGGACAGATGGCTATGCAAGCTCAGCTCCTGAGATTGCGGTTGCTCATATTGCAGCGAAAACTAACCGTATTCGGGTTGGAACTGGCGGTATGATGATGATGCATTATTCGCCTTTGAAAATGGCTGAAGTATTCAAGACATTAAGTGCATTCTCACCAGGTAGAATAGACTTTGGAATTGGCAGAGCACCAGGCGGAGACAGAAATGCGATGTATGCTTTATCAGAAGGTCGACAACCTCTCTTAGATAATCTGTATGAGAAGCTAGATACAACATTAAAATTAATCAATGATAAAGTTCCGAAGGATAAACTCTACAATAAAACGATTGCGACACCTTCAGGTATCCATTTACCGCAAGCGTGGTTATTAGGTTCAAGCGGAAGTAGTGCCTTAGAAGCAGCACGTATGGGCGTAGGCTATTCTTTTGCGCAATTTTTCATGGGCGGGATGACAAAAGAAATACTAGACCAATATAAACATCATTTTGTGCCCTCTTATTTTATGGAAAAGCCAGAAATTAGTGTGGCCTATTTGGTTACAGTTGCTGAGACAAGAGAAGAAGCCGAGTTTGAAGCATTGCCACAAGATATTGGCAGATTATGGTTGATGCAAGGCAAACCTAGTAACTTGTTATCGCCGGAACAAGCGCAACAGTATCCATTAACGGAAACCGATAAAAGAATGATAGCAGATAACCGTCAATTGCATCTTGTTGGCACAGCTAAAGAAGTAGCAATCCGCTTGAAAGAAGAACAAGACTATTATGGCTTTGATGAAGCGATGATCTGTAGTATTCCACACTCACAAGAAAAACGTTTAGACGTTTATCGCTTATTGGCAAAAGAATTGTTATAAAAAAGGGGCCAAGCTGCAATCATCACGATTGCAGCTTGGCCTCTTTTAGTCAAATAAACTGAGTTGCTGTGGTCCTAATTCATCAAAAGTTAACTGCAATAATTTTTGTAAGTGTTTTGCGTTACGGGCCGCATGGCCGCCTGAATTGTTGTTGAAAATAATGATAACTTCCTCGGAACTAGTCTCTAGTGATCGAATAATTGGAATGAAAAGAGTCAATTCTTCTTCACTATAATCATGTAAGGTTCTTTTTTCACGCCAGTTTGGCCCACTTGAATTTAGCCATCCTTCGTAATTGCGACCGTGCAGTCGCAAAAGTGACAATTTATTGTTGGTCACTGCTTCGACCATTGGAATACTATTTCCAGGAGTTTGAGGTTGATCAATAACGGCATGAATAAAGTGATATTCTGCTAGAAAAGCCAGTGTAAGGGGGCTATTCTCTTTCGTAAACCAACTAGAGTGGCGAAATTCAATCGCTATTGGTAAATCACCCATCCAAGTTCGGATATTTTTTAAATCTACTAAGTGCTCTTTCGTGTAGTGAAAGAATGGTGGGAATTGAAATAAAAAAGCTTTTATCTTATTAGCTTCTATCATAGGCCCAAAAGCTACAAGATAAGTTTGAAACATAGCCTGTTGAGAGGGAAAGAAATCGATCCATTCTTTGTGCTGGGTCATTGCTTGAAAGGCTTTAGGAATAAACTGAAAATTTTTAGGTGTTTTATCAAGCCAACTTAAAATGTTTTTTTCAGATGGAATAGCATAAAAGCTCGTATCCAACTCAACAAAAGGGAAATGAGAAGTGTATCCCTCTAATTTGCGAGCTTTATTTGTCATCAATAATTCGTGGTCGCTCCAACCGGTTAAACCTATTGTAATCATTTATTAAAAAGCCTCTTTTCTATATTCGTTTCTACTAGTACAAGTAGTTTACCTTATTTATTAAAAAGAATAAAAAGCTAAGACTTTACTTGAACTAATTTCATAGGAAATATTTACAAGTAAAGAGAAAGACAGTAAACTATTTATAGAAAAGTTTTTGATTGAATGAACTTGGATACACCCTATAAAAAGAGGGTTTAACGAATAGAATCAAGCAAAATTAGATAGACAAGTCCTTATTCTACTCTCTTTGTGTGGTATACTAATGTGGGATAGTTTTAGTTGAATACTGAAAAAGATAAAGAGATAGATTAAAGTTAAAACGTGTAAACTAAAAAAATTAAGAACGAATAAAGGAGACGCTTATTTTGACTGAAAAAAAACCATTTTATATTACAACCCCCATTTATTATCCGAGCGGAAAACTACATATAGGGAATGCTTACTCTACCATTGCCTGTGACGTAATGGCACGCTACAAAAGGATGGTTGGTTTTGATGTATTTTATTTAACAGGTAGTGATGAACACGGCCAGAAAATTGAAAATAAAGCAGAAGAGTTAGCGATTACCCCTCAACAATACGTGGATAAGATGGCTGATGATATGCAGAGCTTATGGAAGTTATTAGAAATTAGTAACGATAAGTTTATTCGGACAACAGATCCGGTTCACGAAAAAGTAGTAGCTGATATCTTTGAACAGTTTTTAGCACAGGGAGATATCTATTTGGATGAATATGAAGGCTGGTATTCTGTACCGGATGAAACCTTTTATACAGAGACCCAACTAGTTGATATTGAGCGCAATACTGCTGGAGATATTATTAGTGGGAAATCACCAGATAGTGGACATCCTGTAGAATTGATAAAAGAAGAATCGTATTTCTTTAGGATGAGTAAATATGCGGATCGGTTGTTAGAATATTACAATACGCATCCTGATTTTATCCAACCAGAATCACGTAAGAATGAAATGATTAATAATTTTATTAAACCAGGCCTAGAAGATTTAGCGGTTTCTCGCACAACTTTCTCCTGGGGTGTTAAGGTACCAAGCAATCCAAAACACGTTATTTATGTTTGGATTGACGCTTTGGCAAATTATATAACGGCTTTAGGTTACGGTACAGATGACACAACTTTATTTGATAAGTTTTGGCCAGCCGATGTGCATATGGTTGGAAAAGAGATTGTTCGTTTCCATACGATTTATTGGCCAATAATGTTGATGGCTTTAGATTTACCTTTACCGAATAAAATATTTGG
This sequence comes from Carnobacterium sp., assembly GCA_020431645.1. Lineage (GTDB taxonomy): Bacteria > Bacillota > Bacilli > Lactobacillales > Carnobacteriaceae > Carnobacterium_A. The sequence continues at coordinate 37,415 of JAGQHW010000004.1, read as the reverse complement.
TCATGGTTGGTTGTTGATGAAAGATGGAAAAATGTCAAAATCAAGAGGCAATGTGGTTTATCCTGAAATGTTAGTCGAACGCTATAGCTTAGACGCTTTACGTTATTATCTAATGAGAGAAGTTTCATTTGGTAGTGATGGCGTATTTACACCAGAAGATTTTGTTTCAAGAGTAAATTACGATTTGGCAAATGATTTAGGAAATCTCTTAAATAGAACCGTTGCAATGATTAACAAATACTTTGATGGTAAGATTCCAGCTTACAAGGGTAATGTGACAGATTTCGATGGGTCAATGAAAGAGACAGCCGAAACAGTTATCGCTAATTACCAAGTTGAAATGGAAAAAATGCAATTTAGTAGTGCTTTGAGCAATATTTGGGTACTCATTTCTAGAGCAAATAAATACATCGATGAAACTGAACCTTGGAAACTAGCTAAAAATGAAGAAAAGAAAGAGTCTCTAGAAAGTATTATGACTCATTTAGCAGAAAGTTTAAGAATTTCCGGTGTTTTACTGCAACCTTTCTTAACTCAAGCACCAAAAGAATTGTTTAGACAATTAGGCATTGAAGATGAAGCGTCAAAAAACTGGGAAAGCATAAGCTTTGGTCGATTCCCACAAGATTCCCAAGTTGTTGCAAAAGGTACGCCAATCTTTCCACGTCTAGATATGGAAGAGGAAGTAGCCTATATAAAAAACCAAATGGATGGTGATTTAACAGTGAATGAAGAAGAGACTGTTTTAGAAGAATGGGATCCAACAGAAACAACATTAGTTTCTGTTAAAGAAAAACAAATTAAATACGAAGATTTTGATAAAGTAGAATTGAAAGTCGCTGAAGTAATAGACTGTGGGAAAGTCGAAGGAGCAGATAAGCTATTAAAATTCCGATTAGATGCTGGGGATGAGAATCACCGTCAAATTCTTTCAGGAATTGCTGAATGGTATCCTAATCCAGCAGATTTGATTGGTAAAAAAGTTGTTATTGTTGCCAATTTAAAACCGCGTAAGATGCGTGGCGAGATTAGTCAAGGAATGATTTTATCTTCAGAAAAAGATGGCGTATTACAAATTATTGAAGCACCTAAAGAGGCACCAAATGGTTCGGAAGTAGCTTAACGGTTTAAATAAAGGGATACCCTGCTGAAGAATCTTTGGCAGGGTATTGAATTAGAAAAAGGATAAATACAGAAAGGAATGAATGGCGCTTATGTTATTCGATACACATACCCATTTAAACGCAGAAGAATTTGATGAAGAAATTCCAGAAACGCTTCAACGTGCAAAAGAACACGATGTTTCTCGTATGGCAGTAGTTGGTTTTGATTTATTAACGATTGAAAAAACACTAGCTTTAAGCAAGAAATACCCAGAAGTTTTTAGTATTATCGGTTGGCATCCAACTGAAAGCTATTTATATACTGAAAAAATTGAAGAACAACTTTACCAGCAATTACAATTGCCTAAAGTAGTGGCTATGGGTGAAATGGGCTTAGATTATCACTGGGATACTTCTCCTAAACAAAAACAACAAGATGTTTTTAGAAGGCAACTTCAACTATCGAAAGAATTAAACTTGCCCGTCAGCATTCACATGCGTGATGCAATAGAAGATACGTATCAGATTCTAAAAGAAGAACACGTTGAAGATATTGGAGGTATCATGCATAGTTTTAGTGGCGATACGCAATGGATGGAGCGTTTTTTGGACTTAGGTATGCATATCTCTTTAAGTGGCGTAGTGACGTTTAAAAATGCACAAGAGCCTAAAGATGTAGCAAAAGTTGTTCCTTTTGATAAATTGCTAATTGAAACAGATGCTCCTTATTTAGCTCCTGTTCCTTACAGAGGTAAGCGAAATGAACCAGCATACGTTAAGTATGTAGCAGAAAAAGTTGCTGAGTTAAGAAGCTGTTCTTATGAAGAAGTAGCTGTTCAAACAATGAATAATGCCAACAGATTGTTTAGGTTAGACGAATGGAAAAAATAAAAGAAATCATTGTTGTCGAAGGACGAGATGATACAAGAAGAATTAAAGAGTCGATTGAGGCTGATACGATTGAGACTAATGGTTCAGCTATTAATGCGGAGACATTAAAGTTAATTGAAAAAGCACAAGCAACAAGAGGGGTTATTGTTTTTACTGATCCTGATTTTCCGGGAGAAAAAATAAGAAAGACAATTTCAAGAGCTATACCAGGTGTAAAACATGCTTTTTTAACGATTGATGAGGCTAAACCAAAGCATAAGGGTAGTCTAGGTATTGAGCACGCTTCGCCGGATTCTATCCGAAGAGCATTATCAAAAAGCTACACGCAAGTACTAGAGCAAGAAATCGCGATTCCTAGACAACTATTATTAGATGCAGGGTTGATTGCTGGAGCGTATGCGCGAAAAAGAAGAGAAAAATTAGGTGACCGATTGAACATTGGTTACACGAATGGAAAACAGCTTCAAAAGAGATTAAACATGTTCCAAATCTCGCCGGACGAAGTTATTCAAGCTATGCAACAGATTTTGGAGGAAGAAAATGACAACGAATAAGGATATTGCAACACCTATTAGAACGAAAGAAATATTAAAAAAACATGGATTTTCCCTTAAAAAAAGTTTAGGCCAGAATTTTATCATTGATTCAAATATCCTAACGAAAATTGTTGATACAGCAGAATTAAATAAACAAACAAATGTCGTTGAAGTAGGCCCCGGCATTGGAGCCTTAACAGAGCACTTAGCTCGTTCGAGCAAAGAAGTTATTGCATTTGAAATAGATGATCGCTTGCTGCCTGTATTAGAGGATACGTTAAGTCCTTATACTAACGTGACGATTATAAACAAAGATGTTTTACAGGCAAATTTGAAAGAAATCCTATCAAATAAACTAGACTTGACAGAACCGCTTATGGTTGTAGCAAATTTACCTTACTATATAACGACACCAATCATTATGTATTTTCTGGAATCAGCTGTCCGAATTGATACATTAGTTGTGATGATGCAAAAAGAAGTTGCAGAACGAGTTACATCAGCGCCAGGTAGCAAAGCATATGGCTCATTATCCATTGCTGTCCAATACTATATGGATGCAGAAATAGCTTTTATTGTACCTAAAACAGTTTTCGTACCACAGCCCAATATCGATTCAGCAATTATCAAGCTAACTAGAAGAGAAACACCCGCTGTTGAGGTACTAAATGAGAAAATTTTCTTTGAAGTTGTGCGAGCTGCATTTGTTCAACGAAGAAAAACTCTTTGGAATAATCTTTCTGGCAGGTATGGCAAAAATGAAGGCGTAAAAGAAAAATTAATTGAAGCACTTGACTACGCTGGAATTGATCCAAAACGCCGAGGAGAGACCCTAAGTTTAGTAGAATTTGGTAAATTGTCAGATGGGATTTACTTAAAACTATTAAAATAAAATTAGAAAACAATAAGAAAAACTACCAAAACTCTTTAATAGAGAGAATTTTTGGTAGTTGTTTTATTAGAGATAAAATAGTTGATTCCTTCTTTCTCATATGTTATACTTGTAAAATTCGTCTAAGTGTGGTATACTGCTCACCAGATGAGAGAGGTGAAACTGATGCCAATTACATTATCCAGTATCAAAGAGAAACTAGATCTCAAATTAGGTAAAAAAATTATGTTGACCGCACAAGTAGGTCGTAAAAAAAAGACAGAGCGTAAAGGTATTTTGACTGAAACGTATCCTTCTGTTTTTGTTGTGGAATTAGATCAAGATGAAAATGCTTTTGAACGTGTCTCTTATAGTTATACAGATGTTTTGACCCAATCGGTGGAAATTCAATTTCTAGATGAAGAAAGTCTACAATATGCTTAATCGTAAGACCACGAGCTGAAACATAAGCTCGTTTTTTTTTTACAAAAAAACATTTCTGATAATTCCGTTAAAATTATTTGTTCTTTATTTGCAAATCCTTTTTTTTAAGCTAGTATGTTTAACAGACAAAAGACTTTTTTAAAAATGAAAGGAGGCAGATGATGAATATAGAAGTAATAGAAAAAGCTCCCGCTAAAATCAATTTAACGTTAGATGTTTTGCATAAGCGCGAAGATGGTTACCATGAACTTGAGATGGTTATGACTTCTGTTGATTTAGCAGACTATATAACATTGAAAACACTAAAAAAAGATGCGATTATCATTCAATCTAATAATGGTTTTTTACCTTTAGATCAAAGAAACCATGCATATAAAGCAGCTAGATTAATAAAAGATAGATTTAATATTCAACTAGGTGTAGAAATGATGATTAGAAAAAATATTCCAATCGCAGCGGGTTTAGGCGGAGGAAGCAGTGATGCAGCAGCAACATTAAGAGGCTTAAACAAATTATGGAACTTAAATTTATCATTAGTTGATTTAGCTGAATTGGGTGCAGAGGTAGGTTCGGATGTTCCTTATTGTATTTATGGAAGAACAGCCTTTGTAAGTGGACGAGGCGAAAAGATAGAACACCTAGAAGCTATCCCTCAGTGTTGGGTTGTCTTAGTTAAGCCTAAAAAAGGTATTTCAACAGGAACAGTCTTTAGCGCACTCTCTTATGAGACACTTAGACATCCTTCTACCCAATCAATGATAACGGCTATTCAAGAACAGGATTATCTAAAAATGACGAGTTCAATAGGAAATTCGTTGGAAGAAGCGTCTACTATTCGGCAACCGTCAATTGAAAAAATCAAACAAAAAATGATATCTTTTGGAGCAGATGCTGCTTTGATGAGTGGCAGTGGGCCAACTATTTTCGCTCTTTGTCGTAAATACTCGAGAGCGCAAAGAGTTTATAACGGTCTAAAAGGTTTCTGTAATGAAGTTTATCTTGTGAGAACATTAAAATAAGAAACGAGGCTGGAACCAGAAAAGTGGTTCTAGCCTTGTTATTTATAGAAACAACTAGTTAGGTATCATTCAAGATATTTTTCTTGACGAATAATAAGAGTAGTGATAAGCTACTAAAGTGAATCTAAAGAGTAATCATTACGATTTGAGAAACAATAAAAAATCATAAAAAAAGTCGCTACTGAGGGTGTATGGATATATAATTTTACAGTAGGACTCAAAATAAGAAAGGATGATGATGATGCATTATATTGAAGTTAAAGATTTATCTTTTTATTATGACGAGGAACCAGTCCTAGAAAATATTTGTTTTACAGTCGATCCTGGCGAATTCGTTATGCTAACAGGTGAAAATGGTGCGGCCAAATCGACTCTACTTCGGAATATATTAGGCCTATTAACACCAAGTAAAGGCACAGCAACTATCTCACCAGTAAATGAGAGAAATGAAAAGTTAGCTATTGGATATATTCCTCAGCAAGTAGCTTCGTTTAATGCAGGATTTCCTAGTACGGTTTTGGAATTAGTGCGTTCTGGTCGTTACCAAAGGAATAAATGGTTTAAAAAGCTAGATGCAGAAGATAAAGAACATGTTGAACGCGCATTGAAATCAGTTGGTATGTGGGAAATGAGAAATAAAAAAATTGGCGAACTTTCGGGAGGCCAAAAACAACGCATTTCATTAGCTCGTATTTTTGCAACAGATCCAGATCTTTTTGTATTAGATGAACCAACAACAGGGATGGATCTTGATTCACGTCGCGAATTTTATGAATTACTAAAACATAATAGTAAAGTTCATGGTAAAGGAATTTTAATGGTGACTCACGATCATGAAGATATTAAGCAATACGCAGATCGTCATATCCAACTTGTTAGAAAGGAGGATTCACCATGGAGATGTTTTTCTATGGATTCATGCAAAGAGCCTTCCAAGCTTCATTCTTGATAGCTGTTATTGCTCCTATTCTAGGATTATTTTTAATTCTTAGACGCCAATCTTTAATGGCAGATACATTGTCACATATTTCTTTAGCAGGTATTGCTTTAGGCTTGTTGTTAAATGTTAATCCGACATTGATGACGCTAGTTGTTGTCGTCATAGCAGCTGTATCGATAGATTATATCCGAATGCTTTATAAATCTTATTCAGAAATTTCTATAGCTATTTTGATGTCAGCAGGAATGGCGATTGCCTTGGTTTTGATGAGTTTGAATGAGGGTGGAACAAATACAAGTATTCAACAATACTTATTTGGTTCAATAGTAACGATTAATCTTGCTCAGGTACAGTTACTATTCTTTCTTTTCTTATTGGTAGTAGGATTATTTTTAGTTTTTCGTAAGCCAATGTATGTTTTAACTTTTGACGAAGATACAGCGTACACAGCTGGTTTACCAGTCAAGCTGATGTCGATTGTTTTTAATGTGATTACTGGTGTTACGATAGCCGTTATTATGCCCATTGTTGGAGCGTTACTAGTTTCGGCAATTATTATATTACCTGCCGCGATAGCGATGAGATTAAGTAAAAGCTTTAACTTAGTTATATTGATAGGAATTATCGTTGGTTCAGTAGGTATGTTCACTGGTTTAACCGCTTCTTATCAATTTGGAACACCACCAGGAGCGACAATAACTTTAGTCTTTATTGTTATCTTTATCATTACGACGATTGTGAAAAAACTGGTGAATCAATCAAAATATAAAAAAAATCAACGTACTTAATCAAATAGAAAAAATGCGAATCCGAAAGTTCGCTTTTTTTTTATGAGAAAATAATAAAAAAAACGAACAATTTCACCTTTTTCAACAGAAATGACTACCTTTTTTCGTTAAATATGATTATAATGAACACAACCATTTTAAAAAATAAAATTAAAAAGTACATTATGATGAGGTGAAAGAGTTGAAAGTAAAAAGAAGTGAACGATTAATTGATATGACTCGTTATTTATTAGAAAAACCACATAAGTTAGTTTCTTTAACTTATTTTGCAAAGCGCTATGATTCTGCTAAATCCTCTATCAGTGAAGATTTATCAATCGTTAAAAAAACGTTTAGAGAGCGGGGTACGGGTACGTTAGAAACAGTGCCCGGAGCAGCAGGAGGCGTACGCTATATTCCTGAGATAGATAAAGAAGAGGCAAGAGAATTCGTCGAAGACATGTGCGAACGTTTGTCAGAGGCTAATCGATTATTACCAGGTGGCTATGTTTATTTATCAGATTTACTAGGAGAACCGCAAACATTGCGTCAGATTGGTAAAATTATTGCTTCTCAGTATCTCCATGATTCAATTGATGCAGTTATGACTGTGGCAACAAAAGGTGTACCAATTGCCCAAGCAGTATCAAGTTATTTAAATGTTCCATTTGTAATGGTAAGACGTGATTCTAAGATTACAGAAGGATCAACGGTTAGTATTAATTATGTATCAGGATCTTCTGAAAGAATAGAAAAAATGGAATTATCTAAGCGCAGTTTGAAGAGAGGTTCGCGCGTCCTAATTGTAGATGACTTCATGAAAGGCGGCGGAACTGTTAATGGTATGAAGAGTCTGATTGAAGAATTTGAAGCACAATTAGTCGGTGTAACAGTATTCGCAGAATCAACTTTTAACGGCGATAGAATGATTGAGGATTATACATCTTTATTGTGTGTAGATGAAGTGGATATAAGGGATAAAACAATTCATGTGACTCCTGGAAATTACTTTGATAAAAAATAGACGAATAAGGCAATCATTAAGCTGAAAAAAATTCGTATTGCTAAAACTAATTAACTAGTAGAAACATAGATTTGTACCTAAAAATACGAGTTTATGTTTTTTGTTTTTTATCTTTATAAGTTAGTTTAGCCTGCTGTATCTTGAAAACGGTTAGAAAATGAAGAAAAGGTGGTTATTCTAAATTTTAGTGGTAGACTAACAAGAACCTAAGAAAGAAACAGTATTATAAAGAAGGAAGGCTATTGTATGTCAAGTGAGTTTATATGGATGATGTGTACATCCATATTAGTTATGGGAGTAGGATTATGGGCATTAGCTTTGAAATTTCCTGCTTATAGAAAAGGAATAATGATTTTTTATGCTATTTTCCAAGTGTTTTATCTTTTATGGAGAATAACGTATACCATTCCGGTTACAACTAGTGAAGGAACATTATTTGGAACGCTTTTAGTATTCATAGAGTTATCTTCTTTCGCACAAACAGCTATTTTTATTCTTTTGTTTTCAAAAGAAAAAAAAGCAGCTCAAGTAGTCAAATGTTCTTCAGATTTTATTCCAAGCGTAGATATATTTATCGCTACATATAACGAAGAGGTAGAATTACTCGAAAAAACAGTGGTAGCGGCTAAATTGGCTGAGTATCCTGAAGAAAAAAGAGTTATTTATCTTTGTGATGATGGAAATCGATCAGAAATAAAAGAACTTGCTGAAAAATGGTCTATTCAATATCTATCTAGACCTGACAATAAAGGTGCTAAGGCAGGAAATTTAAACTACGGATTGCTGCATTCGACTGGTGAGTTTGTTGTGACGATGGATGCAGATATGATGATGAAATCTAATTTTCTCAAAGAAATTATGCCACTATTCCAAGATGAAAAAATGGGATTTGTTCAGACGCCTCAAGCTTTTCATAATCCAGATGTTTTTCAACATAACTTATATGTTGAAAGTAATGTACGAAACGATCAAGACTTTTTCATGCGTTTTTTACAACCGGCTAAAAATAAGTTTAATGCAGTTATTTACGTTGGAAGTAATGCAGTATTTAGAAGGTCAGCATTAGATTCTGTCAATGGTTTTGTAACAGATGTCATTACAGAAGATATGGCAACAGGATTATTGATTCAAAATGAAGGATGGAAGTCAGAATTTTTAAATAAAGTACTAGCTACTGGTCTTTCACCAGAAACATTCCAAGAACTGATTAAACAGCGTGTACGTTGGGCTAAAGGAAATATACAAGTAGCTAAAAAATATTCCCCTAGAAAATTAAGTCATTTAAGTTTTATACAAAAATTACTTTACGTAGACGGTGTTCACTATTGGTTCTTTGGGGTTTATCATTTCTTATATATGATGTTTCCTATTCTTTCCGTTTTATTGGGTATTCAACTAGTTGAAAGCCCTTCTTCTATTTTCTTACCACTATGGTTAGCTTCTTATATTTTATCAAACTTAGTTTTCTCATCTGTTGCAGGAAAAGAGTTTAGACCAATGTGGGCAAGTGTAGGTGAACTAGCTATTTTCCCACATATTGCATGGGCTGTTTTTCAAGAAGTAATTGGACAGAAAACAAAAGTTTTCGCCGTCACAACTAAGGGTCAAACTATTGAGAAAACAACTTTTCATTGGAAAATGATGTTTGTCCAATTGATCTTTTTAGGTCTATCTTTAGCTAGTTTAGGAATAATTGTTACAAAGATGATAGCTAATCCAGTCCAAATGATTGTTTATTGGGCAGTACCATTTTTTTGGTTAACCTACAATGTTTTGTGTTTGATAGGAGCACTTCATATTTCAATTGATCGTAAAAGGTACAAGAATCAATTAGTTTCTTGTGGTTCTTCAGCAGTATTAAAATATAAACACACTACTATTCCAATCCGTATTACAAAGATACATGCAGGTAAAGCGATTATTAAAATAAGTGACAAACAATCAAACTTAATAAAAGTAGGGGAAGAATGGACAATGGAAGTTGAAACTGGACTCTCATTACCTATTTGTATTTTGACATCTTCACACTCTGTTCAGTCACAATTGTATTCAGTTAAAGTAAAAGAATTAGATAAACAAACCTATCTCTCTTTCTTTGAATACCTAGACCAATTGAATACGGAGAAATTTAAAAAAAGGAAAACAAACTATAAGCATCCTATTTATCATTTGACGTTAGGCTACTATATGGCTAAGTTTAAAGTAAAAGAAGCATAAAAGTTTAAAAATAGAAATAGCGACTGAGACGGTTGTCTTAGTCGCTATTTCTATTTTTTTAATCGGGTAATGTTTCAAAAGCTAATTTTTTAATGACTTGTTCGTGTTGTGGATAGTCCTCAAGTAGTTCAGCTTGTGTAAATAATTCAAAATCTTCGTAATCAAAACCGGGAGAGACCATACAACTCACTAGTGAGTAGATCCCTTTCTCTTCAACACTAGAGCCAAAAATAACACCTTTAGGAACAGTAAATTGTAAAGTTTCATCATTTTCAAGTGTATCACCTAATTTTACTTGATCATAATGTCCATCAGGATAAAGCATATGAACAGTCAAAGGATCACCGGCATGAAAATACCAAACTTCATCTGATTTTAAACGATGAAAATGTGAAGGGCTCTCTTGATTTAATAAAAAATAAATACTTGTGTATAAAGGCCGTTCATAGTTTCCTTCAACGCGATACATTTCAGCAGGTTGAGAAACAGATTTGAAGAAACCTCCTTCAGGATGAGGTGTCAATTCCAAATGCTGTACCCAATATTTTTCTGATTTTTGATTCATAGTGGTATTCCTCCTTTTAGTATTATTTATCTAAGTATACAAGAATAGATACTAAGACAACAGTTTTTAAAAATAGAAAGGATTCAGTTTGCCTAAATAGTTCAAACTAACTTTTGAAAGAACCCTAAAGAATAGGAGTTTTCCTTGAAAAATAACGTTTTTTAAGCTATTATTAAATAGTTAGAATTAAAAAAATAAACCTATAAAAATAGAATAAACAATACAAAAATAACGAATGATTAAGATAATGGATGGAGGTTACTGAAATGGCACAAAGATATGCAGTTGTATTAGCAGCAGGACAAGGCTCACGCATGAAGTCAAAATTATATAAAGTCTTACATCTTGTCGCAGGTAAACCAATGGTAGGTCATGTCATTGACCAAGTAGAAGCAACAGGTGTAAATGAAATCGTAACAATTGTTGGGTTTGGTGCTGAGAAGGTCAAAGAATACTTAGGTAATCGAACAAGTTATGCTATACAAGAAGAGCAATTGGGTACAGGGCATGCAGTCATACAAGCAGAAAGCCATTTGAAAGATAGAGAAGGAATCACTTTAGTTATCTGTGGAGATACCCCGTTATTAACAGCAGAGACATTAAATAGTCTATTCGACTATCATCAGGAAAAAGGTGCAAAAGCGACGATTTTGACTGCACATGCTCAAGATCCGACAGGCTATGGTCGTATTATTCGCGACAGTAAAAATTCTGTAGAAAAAATTGTTGAGCAAAAAGATGCGAATGAAGCTGAACAACTGGTTCAAGAAGTGAATACAGGGACCTATTGTTTTGACAATCGATTGCTATTTGAAACTCTCTCACAAGTGGGAAATCAAAATTCTCAAGGTGAGTACTATTTACCGGATGTTATTGAAATACTTAAAAATCAAAATGAAATTGTTGATGCTTATAAAATGGGAAGCGAACATGATGGACTAGGAGTTAATGATCGAGTAGCATTATCTGAGGCTTCACAATTGATGCGTGAACGAATCAATAACATGCACATGCAAAACGGTGTAACTATGATTGATCCAGCAACAACGTATATTGATAGTGGTGTTGTCATTGGCTCAGATACAGTTATTGAACCAAATGTTTCATTAAAAGGAAACACTAGTGTAGGAGAAGATTGCTTTATTGGAGCGCATTCTGAGCTGTCGAATAGTACGATTGCCGATGGTGTACGCATTACTAATTCAACCATTAATCATTCTACAATGGGAAAAAATAGCAATATTGGACCTTATAGTCACCTTCGACCGAATAGTGAAGTTGGTGAAGCCGTGCATATTGGCAATTTTGTTGAAATTAAAAATGCCATTATTGGCGCAAAAACAAAAGTCGGTCATTTAACTTATATTGGTGATGCAGACCTAGGCGAAAATATCAACGTCGGATGTGGCACAATTTTTGTAAACTATGACGGTAAAAATAAATTCCGAACATCAGTAGGAAACAACGTTTTTGTAGGTTGCAATGCTAACTTGATAGCACCATTAACCATTGCAGAAAATGTTTACATTGCTGCAGGCTCGACTATCACAAAAGATGTACCAACACAAGCTTTAGCAATTGCTAGAGCACGTCAAGAAAACAAACTAGACTATTATACTAAATTACCACATTAAGATAACCTGTGAAATTCAAAATAAATCGAGAATTGTCTTGATTTCTTAGGTTAAAATGCCTAGTATAGAATTGAATTGTAAACACAGGATATTCTTGAAAATAAAGAAAGTGGAGGTCACTATGTCAGAACATTATTTTGATCCAAAGTTAAAGATTTTTGCGTTAAACTCCAATAAGCCGTTAGCAGAGAAAATTGCTAATGATGTAGGAGTAGAATTAGGGAAACTCTCAGTGGATCAGTTCAGCGATGGAGAAATTCGAATCAATATTGAAGAAAGTATTCGTGGAGATCATGTTTATATTATCCAATCAACGTCGAGTCCAGTAAATGATAACATAATGGAAATGCTGATTATGATTGATGCCTTAAAACGTGCTAGTGCAAAAACAGTTAACTTAGTTATCCCTTATTATGGATACGCAAGACAAGACCGTAAAGCACGTTCAAGAGAGCCTATCACTGCAAAATTAGTTGCTAATATGATTACAGCTGCAGGAGCAGACCGTATTCTGACATTAGATCTACACGCTTCGCAAATTCAAGGATTCTTTGATATGCCTGTTGATCATTTATTAGGAGCCTCTCTTTTAGCAAATCATTTTCTAGACTGTGGTCTTGAAGGTGAAGGTGTTGTAGTTGTTTCACCTGATCATGGTGGAGTCACTCGTGCCCGTAAATTAGCTGAATTCTTAAAGGCACCGATTGCAATTATTGATAAACGTCGTCCAAAGGCTAATGTGGCAGAAGTAATGAATATTATTGGATCTGTCGAAGGTAAAACATGTATTTTGATTGATGATATGATTGATACTGCTGGAACCATCACTTTAGCTGCAAAGGCTTTAGAAGAAGCAGGTGCTACTGAAGTTTACGCTTGTTGCACACATCCTGTTTTATCTGGTCCCGCAATTGAACGCATTCAAAATTCTGCAATCAAACAATTGATTGTGACAGATTCTATCTACCTTCCTGAAGATAAAAAAATCGATAAAATTATTGGAATAAGTGTTAGTGCACTAATGGCAGATGCAATCAAACGAATTCACGAGAATAAGTCTGTAAGTCCACTTTTTGAAAGAAAGTTTAAGGAAAGTCATAAATAAATCTAAAACTAAAAAACGTAAGAGAGGCTAAGAGCTTTTCTTGCGTTTTTTTTCTAGTTAACATAACGGTTAAAAAGTGATAGACTCTTGTTGAGTTAGTAATTGCTTGTTACAATAAGACAAATAGATAATTTGCCTAATAGATTAAGATGGATGGAGCAATTTTCATGACTAAATTTAAACAGTACAAAAAATTAGTTAAACCACTAGATGTAGTTATTATCGTTGTATTAATGATGGGTTCATTTATTCCATACATGATTTTTAACCGACAGAATTTTTCGATAGATCAAGACAGTACAATTATTGCGATTGTTTCAATTAATGGCAAAGAAATTAAACAGGTTGAACTATCAAAAGAGACGGAAAATCAGGAGTTTACTTTCTATCCAGCAGATGGACAATACAATATTATAGAAGTAGATGGAACGAAGATTCGAAACAAAGAAGATAACAGTCCTGACCAAATTGCTGTAAAAACAGGTTGGATTAGTAAACCTGGTGAAACGAGTATTTGTTTGCCTCACAAATTAATTATTGAAGTAAAAGCGATTCATTCAGATAAAGATTCTGAAAATGATCTTATTATTCCACTTTAAAATAAAGCTGATATGATTTATTCAGCTTTATTTTTTTTGCATACATGAAATTTTATAACTAATATATTCATTTATACTGTATATTATATCTTTATTTATGGAAAAACCGGATTAATGTTGTATAATTATGTTTAATCTTGTATGATAGGAAAAAGCTTCAACAGATTAGAATACGATAAGAAAATAAATTATTAACAAAGGGGAGATGTGAAAATGAAAAAACTTATTTACTTTGCTATAGGAATAGTCATTATGAGTGGATGTGGGCAGTCTGATAAGCAAGCGGTGAATGGAACTTCTGCTTTAAGTAACTCAGAAAAAAATAAGACAGAACAAGTACTTCATCTAAGTGTTGCTTCAGAATTACCAACGATTGATCCAGCTTTATCACAAGATACCATTAGTTTTAGTGCTTTAAACCAAGTGATGGAAGGCCTTTATCGTCTAGATACCAATGAAGAAGCTATTCCAGCCTTAGCTGAAGGAGCACCTGAAGTAAGTGAAGACCAATTAACGTATCTATTTACATTGAAACCTGATTTGAAATGGTCTAATGGTGAACCTTTGATAGCAGCAGATTTTGAATATGCTTGGCAACGAATTGTTGATCCTGAAACAGCGGCTAATTATTCATTTGTCATGACTGATATAAAAAATGCTGCGGCTATTTTAGCAGGTGAAAAGACCGTTGATGAACTGGGGATAAAAGCACTAAACGAATTAGAGTTAGAAATTACTTTGGAAAGACCAGTAGAAAACTTTATGAAATTGATCACTAAACCAACATTTTCTCCTCAAAAAGAATCATTCGTTATTGCTCAAGGTTCGAAATTTGGAACGAGTAGTGAAGCAGCGTTGTACAATGGACCATTTATCTTAAACGAATGGGATGGAACGGGTTTATCGTGGACATACGAAAAAAATGAGTACTATTGGGATAAAGAAAATGTTGCTTTAACAAAAGTCACTAATCAAGTAATTAAGGAAACGACTACAGGTTTAAATTTATACAACAATGGTGAAATTGACTCGATTGCGTTAACGGGTGAATTTGCTCAACAGTATAATCAAGATTCTGAATTTATAGCTCCTTTATTGGCTAAGTCTGTTTATTTGGAACTAGATCATACAACTAATCCAGCATTAAAAAATAAAAACATGAGAACGGCTTTAGCGTTGGCAATCTCACGCGAGGAATTAGCAGAAAATATTATCGCTAATGGATCGAAAGCTTTAGGAGGTTTGGTGACAAGTGGTCTGGTAGAAAATTCTGAAACAGGGGAAGATTTTAGGAAAGCCGCTGGGGATTATCTAGGGTATCAACCAGAAAAAGCTTCTGAGTTATGGGCAGTAGCAAAAAAAGAATTAGGCTTAACAGCTGTTGAATTAGAGCTAGTTGCTGATGATGATGAGGTAACAAAAAAAGTAAGTCAATACTTACAAAATAAAATTGAGAAAAACCTACCCGGTGTATCGGTTACTATAAAAAATGTTCCTTTCAAAAATAGAATTGAATTAGGTGATAATGGAGATTTTGATTTACTATTATCTGGTTGGGGTGCAGATACGAACGATACAAATAATTTCTTGAATTTATTTTTATCTGGTTCTGTATTTAATGGAGGAAAATATTCAAATGAAGAGTACGATAAGTTAGTTCGAGCTTCTCTAGGTATAGACAGTAGTAATCCAGAAAAAAAATGGGCCAATAATTTAGCTGCTGAAAAAATTCTGATGGATGATACAGCAATTGTGCCACTTTACCAGCAAGCTCAAGCAATGTTATTAAGAGAGAATGTCGAAGGCTATTACTTGAGCCAGATTAATAGTGTCAATCTAAAATATGTTTCTATTAAAGAATAAAAATTAAAAAGGAAGGTGTGTTTATTTTTATGAAAAATTGGGTGACAAAAATACATCAGGATGAAAGTGTAACAGCATTAAAAAAATTAGTTAGTATTCCTTCTGTTAACACTGGGGACGGAAAAACGTATCCACCTTTTGGGCAAGCGATTGCTGACTGTCTAGCGCAAGCACTAAGTATTTGTGAAACACTAGGAATGAAAACTTATTCAGACCCAGCAGGATTTTATGGTTATGCTGACTATGGACAGGGTGAAGAGTTAGTAGCTGTATTATGCCATTTAGATGTTGTACCTGAAGGGGACATGAGTCTATGGGAGACTCCTCCATTTGGTGCAGTTATTAAAGATGGAAAGTTAGTAGGACGTGGTTCACAAGATGATAAAGGACCAACTATTGCAGCTTTATATGGGTTTAAAGCAGTAGTTGATGAAGGAGTTCCTTTTAAGAAACGAATTCGTTTTGTTTTTGGAACAGACGAAGAAACACTTTGGCGGTGTATGGAGCACTACAATGATAAAGAAGAACAGCCAACTATGGGGTTTGTTCCAGATAGTTCATTTCCTGTAACGTATGCTGAAAAAGGATTGTTACAGGTAAAGTTAATTGGTCCTGGAAGTTCAGATATCACATTAGCTTGCGGAGATGCTTTTAATATTGTTCCTGGTCGTGCTGATTTTGAAGGTAAAGACGCAAACGCCTTACATGAAAAAATGGTAGAAATGGGAGTCACTCATACCGTTGACGGTAATCTAATCACCGTAAATGGTAAGGCTGTTCATGCGAGTGTAGCCGAACAAGGAGTCAACGCAATCAATCAACTAGCAAAAGGATTGGTTCATATTCATCCGCATCCAACAGTAAATTTTTTAGCTGAAAAGGTAAGAGACGAAACGAATGGCTGGAGTATATTCGGTGAAATAAAAGATGAGATGACAGGAGAGTTAACGTTTAATGTAGCGTCTCTTTCTATTGATGAAAAAAAATCAGAGATAGAAATAGACTTACGTATCCCAGTTAGCTTTCCAATAGAAGATTTAGTACAAAAACTTAAAGAAGTAGCAGAGTCTTATGGTTTAGATTATTATGAGTTTGACCGTGTAGCAGGCTTATATGTTCCGAAAGAAAGCGACTTGGTTCAGACGTTAATGACTATCTATCAAAGTAAAACCAATGATTTAACCCAGCCACTCACATCGGGTGGAGCTACTTATGCAAGAACTATGAAAAATATGGTTGCCTTTGGAGCTCATTTTCCAACAACAGAAAGTCTAGCTCACCAAAGCAATGAGGGTATATCCTTGGATGAACTATTTCAAGCAATGGATATCTATGCAGAAACAATTTTTCAATTGTGCTGTGAATGAATAGACTAAAAAAACATCTTTTTACTTATGGTACGACTAAGTAGAAAGGTGTTTTTTAGTTTTTCATAATAAAGTTATGCGTTTATTCTGATCATTCTAAATTAGTTTGCGTTTTCTTCTACTATTTTCATTGCTTCTTGTGTAATTTTTCTAAGTGTATCAGCAGAATGATTCATTTTTTCTTGTTCAGAATCATTTAAAGGAATTTGAATAACACTTTTGACACCTTGACGGTTTATAATTGCAGGTGCCCCGATAAAAATATCTTTTTGATTGTATTCACCATCTAGGTAAACTGAAAGAGGCAAGATAGCATTCTCATCAGATAAGATTGCTTTAGTAATACGTGTTAATGAAACAGCGATACCATAGAAAGTAGCCCCTTTTCGTTCAATGATATCATAAGCAGCATCACGAACTTTAAAGAACATGTCAACTAAGGCTTGCTCATCTACACCAGGGTTATCTTTGATCCATTCATAAATTTGAAGACCAGCTATGTTAGCATGTGACCATACTGGAAATTCTGTATCTCCGTGTTCACCTAAAATATAGCCGTGAACATTACGAGAGTCTACACCTGTTAAATCAGCGATTGCTTGGCGGAAACGAGCACTGTCTAGAGAAGTACCTGAGCCGATAACTCGATGCTGAGGAAGTCCTGAGAATTTCCAAGTAGCATAGGTCAAAATATCTACTGGGTTAGTTGCAACAATAATAATACCATCAAAACCACTTCCCATAATACTGCCAACAATACTTTTAAATATGTTTAGATTCTTTTGAACTAAGTCTAAACGAGTTTCACCTGGTTTTTGAGCTGCTCCAGCAGTAATAACAACGATATCAGCATCGCTGCAATCTTCATAGGTAGCTGCATAGATTTTTTTAGGAGAGGTAAAAGCTAGTGCGTGGGAAAGGTCCATTGCATCGCCTTCTGCCTTTTTTGTGTCGATATCAATAATACCGATTTCTTGAGCAATGTTTTGTGTGACTAGAGAAAAAGCATAGCTAGATCCTACTGCGCCGTCTCCTACGATAATAACTTTTTGGTGACTTTTTATTTTAGCGTTGTACATAATGTATAGTCCTCCTTTTAAGCTTTAAGATACCGCTCAATTATAGCACTCAAAGATAAGAAGTTGAAATAGAACGAAGGCAATTTATCAGAAATGAAAACACATTCATTTGATTTAGTAGTAAATTTTCACTAAGTTTACTCTTTTTTTAACGTTCTAGTCATTTTAAAAAGAGGTTTTTAGTAAAAATTGCCTAATTTACTAGTCAGCATAGAGAGAGACTAAAGCAAAAAAATAAAGAATACCTTCACAATTGATCCATAAAGTAGATTAGTAGAGCAAACGATGATGAAATATACTATACTAGTAGAGATAACCGAAAGCGTGGTTCAGAGTGAGAAGGAAAATTAACTAGTACAAAGAACGGAGTGAAAATAAATGAATGAAACAATAAAGAAAAATAATATAACAATTATTGGAGAAGGAGAAAAAACCCTTCTTTTTGGACATGGCTTTGGATGTGAAAAAAGTATGTGGCATTATATTACTCCCGCATTTGAAAAAGATTATCGGTTAGTCTTATTTGACTATGTTGGATCAGGAGGTTCAGACTTAAGTGAGTATGACTCTTTAAAGTACAGTACGCTAGATGGATACAAACAAGACGTTTTAGATGTGATAGAAGCATTAGACTTAAAAAAAGTTACCTTTATTGGGCATTCTGTTAGTTCAATGATTGGGATGTTATCATCCCTTGAAAAGCCAGATTATTTTGAAAATTTGATTATGATTGGTCCATCACCTTGTTATTTGAATACAAAAGATGGTTACAATGGTGGTTTTGATGAAAGTGATGTCAACGACTTGTTGGAAATGATGGAAATGAATTTTTCTGGATGGGCTAGTTACATGGCCCCAATAGGTATGCAAAAAGACAAAGATTCGGTTCAAACAAAACAACTTGAAAACATCTATATTTCTAATGATCCTAGCATCGCTGTAGAATTTGCGAAAGCAACGTTTTTTTCTGACTGTCGAAAAGAGTTGCCGTTATCCAAAGTCCCTACTCTTATCATGCAGTGTTCTGAAGATAGTATCGTTCCTTTAGAGGTAGGCGAATATTTAAATAAAAATCTTAAAAATAGTACTATGCATGTTATGAAAGCAAAAGGACATTACCCACATATTAGCAGTCCAGAAGAAACAATTGAAATGATAAAAAATTATTTAGATAGTGGCAATTAAGGAGGATACTTGTGGAAGAACGGCTAAAAAATGCACCTTGTGGATACTTAACACTCGATCACGATTCTTACGTAGTAGAGGTTAATGAGACTTTTTTAGAAGAAATGGGTTTTATAAAAGAAGAAGTTCAAGGCAAACACATTGAATGGTTTTTAAAACCGGTTAACCGTATGATGTTCCATTCTTATTTTTACCCGACCATTAATCTCAGTAAAAAGGTCAGTGAATTTTTTATCAAATTAAAAAATAAGAACGGAATAGAGGTTCCGTATTTGATGAGTGCACGTGAATTTAAAGAGAACGACATCAAACTGATTGATTGTATCCTTCTTCCAATGAGTAAGCGGGTGAACTATGAGTTAGAATTAAGAGAGACAAAAATTCAAATGGAAGAAGCTTATCTAGAAAAAGAAACAGCTCTGATAAATTTAAGGGATGTTTATCAAGAAATAGAAAACAAACAAGAAGAATTATTAAAAGTAAATAAACAGTTAGTCAAACTATCGAATACAGATCAACTTACTGGAATTCCAAATAGAAGGCTTTTTGAAATAAAATTAAAAGAGCAAATAAGTCGTTACACTAGTGAAAAAAAACGATCTTTTTACTTATTCATGATTGATGTTGATCATTTCAAAAAAGTTAATGATCAGTATGGGCATCCAGTTGGAGATCTTGTTTTAATTAAAATTGCACAAACCATTCAAGAGCTTATTCCGGTAGAAGGTATGGCAGCGAGATATGGTGGAGAAGAATTTGTAGTCATTCTTCCATCTGTAAAAGAAAAAGAAATGCTTGAAATAGCAAAAAATATTATCCAGACGGTTGAGAAAATAAATTGGGAAAAAATGAGGAATATAACGGTAAGTATTGGTGTGTCCTCTTTTGAAGATAAGGACACAAGAGATGTATTTATTGAAAAAGCAGATACAGCCTTATACTCAGCGAAAAAAAATGGGAGAAATCAAGTTTCTCACTTTACTCACTAGTAATGAAAAGTGAAAAGTATCTTTTTTTAAAGTAAGCCTACTTTTAGAGTAAATTCATCTATCTATTAAAAAAGGTATTTTTTCTATTGTAATTTTAAATGTGGTATACTGTAAAAAAGTAGTACTGGACGAAGAAAATTTCGTGCGGCATTTTTTTTGCGTACCGTTCTAAAACATGTATATGAAATAGAAAGTATCGGAAAAGAAATAATTTAAATTGGAGAATAACTGCTATGAAAATGATTATTGGCCTAGGGAATCCTGGTGTAAAATATGCACGTACTAAACACAATATAGGATTTATGGTCTTGGATGAGTACGCTATGCAACACGATTTAACATTCAATAAAAGTAAATTTGAAGCCCTATATACAGAAGCTTTCATAGGAAAAGAAAAAATTATACTAGTAAAACCGCAAACATTTATGAACGATTCCGGACGAGCAGTAAGGCCACTAATGGATTATTTTAATGTAATAATAGACGATATTCTTATTGTTTATGATGATTTAGATTTACCTGCCGGAAAAATTCGTCTTCGACAAAAAGGAAGCGCTGGAGGCCATAACGGAATAAAAAGTCTAATCCAACACCTAGGAACATCTGACTTTAATCGTATTCGCATCGGTATAGATCGTCCATTTTTCGACCAAACAGTTGTAAATCATGTCTTAGGTGGCTTCTCAAAAGAGAAAGAAGAAATAGTATCATTTGCTATTAAGGATGGGGTATCTGCGATTGATTATTGGGTTAGTGGCCATCCCTTTATTGATGCAATGAATCAGTACAACAAAAAATAAAGGAAGTAAAGGAAGCCCAGTAAGAATCTGAGCTTCTTTTATCATCTGAAAAATAAAAATAAAAGGAGCCTATCTAGTGGGAGATATCACTAAACTATTCGCTGACTCGCCTGATGTAAAAGGCTTATTAGCAGGAATTGGTGAACAAAAAGTTCAATTGGTTACAGGACTAGCTGGTTCAGCTAGAACGTTAGTAACAAATGCCATTTTAGAAAAAAAGAAACGACCAATTATTTTAATCACACATAATCTATTTCATGCTCGTCAATTAGCAGAAGATTTCTCAGGTTTTGTTGCTGAAGAAAATCTGCACTTATTTCCAGTTGAAGAAATGCTTTATGCTGAAATGTCTATCTCATCGCCAGAAGCCAGAACCGAAAGAGTAGCGGCTTTAGATTTTTTACTTTCAGGAAAACCAGGCATCGTTATTGTTCCGTTAGCGGGAGTTCGTAAATTATTGCCACCTAAGAAAGTATGGGAGAATGCTCGTTTTGAAGTACAACAAGGAGGCGAGTTAGACGTAACAGGCATGGCTCGCAGGTTAGTAGATATGGGCTATGTCAGACAACAACTAGTTGGTAGTCCAGGAGAATTTAGTATACGTGGTGGTATCATTGATATCTATCCTCTAACAGAAGAACATCCTATTCGCATTGATTTATTTGATGTGGAAGTGGATTCTTTACGTTATTTTGATGCAGATAATCAGCGTTCAATTGAAACCATCGAAAAAATAACTATTTTGCCGGCTATTGATACACTCTATACTCATGATTTGCTTCAAAGTGCTGCTCCACGATTTTCAAAAGCTGTAGAACACAACTTAGCGTTACTGAAAGAAGCGGATGCAAAACAAGCTTTTACACAATACATTACTCCAATTATGGATGCTTTTGATAAGGGAGAGCCAATGGACCAATTGGCGCTGTTTACAGATTACGTTTATCCTGAATCGATTAGTATTTTAGATTATATCAGTAAAAAGAGTATCGTTATCTTAGACGAATACCCACGAATTATGGAAACAGACCGTCAATTAATAAAAGAGGAATCTGAGTGGGTTACAGAAAAACTTTCAGAGCATCGTATTTTGCAAAAACAAAGTTTCTCCAATGATTTTCGCAATAAGTCAAAAACAATTAAACAAGATCTATTATATTTTTCACTTTTTCAAAAAGGGATGGGAAATTTACGTTTTTCAGAAATTCATCCTTTTTCCTATCGAAATATGCAACAATTCTTTGGACAAATGCCCCTGTTAAAAACAGAAATGGATCGATGGATCAAACAAAATAATACGGTTATTGTTATGGTGCCTAGTGATGAGCGAGCAAATAAAGTTCAGCAAATCTTTAAAGATTTTGACATCACTAGTAAAGTCGTCAAATCAAAGAAAATTGAAGCAGGGAAAGTTCAGATTTTAAAAGGGTCTATCCAAAATGGGTTTGAACTGCCAACAGATAAGGTAGTGTTATTAACTGAACGAGAGCTATTCAATAAAGTAACAAAAAAAACACCTAGACGCCAAAATTTATCCAATGCTGAACGATTAAAGAGTTACAGTGAACTCAATCCAGGTGATTTTGTTGTCCATGTAAATCACGGAATTGGAAAGTATACAGGAATGGAAACGTTAATCATTGATGGTATTCATCAAGATTATCTTTCAATTATTTATAAAAATGATGCAAAGTTGTTTATTCCTGTAACTCAATTAAACTTATTGCAAAAATATGTTTCATCAGAAGCTAAAACACCTAAAATAAATAAATTAGGTGGAACTGAATGGGCTAAAACTAAGAGCAAAGTAGCAAGTAAAATTGAGGACATCGCAGATGAATTAATTGAATTATATGCTGCTCGTGACCAAGAAGTTGGCTATGCGTATCCTGCAGATAATGAGTACCAACAAGAATTCGAAGATGCTTTTCCTTACACAGAAACGCCTGATCAATTGCGAAGTACAATTGAAATCAAGCATGATATGGAAGGTAAAAAGCCTATGGACCGTTTGTTAGTGGGTGATGTTGGTTACGGAAAAACAGAAGTCGCCATGCGTGCTATTTTCAAAGCCGTTCAAGAAGGTAAACAGGCAGCATTTCTAGTGCCAACAACCATCTTAGCTCAACAACACTACGAAACACTGAAACAACGATTTGCAGAATTTCCTGTTGAGATAGGGTTGTTGAGTCGTTTTAGAACAAAAAAACAGCAGAATGAAACGATTGAAGGAATAAAAAAAGGACAAGTGGATATCGTTATAGGAACTCATCGAATTTTATCCAAAGATATTGAATTCCAAGATATCGGATTATTAATTGTAGATGAAGAACAACGATTTGGTGTGAAACACAAAGAAAAATTAAAACAATTAAAATCTCAAGTTGACGTGTTGACGTTAACGGCTACGCCTATACCAAGAACATTGCATATGTCGATGTTAGGTGTTCGTGATTTGTCCGTTATTGAAACGCCACCAGCTAACCGTTATCCGGTTCAAACCTATGTTATGGAACAAAATCTAGGGGCTGTTCGTGAAGCAATTGAACGAGAAATGGCAAGAGGCGGACAAGCATTTTATTTGCACAACCGTGTAGCAACGATTGAGAAAAAAGTTGAAGAGTTAAAACAGCTGATTCCTGAAGCCCGTATAGGCTTCGCCCATGGACAGATGACTGAAAATCAGCTAGAAAATGTACTTTTTCAGTTTATTGAGGGAGAATACGATGTACTCGTTACGACAACGATTATTGAAACAGGTGTGGATATTCCTAACGTAAATACGTTATTTGTAGAGAATGCTGATCATATGGGATTGTCTCAGCTTTATCAATTGAGAGGTCGAGTTGGTCGAAGCAATCGTGTTGCGTATGCTTATTTCTTGTATCAAGTGGATAAAGTTTTGAACGAAGTTAGTGAAAAAAGGTTGCAAGCAATCAAAGATTTTACAGAATTAGGATCGGGATTTAAAATTGCCATGCGTGATTTATCTATCCGTGGAGCTGGTAATTTGTTAGGGTCTCAACAACATGGTTTTATCGATTCAGTTGGATTCGATTTGTATTCAGAGATGTTAAGTGAAGCAGTTGCTCGTAAGCGTGGTTTAGGAGAAAAGGAAGAAACAACACAAGTAGAAATTGATTTAGGCATCAATGCATATCTGCCTGTGACCTATATTGAAGACGAACGTCAAAAAATTGAAGTGTACAAACGAATACGTGAATTACGTGATGAAGAAACATACGTACAGTTACAAGATGAAATGATTGATCGATTTGGTGAGTATCCAGATGAAGTTTCAGATTTATTAGCGGTTGGTTTAATTAAGTTGTATAGTGAGCGTGCACTAATTGAGACGATTAGACGATCTGAACAAGAGATCGAGATAGTATTCTCTGAGTCTGGTTCCACTACTTTGCCAGCAGAAGAAATTTTTAGAGCGCTTGGTGAAGTACCCCTAAGGGCAAATATGACAATGAAAAAGAATAAATACCACGTAACGATACAAATTGAGAAAACTCATACTTATCAGTGGCTAGATTATCTCTATAAGTTTGCAAAAGTTAGTGCACTGTATCGTAGAAAAAATTCTGAAGACTAATGAGAGCTATTTAAATACTGTCGTTTGAAAGGTGAGATTTTTATTTGGATAACCAACAAATGAAAAAAACAATGAATGGTGCGGTACTCCTTTCTTTAGCAGCTTTAATTGCAAAAATTCTAAGTGCTGTTTATCGTGTGCCTTTCCAAAATATCGTAGGAAATACTGGTTTTTATGTTTATCAACAAGTTTATCCTATCTATGGTATTGGGATGACAATAGCGTTAACTGGTTTACCGGTTTTTTTATCTAAACTCATTGCGGAACAAAAAAATAAAGAACAGCAAGTAAACACACTAAAAAGAGTTTTTGTTGTGTTGTCTATTTTTTCACTTCTTTTATTTTCCTTACTCTTTTTTGGATCGAGTTGGATCGCAAAGGGGATGGGCGATATACAACTGATTCCGATTATCCAGTCAGTCTCTTGGTTATTTTTACTAATACCCCTGTTAACGACAACGCGAGGTTACTTTCAAGGAACGTTTAGTATGATGCCGACAGCTATCTCACAAGTTGTAGAGCAGGTCATTCGTGTAGCGGTAATCTTACTTGCGGCGATCATGTATCAATCTTTAAACTGGGATGTCTATAAAATGGGTACAGTCGCTATGAGTAGTGCATGGATTGCCGGACTAGCAGCTAGTTTAGTTTTAGGGATAGCTCTGTTAAGAAAAAAACCGACAGATGAAGAGTCCTCTTCTCAACTAGCAATCCCGTTAGAAAAGATTTCTTATAGTACCTTGACTAAGCGTCTTATGACAGAAGGAGTAGCCATTTGCTTGTTAAGTGCGTTACTGATTTTGCTGCAATTAGTTGATTCCTTTACGCTATATAAAGGTTTAACATATTCAGGGATGTCATCCCAATTAGCGAAAAATGCGAAGGGGGTTTATGATCGGGGACAACCCTTGATTCAACTAGGAATGATTGTTGCAACAGCTTTTTCAACAACGCTTCTCCCTGTATTAAGTCGAGCATTTAGTGAGAAAAAAGAAATAGAGTTTATCCGTTCAGCTAGCTCAATGGTTCGTATAACAGCGACTTTCTCACTAGCTGCAACAACTGGTCTGATTGTTTTAATGCCTTATATCAATCAGTTACTATTCGGAGATCGTTCTGGGATTGGAGTTTTAAGAGTTTATATGATTGCTATTATGCTTGCTTCGTTAATAGGCACATATAATGCTATTTTACAAAGTCAAAATCACCACTATTTAACAATCGGAGCTTTACTAATTGGCTTATTGACTAAATGGTTCGTAAACAATTGGCTAATTATAAAGTTTGGCACGATAGGTGCAAGTTTAGCGACTGTACTATCGTTAGGACTTATTTTATTTGTTATTCAATTAGGTTTGCCGCATACCTTAAAAAAAGAAGCTGCTAAAAATAGGATAGTTTTAAAATTAGTTTCACTTAGTCTAATAATGGCAATAGTAGTCGGAATAGCAACGACAGTAGCAGAAAATTGGTTCTTTAATGGTGGAAATCGACTTGAGGCTTTTACTCTGACACTAATAGGTGTAGCAATAGGAGTCACTGTCTTTTCTTATGGCTTATTTCGTTTAGATGTTTTAACCATTCGTGAATGGCTGTCATTGCCTTTTGGTAAAAAAATAGTAAGAAAGTAGATGAAGTAAATGGGTAAAATTAATATAGTAGGATTAGGACCAGGCGACTTAGAACAACTACCGATAGGTGTTTATCGTTTATTGAAAAGTAATCAGCCCGTTTATTTGCGTACGAAGTTGCATCCAGCTGTTTCAGAATTAGAAGAAGAAGGATTTGAATTTCATTCTTTTGATGCAATATATGAAAACAATGAACAATTTGAAGGAGTATATGATACGATTTCAAAAGAATTACTCGAATTAGCCAGTAAGCAAGACATTATTTACGCGGTTCCAGGGCATCCCATGGTTGCAGAAAAATCTGTTCAACTTTTACTAGCAAATAAACAAGGAATTGAGATTACTATTAAAGGTGGAAAAAGCTTTTTAGATGACTTATTTCAAGCTGTCCAAATTGATCCAATAGAAGGTTTTCAATTAGTTGACGCGTTAGATCTAAAAAAAGATGAACTAGAATTGGGCCAACACGTCATTATTATGCAAGTATTTAACCAATATATTGCTAGTGATGTTAAACTAACGTTAACGGAGAAATACCCAGATGATCATGTTGTAGCATTTGTCCATGCAGCAGGAAGCAAAGCAGAAGAAGTCGAATGGCTTACGTTAGTTGAAATTGATCGTATGCAAGGTGTTCATAATTTGACGTCATTATATGTTCCGCCTTTGGCAAGAGAGGATCAAACAAAGTCATTCCAAACAGCTCAGTACTATATTGACTTAATTACGAGTGAAACTGGCGATAGTTGGATTAAAGAACAAACACAC
The DNA here is from genome assembly GCA_020431645.1 of Carnobacterium sp. Classification (GTDB taxonomy): domain Bacteria; phylum Bacillota; class Bacilli; order Lactobacillales; family Carnobacteriaceae; genus Carnobacterium_A. Next base: position 10,417 of record JAGQHW010000004.1, on the reverse strand, counting down.
GAAAGTTTGATTCCCTATCTAAAAGAAGAAACAGCCGAATTTATCGAAGCGATTGAAAAAGAAGACGATACCAATATGGTTGAAGAATTAGGCGATATTTTAATGCAAGTCTTATACCATACAAATTTAGGAGAGCGCTCTGGCTATTTTTCTCTAGAAGAAGTGCTAGAAACGCTTAATAAAAAATTGCGCAGACGACATCCACATGTGTTTGGAGGCGTTAAAGCAGCAAGCATTGAAGAAGTAGAGATGCTTTGGCAAAAAATAAAAGCAGAAGAAAAGAGGAGAAAAGAATGAGATTAGATAAATTTTTAAAAATTTCACGTATCATTAAACGCCGTACGATTGCTAAAGAAGTTGCAGATAAAGGTCGGATTCAAATAAATGGACTAGTTGCTAAATCTTCTTCTGATGTAAAAGTTGGAGATGAATTAACAATTAGTTTTGGGAATAAAACGATGGTCGTAAAAATAGAGAAAATTGTTGAGTCAACCAAAAAAGAAGAAACCAAAGAAATGTATACAGTTATCAGTGAAGAATCAAAAAATGATGAAAGCAACTAAGGAAAGACTTCATCTATCGATTTATTAGACAACGCATCCGCTTTCTTGTTATAATATAATAACTAATAGTGTAGCAAAAGGATGGGAAGTTTATGAAAAAACAAGAGCCGAAAAATGTTGCTAGGCTACAAAATGAGTATACAAAATCCAAAACCCTTCAAGCTCATCGTGAACAGAAAAAAACGCGTAAAACGCGTATGAGAGTGACAATCATTCTATTAATAGGTTCGTTTGTTATTATTTTTTTCACCTTAAAAATCTTTTTAAATATGCAATCTATTTCAAAAATGGAATCAGAAAAACAACAAGCAGAAATGACGTTAAAAGAGACAAAAAAAGAGCAAGAGTTGTTGCGTATCCAAGTTAAACGTTTAGAAGACGAAGATTATGTCGCTAAGTTAGCTAGGAGTCAATATTATTTATCTAAAGATAATGAAATTATTTTTAGTTTTCCAGAAGATAATGCAGCAAAAGTCATAGAAGAAGTGAAGCAAAAAGAAACAAAAGTGCGAAAAAGTGAGTCATAACAAGATTATAAAGCAGAAATGCAGGTAGTTTTTTATGAAAAAAAAGATTATTTCTAAAGATATGGTTAATTAACAAGAAACTGTTTGAAGTCGTCAGATAGCATGCTATAATAAGCATACAAGTTCTAAGGAGGAAACAATTTTATATGTCAATTGAAGTGGGAAATAAAGTTACAGGAAAAGTATCAGGTATTACAAATTTTGGTGCATTCATCGATCTAGGAGATAGAAAAACTGGATTAGTTCATATTAGTGAAGTATCCGATAGTTTTATCAAAGATATCAAAGATGTATTAAAAATTGGAGAAGAAGTCACTGTAAAAGTTATGTCTATCGGAGACGATGGTAAAATCGGTCTTTCTATTAGACGTGCAGTCGATAAACCAGTTGAACCTGCTTCAAGTCCTCAAGAAAAAACAGGTGGTTACCAAGGACGTCGCGAAAGTGCTGCTCCTCGTAGTGGTGGATACCAAAGCCAACGTGGTAACGCTCGTGGAATGAAGAGTGTAGAACCTAAAAAAGATGATTTTGATTCATTGATGTCATCATTTTTAAAAGATAGCGATGATCGCTTAACAATATTAAAACGAAGTACTGAAGGAAAGCGCGGCGGTCGAGGCGGACGTCGTAACTAAAAAGAAAAACCAAGGATAAGGAGACTTATCCTTTTTTATATTTACCCTTCTTTGTTATTATAGGAAGAAGTTAAATAAACATTGGAAAAGTAACTGGAAAATGACAAACTATTAAATAGCAAGAATTAAACTCAGTACACGAGGTGAACGGATAATGGAATTGTCTTTTGACTTTATAGAAAAATGTCAGCAACATCTTCTTTGGACGCCCTCGGATCGACTATTGATTGCCGTTTCTGGTGGTGTTGATTCAATGGTTTTATTGGATTTGATTCAGTGTTTACCAGATACGTTACGTCCTTGGTATGGTGTAGTTCATGTAAACCATGAATTACGAACAGTATCTATAGAAGAAGAACGTTTTTTAAAAGAGCATTGTCGTTTAAAAGAAATTCCTTATTTTAGTCGTCATTGGGATAGTAAAAAACATCCAAAAGCAGGAGTAGAGCTAGCAGCTCGAAATTTTAGATATGCTTTTTTCAAAGAGACAATGAAAGAAACGAATGCCACTCACCTTTTAACAGCTCATCACGCAGATGATCAATTAGAAACAATTTTAATGCGATTAGTACGAGGTGGACAACTAGAAGGGATGACTGGTATTCAAATACAACGTCCTTTTGGAATAGGATTACTTGTTCGACCATTATTGCATTATTCTAAAGAACAGATTTACACATATAGTAAAACTCGTCAGTTAGATTATTATGAAGATGAGACAAATGTAGATTTGCTGTACACTCGTAACCGCTATCGTCAAAAAATTACCCCTCTGTTAAAACTCGAAAATAAACAAGTTTTAACTCACTTTAAAGATTTCTCAGCTGATTTATCTGATATTTTATTTTTAGCTAACCAAGTCATTCAACAAAAATCTGAACAAATACTTCTACAAAGTAAGTCTGATTTTTATGAGTTAGATAAAAAATCATTATTGAGTTACGAACCCGAAGTTCAAAGACAAGTCCTAAAGTATATTTTAATAGAAAAGGTTTATCATGCTTATCCAGTTGAAGCACTTAGAAAACAAGTAGAAGAATTACTAGGTTTAATGACAAGGACCAAGTCTAATGCTCAACTAGATTTACCAGATGGTTGGAAGGCTAGACGCGAATACCAGCATGTTTATTTAGAAAAAAATAAGCTAAGTCACTCTGTTCTACTTCAAAAAGAAGAAAAAATGTTGCTTGGCCAATGGGTTTCTATAACAAACGGTGCACGAATAGGCTTGTTTAAAGTAGAGGCTCATGCTACTTCACCTTTCGAGAAAGATGAGCATATTTGGATTGAACCAAGTGAGGTTATTCTACCTTTACTCATCCGACATCGTAAGCCTGGTGATCGAATGACGTTAAAAGGAATGGATACAGGCCATAAAAAAGTTAAAACTATTTTAATTGATCAAAAAATACCATTAAAAGCACGAGAAGAAATGCTTATATTAACTGATTCTTTAGATGAAATCATTTGGTTATTAAAATATAAGGAATCTAGATTGTCTATTCAACGTGAAACTGATAAAATACAATACATACTCGTTTACCAAAAATAAAAGAGGCCGTATTGAAAAGGAGAACTTAAAACTATGAAGAATGATATCGAACGTGTACTTTTCTCGAGAGAAGTATTAGCAGAAAGAACAAGTGAACTAGGAAAACAATTGACACTCGATTACAAAGAGAAGACCCCATTAGTTGTTGGGATTTTAAAAGGAGCAACACCTTTTTTGTCAGACTTAATAAAAGAAATGGATATCTATCTTGAGATGGACTTCATGGATGTTTCAAGTTACGGTGGAGGTATTACTTCTTCAGGTGAAGTAAAGATTCTTAAAGATTTAGACACGAATGTTGAAGGGAAGGATTTATTGATCGTTGAAGATATCATTGATAGTGGACGAACATTGAATTACCTAATAGAAATGTTCCGTTATCGTAAAGCAAATTCAATTAAAATTGTCACGTTATTAGACAAACCAGAAGGACGAGTAGTTGATATGAAGGCTGACTATGTTGGCTTTTTAGTTCCTAATGAGTTTGTGGTTGGTTATGGTTTAGATTATGATGAAAAATACCGTAACTTACCTTACATTGGTATCTTAAAACCGGAAATTTATCAGTAGAAATAAATGGTCAATGATGGTCAAATGTGATATGATGACATGGATTTAATGTGTTAAAATAAAAAATACAGAAAAAAACTATGAAGGTTTATTTGTAGAAGGAGGGCAACAATGAAAAAAGGACTCTTAAAAAATGGGGTCTTCTATGCAATCGTATTTCTAGGGATTATTGGAATCGTGACCTGGGCAACAGGTGGCTCATCTGGTGAACAAACCACTGAAATTCCAGCTAGTGAATTCGTAACGCAATTAGAAGAAAATCAAATCAAAAAATACACAATCCAACCTAATGCTGGTGTATACAAAATCACTGGAGAATATCGTGAAGCTCAACCTTTGAAAAAAGAGTCTGACTCAACAATTAGTATTTTTGGATCAACAGAAACATCTAGTAAAAATTTTACAACGTCTGTTTTACAAAATGATTCGACAGTAAGTGAAATTAATTCTCTTGCAAAAGAAAACAAAATAGAAGTAGCACCACTTCCTGAGGAATCTACAGGTATTTGGGTAACGTTGTTAGTTTCTGTTTTACCTTTAGTTATTTTTGTATTTTTCATCTATATGATGATGGGACAAAGTGGACAAGCCGGCGGCGGACAAGGTGGACGCGGGGTTATGAACTTTGGTAAATCAAAAGCAAAAGAATCTGATAATAAAGCAAACAAAGTTCGTTTTTCTGACGTTGCAGGTGCAGATGAAGAAAAAGAAGAGCTTGTTGAAGTTGTTGAATTTTTAAAAGATCCAAGACGTTTTTCTGAACTTGGTGCACGTATCCCAGCAGGTGTTTTATTAGAAGGACCTCCTGGTACAGGTAAAACATTGCTTGCTAAGGCTGTTGCAGGTGAAGCTGGCGTGCCATTCTATTCTATTTCTGGTTCAGATTTCGTTGAGATGTTTGTCGGAGTAGGAGCAAGCCGTGTACGTGATTTATTTGAAAATGCGAAGAAAACTGCACCATCTATTATCTTTATCGATGAAATCGATGCAGTAGGTCGTCAACGTGGCGCAGGAATGGGTGGCGGACATGACGAGCGTGAGCAAACATTAAATCAATTATTAGTTGAATTAGATGGTTTCTCTGGTAATGAAGGAGTTATTGTTATTGCTGCAACAAACCGTTCTGACGTTTTAGATCCTGCTTTGTTACGTCCAGGTCGTTTTGACCGTCAGATCTTAGTGGGTCACCCAGATGTTAAGGGACGCGAAGCTATTTTGAGAGTTCATGCTAAAAATAAACCCATTAGTAAAAATGTAGATTTAAAAGTTATTGCAACTCAAACACCAGGTTTTTCTGGTGCTGATTTAGAAAACTTACTGAATGAAGCAGCTCTAGTAGCAGCAAGACGCAATAAGAAGACAATTGATGCATTAGATTTAGACGAAGCTCAAGACCGAGTAATTGCGGGTCCAGCTAAGAGAAATCGTGTGATTAGTAAAGTTGAAAGAGCGATGATTGCATACCATGAAGCAGGACATACAATTGTTGGAATGGTCTTGAATGATGCACGTGTTGTTCATAAAGTAACAATTGTGCCACGTGGAAGAGCCGGCGGATACGCTATTATGCTTCCAAAAGAAGATCGATTCTTAATGACTAAAAAAGAAATGACTGAACAAATTGTTGGTTTATTGGGTGGTCGTGTAGCTGAAGAATTAGTCTTTGATTCAAAATCTTCAGGTGCAAGTAATGATTTCCAGCAAGCTACTGCGCTAGCTAGAAGTATGGTAACCGAATATGGAATGAGTGATAAATTAGGTCCAGTACAATACGAAGGAAATCATCAAGTGTTTGTTGGACGCGATTATGGTCAAACGAAAGCTTATTCTGAACAAATTGCTTTTGAAATTGATCAAGAAGTCCGCGCTATTCTTGTTGCAGCACATGAGCAAGCACGTCAAATACTTGAAGAACACAAAGTTCAGCATAAATTAATAGCGGATAAGTTGCTCGAACTGGAAACATTAGACGAGCTGACAATTAAGAGCTTGTTTGAAACAGGCGAAATGCCTGAACCAGTTGTTTCTTCACAAGATGAATTTCCTCATGAAGAAGCTGAAGGAAAGTCATTTGAAGAGATTAAACGAGCAAGAAAAGCAAAAGAAGCTGAGCGTTTAGAAAAAGAACAAAAAAGACAAGCACCATTAGAAAATGCTGAAGAAATTGTTGAAGACGTAAAAAAAGAATTAGGCGTCGATGAAAACGAAGAGAAAGAAAGAAATTCAACAGACTAAGAATTAATGAGTTAGACAGTCATTAATTGATACTATATTGAAGAAGGATGCGTGTACTTGCGCACCTTCTTTTTATTCACTATTGAACAATAAGAAGACCTGCTTTACTTTATTATTTTTCTGAATTAAAGTGAGAACAAACTAAAAATGATTGTTAAAGGAGTTAAATAAATGTCAGACTATTTATTGAAAAGTTTAGGTTATAATGGTGAGGTTCGTGTGTATGCTGTTGACGCGACAGAAACAGTTGCAGAGGCGCAACGCAGACATCAAACCTGGAGTGCAGCTTCTGCAGCGTTAGGAAGAACGATGATAGGTGGGATTTTACTCGGAGCCACATTAAAAGGTGAAGAGAAGATGACAATAAAAGTTGAAGGTGATGGTCCAGCAGGCCATATTATTGTTGACAGTAATGGCAAAGGTGAAGTAAAAGGGTACATTGCTAATCCGAAAATCAGTCTTGAACTAAACGAAGCTGGTAAAATAGATGTGCGTGGTGCAGTAGGAACAAATGGTACACTAACGGTGACGAAAGATTTAGGAATGAAAGAAGCTTTTTCTGGGCAAGTTCCCTTAGTAAGTGGAGAGTTAGGCGAAGATTTCACCTATTATATGGCAACTTCAGAACAAACTCCCTCTGCGATTGGACTAAGCGTGTTAGTTGATACGGATGATTCTATCAAAGCAGCTGGAGGTTTTATGATTCAAGTTATGCCAGGTGCCACAGATGAAACCATCACAGCTCTTGAAAATCGTTTAGCTTCTATTCCGATGATTTCTCAATTAATGGAAGAAGGAGAAAGTCCAGAATCTATTTTAGACCGTTTAGTTGGTGAAGGAAATGTAAATATTTTAGAAAAACTACCCGTATCTTTTAGATGTGATTGTTCAAAAGAACGTTTTTCAACAGCGATTATTACTCTTGGTACAGAAGAGATCACGAGTATGATTGAAGAAGATCAAGGCGCTGAAGCGAGTTGTCATTTTTGTGGCAATCATTATCATTTTGATGTTGCAGACTTAGAAAGTCTAAAAGCTGAAGCAGTTAGTTAAGGAAAGATTCAGAAAGCAGAAAAAAGAGACTAAGTATAAAATAGTTTGAGTAGATAGATAAGTTCATCTTATGGTAGACAGAGAATAAACAAAAACTCTGAATACGATAAGTTGAGCTTTTTTAGTCATTCTTATTAAAGGATTAGCAAGATAGGTTATATTTGCTATCAAGCTCAAGAAACTTTAAAATTATTTAATGAAGCAACTATTGAGGAGGAATAAGCTAATGGGAAAAATCGTGACAAGTATCATAGATTTGATTGGAGATACACCTTTATTAAAACTATCAAATAAAATTGTGCCAATAGGTGCAGCAGATGTTTATGTTAAAATAGAATCTACAAACATCGGTGGAAGTATTAAAGATCGAATAGCTATGAATATGATTGAAATAGCTGAACAAGAGGGCAAACTAAAAGTAGGCGATACCATCGTTGAGCCAACTAGTGGCAATACGGGTATCGGTTTAGCGATGATTGCTGCAGCAAAAGGTTATAAAGCTATCTTCGTGATGCCTGACACTATGAGTATTGAACGACGTAAATTATTAAGAGCTTATGGAGCTGAACTAGTGTTGACACCTGGTTTGGGTGGGATTAAAGAGTCTATCGTAAAAGCTAGAGAGATAGCTAGCCAACCCGGCTATTTTATGCCACTACAATTTGAAAATCTAGCTAATCCTGCTGTTCATGTAGCAACTACAGGTCCAGAAATTTTGTCAGCTTTCGATGGTGAATCGCTAGATGCGTTTGTAGCTACTGTTGGAACGGGAGGTACATTAACAGGTGTTGGGAAAGTCTTAAAACAGGCAAACCCTAACACAATGATATATGCCTTAGAACCCACTGAGTCGCCTGTTTTGAGTGGGGGGAAGCCTAGTCCACATAAAATCCAAGGAATCGGAACAGGGTTTGTACCAAAAGTGCTAGATACACTTGTCTATGATGAAGTTTTACACGTTACAAGTGAAGAAGCTTTTGAAATGACTCGTAAATTAGCTTTAATGGATGGTTTATTAGTTGGTATTTCCTCAGGTGCAGCGATTAAGGGTGCAATAGATTTAGCTATCAAACTAGGTTCAGGCAAAAAAATCGTTACAATAGCTCCTGATAGTGGAGAGCGATATCTTTCAACAGCCTTATTTCCTAATGAAGAATGAGAAAAAAGTAGAAGAACGATTCTTCTTGATTTTAAATAAAAAATTGAGTAGAAGTTAGAAAAATATAAATAGATGAGAAATCAAGTGATAGAATAGATAAGAACTTCTTTAATTCGCTTGCTTTTTTTGTACGGTCTTGGCATTATTAAGAAGACAACGTAACAAATGGATAAATAAGAGAAATGGAGTGGAAAACATGAGTCACGAAGAAATACATGAAGAAATGAATGATCAACTACAAGTCCGAAGAGAAAAGATGAGCCATCTACGTGAACGTGGAATTGATCCTTTCGGTGGACGTTTTGATCGAACACATTTATCGAGTGAAGTACATGCTAACTATGAAAAGTTTACAAAAGAAGAAATTTCTGAAAAAGAAGATAGTGTAACGATTGCTGGTCGAATAATGACTAAGCGTGGCAAAGGAAAAGTTGGTTTTGCGCATTTGAAAGATCGTAAGGGAACTATTCAGATTTATGTACGTAAGGATACTGTCAGTGACGAAGACTATGAGACTTTTGATAATGCTGATCTTGGTGACTTTATTGGAGTTACGGGAACAGTTATGAAAACAAATACAGGTGAGGTAACGATTAAGCCAACGACTATTGTGCAACTGTCGAAAGCTTTAAGACCTTTGCCGGATAAGTATCACGGCTTAACAAATATCGAACAACGCTACAGACAACGCTATTTAGATTTGATTAGCAATCAAGAAAGTTTTGATCGCTTCACTAAACGCAGTGAAATCATTAGAGAGATTCGTACTTTTTTAAATGCAAAAGATTATTTAGAAGTGGAAACTCCAACATTGCATAACTTAGCTGGTGGAGCTGCTGCACGACCATTTATTACGCACCACAATGCTTTGGATATGGAATTGTACCTTCGTATTGCGTTAGAATTACATTTAAAACGTTTAATAGTTGGTGGTATGGAAAAAGTTTATGAAATTGGTAGAGTATTCCGTAACGAAGGGATAGATACGACTCATAATCCAGAATTTACGATGTTAGAGTTATATACAGCTTACACTGACTTTAATGATGTAATGGATTTAACTGAGGATTTAATTCGCACGGTTACTGAAAGAGTAGTTGGAACAGGTCATATCGTTTACAATGAGCAAGAAATTGATATTGCTACTGTATGGAAACGTCAGCACATGGTAGATGCGATTAAAGAACATACCGGAGTTGATTTTTGGCAAGAAATGACTGATGAAGAAGCTATTTCACTTGCTAAAGAGCATAATGTGCCGATACCAGAGCATAGTCAATTTGGTCATGTTGTAAACGAATTTTTTGAAATGTTTGTAGAAGATAAATTAATTCAGCCTACTTTTATATTTGGTCATCCTGTTGAAATTTCTCCTTTAGCAAAGAAAAACCCTACTGATCCAAGATTTACTGATCGTTTTGAAGTATTTATTGTAGGAAATGAGTATGGAAATGCATTTAGTGAGTTGAACGATCCAATTGACCAAAGAGAGCGATTCGAAGCACAAGGAAAAGAACGTGAACAAGGAAATGATGAAGCGCATCCGATAGATGAAGACTTTATTGAAGCTTTAGAATACGGTATGCCTCCAACCGGTGGATTAGGAATAGGAATTGATCGTTTAGTTATGCTCTTAACAGATGCACAATCTATTCGTGATGTTTTACTTTTCCCGGCAATGCGTAATAATTAATAGAAAAGAATTCCTATTGCGTTTATATTTCGAAAGAGTACCCTACTTTATAGGCAAATCTTTTGGATGATTAAATGCTAGGAATTTTTTTATTTAAAAGTTAATTTTTTGGAAAATAAAATTTCGAAAAAATGAATATTTATGCTTTTCTAATTGTAAAAAATAATGTCAGACAATTAAGAGTGAAAGATGAAATTAGGTGATTCTTACGATGATAAGAGTTAGATTTCAACTATGTTACAATAAGTTAGATAGAAAAATGTATTTTTGTCAAAAAACAGTTGACGAAAGTTTAACAAGCTGTTATATTAGTAGATGTCGCAGCGATACGTTGCAGCAATGAAACAAAAAATAAAAAACTAACTATTAAAAAGTTGTTGACAAGTTAGTCATCATCTGGTAATATTTAGAAGTTGTCAAAACGACAACG
>JAGQHW010000049.1 GCA_020431645.1 Carnobacterium sp. | reverse complement strand
ATTTTTATTCACCAACACTAAATATTATAGAACCATAAAAGAGCCCAAACAACTTGTTTTGGCTTTTTTATTTGTCCCGTAAAATAAGATGTAAGAACTTGGATGAAACAGTTATTGTTTCATTTGTCTATTTTCTGTAGAATGAAAGTAGTTTGTGCTTCTTTTATTATTTATAATAAAAAAAGGTTAATTTTAATAAAAATCTTCCGATATTCATTATGAGCAGGAAAAGCTGATATAGAAATAGAATAACGACTGATAATTAAATTCTGAAAAACTAAAAAAATGAATTTTAAAAAGGAGTGTTGAAAAATGAAAATTGAAAATGGCTACAATCACTATTTAAATGCTGTTCGTCAAAACAAAGATCAAGCCCAAACAAAAGGAACGTCACCTAAACCAACTGAGTCAATTAAGAATGAAGAATCTGTCCAAGTCAACATTTCAGACACAGCAAAAAAAATGGCCCAAGCAAAATCTGCCGGATCAAAAGATATTGACATAGAAGCGATTAAAAAAGCTGTTTTAGATGGAACGTATAGTTTTTCTGCTGATAAGATTGCACAAGGTATGGTAAACGCTATGAATGAACAAGGGAAGTAAGGATAAAAATGAAAAAACAACTAGACGTCAGTGAAACATTAAACCAATTCAAACTAATTTTACTAGAAGAAAAAGAAGCGTTAATAAAAAATGATAGTGAGCGTGTGTTTGCTACTATTGCAGAAAAAGAAGCTTTTATGGAAATTTTACCGACACTAGATACAACAGGGTTAAGTAAAGCAGACTATACTAAACTAGTTGCAGAAATTAAAGAGCTACAAGAAACCAACTTGCTGCTAACTAAACAAGCCTTACATTATCAAGAAAAAATGATGGAAGCTATCACGGACAGTGCGAAAACGTCTGGATCAACGTATTCTAAAAATGGGCAATACAGTGCCGAAAAAAGAGCAGCAATTATTGATCAATCGTTATAAAGAGGTGGAAAAGGAATGTCAGGTTTATTTGGAATATTAAATAATGCAACGAAGGGTTTAAACGCTCAGCAGTCAGCGTTACAAACAACGAGTCACAATATCGGGAATTCAAATACAGAAGGGTACTCAAGACAAAAAGTAACGATGGTAGCAGATAATCCTCATACTCTTCCTGGTGTTGGTCAATTAGGAACTGGTGTGAGGATTTCATCTGTTGAGCGGATAGTCGATCCATATGTCAATAAGCAACTTTCAAATGAGAACTCTTCTCTAGAAAAATATAAGCAGAAATCAGATGTACTGGGACAGTTAGAAGGTATTTTTAATGAGCCTTCAGAAACAGGTTTGAATAAAAGTATTAGTGAAGTCTTTTCGTCTTGGAAGTATTTAGCGTCTAATCCAGAACTGCCTACTGCTAAGATGATGGTCGCGCAAAAAACAGAAAACTTTACAGATACGCTCAATCATATGTCTAACCAAATCGAAAAATTGCATGATGGGACAGCTAGTAGTATTAAAAAAGAAGTCTCGGATTTTAATTCAAAAGTGGAACAATTAAGTTCATTAAACAAACAAATCTTTAATGTCGCTGTAAAAGGTGACTCACCTAATGATTTACTGGATCAACAAGACAGACTGGTCAGTGAACTAGCAGGAATTGCTGGTGTAGAAGCAAGCTATGACAAGTATAATCGCATAAGTATCAGTGTCGGTGGTCAAGAAATTTTAAATGGCGAGTCCATAAAAACGCTGGGAGTAAAGGATAGTCCCGCTGGTCAATTAGTTGTTAACAAAGAAAATAAAGATCCAATGGATGCAACGGAAATTTCAATTGATTCGGGTAGAATTAAGGGATCACAAGAAGCACTCGTAGAAATCACGAATAAAAAACAAGATTTAAATGATTTAGCCTTTACTTTTGCAACGGCTGTCAACAAGATACATAGCGCAGACAAACCAGGTAATGCGTTCTTTGACTTGAGTGAAGATAAGGGTAGCAATTACGCCTCATTGATAAAAGTGGATGAAGCTATCTTAAGCGATGTGAGTAAAATAAATGCTGGTAGAGAATTAGGCACAGGAGTTGCTGGCGATGGAACACGTGCTCAAGCGATTGCATCTTTACAAAATACATTGTTGGGTTATCCATCAACGGATATGTCGTATGATGATAAAACGATGTCGATTGTTAGCAAACCCGGTGGTTCAACGGTTTCAGGTGCTTACAATAATACTGTAACGGAAATGGGTATTATCAAGCAACAATCAGATAATATGGTCAAGAGCCAAGATGGATTAGTTAGTTTGCTTAAATCACGACGTGAATCGATTTCTGGTGTCTCCATCAATGAAGAAGTAGCGGATACGATGAAGTACCAAAATGCTTTTCAAGCGAATTCTCGGGTGATTTCTGTTATCTCAGAAATGCTAGATACGTTAATCAATCGAATGGGGGTATAATTTTGCGTGTAACAGACTCTTTAATGTCCCAGAGTTTTTTAAGAAACTTAAATGCTAGTACGAATAACATGATGAAATACCAAAAACAATTAGCTACTCTAAAAGAAGTTAGCAAACCATCAGATGATCCATTACGTGTTTCTAAAATCTTGGATTTAAATAATACAATCGTTCAAACAGACCAGTACAAAACAACGATTAATGATTCCATTCAATGGACCAATGTACAAGATTCTGCTTTAAGTAGTGCAACCAAATCATTGCAGCGAATCAAAACACTCATTCAAGCTTCTGCTAATGACACGTTAAACCATTCAGATCGCCAAGCACAAAAAATTGAAGTTGAAGCAGAGATTAGTGGATTCGTTGATGCACTAAATACAAACTTCGGTGGACGGTATATTTTTGGAGGGATCAATACAACAGAAGTGCCTTTCGAAGTAGATAAAGATGCAGCTGGTGAGATTACTGGCATCATTTACAACGGCACAGTTCCTGACGTAAGTGGGACAGCTTCTAATATAAGCAGCAATTTAACTCGTGAAATCGCGCCAGGCGTATCGATCGAATTAAATACAGATGGGAATGTATTTATGAACGAGAAAGGAACGACTGGGTCACCGGATAATATTAGTACCTTTTTTACAGATGTTTTACAAGCATTAGAATCAGATGATACAGAAAAGTTATCTGGCTTACTAGGCAGAGCTGATCAGCAACTGGATAACGTAGTAGCAAATCGCTCTAAAGTTGGATCAATCTTTAATCGACTAGAGGCAACATTGGAACGCAACGCAAGTGAACAACTCAATCTTAAAACGATGTTATCTGAAAACCAAGATATTGATTTAGCTGAAAAGTACATGGAATTCACAATGGAAAACACCGCGTATCAAGCGTCGTTATCAATGGGAACAAAAATTTTACAAACGAATATATTGGACTATCTCTAAAAGATAGTCTTTTTTTTATAGAAAAATAAAAAAACTTTATCCTTAACTCTTACTTAAACGAACCGATATAAAGAATAGAAGGCAAAGCAGACTACTTATTAATTTAAAAAATTAAAATAAAGCACAAAAAAGTACTTAACAGTAAGTGAATCATGCCGATATAAAAGGTAGAAGGCAACACCTTCACAAATAGACTCTAGGAGGAACATAATCATGAGAATCAATACAAATACAGCAGCAATGAATACTTATTCTAACCTTACATCAGCTAACGCTTCAAAGAGCAACTCATTAGCTAAATTATCATCAGGTCTACGCATCAACAAAGCCGGAGACGACGCAGCTGGTTTAGCAATCTCAGAAAAAATGAAAAACCAAATTTCAGGAATGACTCAAGCTTCACGCAATGCACAAGATGGTATTTCTTTAATCCAAACTGCTGAAGGTGGATTAACAGAAACACATAGCATATTAAACCGCATGCGTGATTTAACTGTTCAAGCAGCTAATGGTACTAATACAGGTGAAGATAAAGGGTATATTCAAAAAGAAATTGAGTCTCTTTCAGAAGAAGTTACGCGTATTGCAGATTCAACAAAATTTAACTCGCAAGCTTTAATGAACAATGGTACAGCAACAATTGATCGAAATATGACTGAAGCTTCACTTATAACGGCTGGAGCTACTGCAGGCACCGAAATGGGCATATTGCAAACATCTTATCAAACAGTTACAGGCGTGGCAGCAGCTCCTACTGGTGAAGATTTTGCTAAGTCATTACAATCTTTATCTAATGATAAATTAGACGCTGTTATAAAGGATTACAACAAAACTTCAGCTACAAAAATAACAAATTCTGATGATCTAAGACTGTCTGCCGGTTCTGTAAAAGAAACTAAATTCTCTTTTCAAATTGGTGCGGAACAAAGAGAAAAGATTGAATTAAAAATTGGTAATATGAGCGCAAAAGGTTTAGGTGTTGATAATTTAGATGTGAGGGTTGCTGATAGTACAGATGGTACTCTACAAAATATAGATGACGCTATTAAAAAAGTATCTGAGCAACGTGCTAATCTAGGCGCAACTCAAAACCGTTTAGATCATACAGTATCTAACTTAGCAACAACAAAAGAAAACTTATCCGAAGCTAACTCTCGTATCGTGGACGTAGATATGGCTGAAGAAATGATGAGCTTCACTAAATCAAACATCCTTTCTCAAGCATCAACTTCAATGTTGGCTCAAGCAAACCAAATGCCACAAAGTGTACTTTCATTATTACAATAATCAAACAATTGATTTTAAATATTTTTTGCAAAAAGCCGGCGCTTTGCCGGCTTTTAGTTTATAATGAGATTTATTTGTTAGATGAATGGAGAAGATATAGATGGATATCGTTCAAGCTATCAATAATGCTCTTCAAGTACGTACAATTGGAATTGAGCTAAATGCTCAAGCGGGATTAAAAGATGGGCAAACTCAACAAGAAAAACCAAAAGAAGTTGTTTTTTCTAAAGAAGAATTGCAAATAAAAGTAGATGAAATAAACGAATACGTTTTGGGATTCAATGCTCAATTTTCATTTAAAGTGCATGAAGGAACTGGAAGGACTTTGGTAAGAATGATTGATACACAAACTCATGATGTGATTAAAGAAATTCCACCAGAAAAAATGTTAGACTTAGTTGCTAATATCTGGGATTTAATGGGTATCATCGTAGACAGAAAGGAGTGAAAATATGGCCAACGATTTAAGTTTTATGGGCTCGTATTCAGGCATTGATATGAATACTGTAGACTCATTGATCCAAGCTGAATCAGGTAAGTTAGTTAAATTCAATAATAAACAAGCTAGTCTGACAATAGAGAAAAACGCGTGGAAAGATATTAACACCCGACTAAGTAGTTTGTATGAAAAATTAGGTAGTCTAGAAAAAAATGAAACCTTTCAATCTAGGACAGTAAAAAGTTCTGATGAAACTAGGTTGGGAATTACTGCAAAAGAAAATGCTCAATTAGGGGACTATTCTGTTAAAGTAATCAATTTGGCCACATCTTCGACGATGACTTCTGGAGTTATATCTTCATTGACAGATAAAACAATGACGATTAAAGATTCACTAGGTTTAGATGGTCAGTTTTCAATTATGAATCAAGATTATCATTCAGGAAAACCTGAAGAAAACGCTTTTTCTATTGATATCAAACCAAAAGATAGTTTAAAAGATATTATTGGTAAAATTAATGAACAAACTAAAGTATCAGGTATTCAAGCGAAAATTGTTGATAAACAAATTATTTTAACAGATACAAAGATGGGAAAGCGCTCGTTTACTATTGGTGGAGATCTTGTTGATGAACTAGGTTTAAATACAAAAATCTTAGATGGCCAGCCTTCAGAAATAATTGTTGACGGAATAACCATTACAAGTGATTCTAATACCGTTGAAGATGCGATTGACGGAGTCACGCTAACGCTTAAAGGACTTAGCGAAACGGATAAGCCGATGACTGTAACTGTAAAAGAAGATACAGCGAAAACAGAAAAAGCTATTCAAGATGTTGTTGATCAGTACAATTCTATTTTAGATTTTATCGGGACACAACTAGATATCGGTGATCCTTCAGCAGAAAAGAATAAAACAGGTGCTTTAGTTGGGGATAGTTCCTTGATTCGCTTAGAAACTGGACTTCGTTCGTTAATGACAGCCAATGTAAATAACGGCAGTACGTCTGTAAAAAATATGAAAGACCTAGGTATTTCGGTCGATCGAGAAGGAAAAGCTACCTTAGATACCAAAAAATTGAAAGAAGCATTAGCTAATGATCCAGCAGCTGTGAAAAATCTTTTTTTTACTCCTGAAAAAACAGCACCAGGTATTGAAGGCGAGCCAGCCGTTAAGATCAATGAAGAAAATGGAATGGCGCAAAAAATGCGTTCCTTGATTGATAGTTATATCTCTGATAAAACGGGTATTATAACGAACAAGTCTAATACATTTGATAATGAAATCAAAGACATTAGTAAGAGCATCACGAGTTTTAATGAGCGGCTAGAGAAAAAACGTGCCAATTATATTGCGATGTTTACTCGTTTAGATACGGTTATGATGCAAGCCGAGTCACAAATGGCTTATTTAAGTAGTCAGTTTAATCCACCAAGTAATAAATAATGGTCAAAAAGAAGGGTAGAAGATGACAACAACTAAAGAGTGGAATCAATTAAGGTCTAATCTATTGGAAATAATCTGGCAATTAATCACTTCATGGGATGGTACACTAGAACATGCCTTGATTATTACAGAAACGAATCAAGAAAATATAGCGAAGTGGCAAAAGTTGATGGAACAAGTAGCTAATGAGACCTTCTTACCTTACACTGATAGCGAAATAGAAAAGCAAAAAGAGGCAACAGTGATTCAAGAAAGAATCATAGCAACGATTACTAGTGAACGCTCAGTAGTCGTATCACAGCTAAAACAAATCAACAAAAAAAATAAAGTTCGCGACAACTATGTTTCAGCTAAACGCGATCCTTTCTTTATCGATAAAGGGCTATAAAAAAGCGGTTATCTATACTAAATAGACTAAACTAGGTAACCGTTACATAAATAAAATAAATCACTTAAAAAGGAAGATGAACCAATGGATTACAGAAATGTTTCGAATGTTTACAAGCAAAATCAGATTCTAAACGCGACGCCTAAAAAATTAGTGGTGATGCTATATGAGGGAGCAATTAAAAATTTAAAACTAGCTGAACTTTCTGCTGCCGAAAAGAAAATTGAACAAACAAGCAATGCTTTAATTAAAGCCCAAGATATTATTCAAGAATTAATGGCCACTTTGGATTTTAAAAATGGCGGAGAAGTTGCTGAAAGCCTAAATCAATTGTATGACTATTTTATAACTGAGCTAATTAATGCTAATCGATCAAAAGATCCTGAAAGTATAAAGAAAATAAGAATTCCATTAGAAGAGTTAAGAGATACATGGCTTGAAATTTAAAAGTTGTCGTTTTTTAGACACATTTGATTTGTTTTTTAATCCTTTTTTAAAACGGTGAATAGATAGTGTTATCCTTACTTTCTTTATAAAGTAAGGCTTTTTTTATGTTTTAATACGTAAGCGTTTACATAAAGGGGTAGGTTTAAGGACAATTGTTTCCACTAACGATAAAAATATCTTTTGAAAAGGAAAGATTAAATTGAGTAAAACCCTAAAAAAATAATTCTAGAAATTTTATTGCTCAATGTATCTAATTCCGTTATACTAAATCCTGTGAATAGATAGACAAATTTATTTATAAAAACTATATGTTATTTAAAAATATATACATAACGTATGTATTTTTTGTTTCGATAGAATAGTCTCTTTCATAAAAATGCGTTGTCGGGCAAAAGTTATTTCGTAACGGAGGATATAAAAATGAGTAATTCTACGTATAATTTAATTAAGAATAGCCTTGATGCGACTGAATTAAGGCAACAAATGATTTCAAGTAATATCACTAATGTCAATACACCTGACTATAAAGTCAATAAAGTTGATTTTGAAGATAGACTAAAAAAAGCATATGCTGGAACAGCGATGAGAAAAACGAACGTTCGACATATCGGAATAGACAATCCTTATGAAGTTATGCCTATTGTGACAAAAAGAACAAACACAACAATGAAAGAAAATGGCAATAATGTCGACATTGATATGGAAATGACGGATGAGGCTGCGACAACAATTCAATACAATGCGCTTGTTGCACAATTAAATGCGAAATATTCCATGCTCCATAGTGTCATCACAAAATAATAAACCAATTGGAGGAGATAATAGATGTCTATTTTTAATTCTTTGCATATTAACGCAAGTGGCCTAAGTTTAGAAAGATTAAAATTAGATACCATTTCGACTAATATTGCTAACGTGAATACAACACGAACAGAAGATGGCGGTCCATACATAAAAAAAGAAGTTCAATTTGAAGAAAAATTTAAGCAAGTTCGTTCTTCTTTTACTGGCAATTTAGAGAAAAAAAGTTTTGGTGTAAACACAACGGAGATAGTGGAAAACAATACTGGAATGACAATGGAATACAACCCGACTCATCCAGACGCTGATGAAGATGGCTATTTACAATTGTCAAATGTGAATATGGCAGATGAGATGATTGACATGATCACAACGCAACGGACCTATGATGCGAATGTTACTGCCATGAATGCGAGTAAAGAAATGTTGAAAAAAGCTTTAGAGATTAGAACAAATTAAAGAATAAATGATTAAGATGGAGGGTAATTTACATGAATATAGAAAGATTATCTGCTAGTTTATTAACGGGCGTAAATCCCACGGCTACACCAGGGATAAAACCACAAAAAGAGTCTTTAACAGAAGCTTTTTCAGGAATGGTTGAACAGGCAATGTCTAATTTAAACGACAAACAACTAGCATCTGACCAAGCAGTTGAAAGCCTTGCTGTAGGAGATGCTGATAATTTACATACGGTTATGATTCGAACATCGGAGGCTCAACTGACACTAGATTTAGCCTTACAACTCAGAAATAAAGGTCTCGAAGCATACAACGAAGTCAAAAACATGCAATTTTAACGAGTCATTAAGGAGCTACAGCACTAATGGGAAACTTTCAAAATATGGTAAAAGGAATAAAAGCAGGTTGGACTGGTTTAAGTAAACAAAAAAGAAAAAGTCTAGCTGTTTTATTGGTCTCAATTACAGCATTAGTAATGGGATTGACGTACTACACACAAAAAGTAGAATACGCGACGTTGTTTTCTAATCTAGAAGAAGTGGATGCAGGAAATATTGTAAACGATTTGAAAACAAAAAAAATAAAATACAAGTTAGAAGATAATGGCACAACTATTTTAGTTGAACAAAGCGAAGTAGACACTTATCGAATTGATCTAGCTGTTAACGATTTGCTGCCTCAAAATTCAACAGGATTTGAAATCTTTGATACGACAAGTATGATGGCAACAGATGAAGATCGAAAAATTATGTACCAACGGGCAGTAACAGGCGAACTAGAACGATCTATTTCGGCACTAGATTCAATTGAAACAGCTAAAGTCTTGTTATCGATGCCAGAAGAAAGTGTCTTTACGAATCAAGAAGACAAAGCTAAAGCCTCAGCATCTGTGGTCTTAACGACTAGTAATGGTCAAGTACCAGATAATTCAGCTGTCCAAGGGATTGCTTCTTTGATTTCAGGAGCAGTTGAAAACTTGCCCAAAGAAAATATTAAAATAGTGGATACAAAAGGGAATTTGTTAAGTGCTGCCTTAGAAAATGACAGCAGCTTGAATGCAACAGATATGGTAAGCAAATACCAAATGATAAAAAATCAATACGAACAAGAATTAGAAGCTAAATTAACAAAAACACTGGGTCCAATTTTTGGAGAAGAGAATATCAACATTGCGGTGAGCGCAGATATGAATTTTGACTCAGTTGAAAAGGAAAGCGTTGCCTATTCAGATGATCCTGTTTTAAGAAGTGAGACCATTTCTGCTAACGGTGGAACAGTTGATATAGCTGAAGAAGAGGGAACGAATACACTTATTAACGAAATTGTTGGCGAAGATGGTGTGAATTCTTCTTATGATCGAACAGCTAACTATGAGTTGGATACAGAAACAACAAGTACGTCTCAAGCACCGGGATCACTTAATCGATTGACTACTTCGATTATCTTAAATAAAACACTGAGTCAAGCAGAAGAGGAACAAGTCCAAGAAATTGCAGAAATGACGATTGGATTTGTTGCCGATCGAGACGATCAGTTGACTGTTCAAGGAATGGAATTTGCAAAAGGGCCAGATGATACTGTAGAGGCGGACCGTAAAGAAATTATTGGCAATACAATTAGAGAAACTTTACTAAAAGATTGGCCTTATTTAGCTGGTGGGTTAGGTATTTTATTGTTGTTAATCGTATTCTTAATGATTTTCATGAAAAAATCAAAAAACAGTAAGGATAACGATGGAGAATTTGATTTTGAAGAAGCACCATCTAGTCAATCTATGGATAAATTAAACAAGGAATTAGAAATTCTTAGAATGCAAAACGTGAAAGATAAACAAGAAAATCTAACAAAAGCAGAACAAACAGAAAAAAATAAGCAAGAAGTATCAAAATTAACGAAAGAATTGAACCAAGCGATGTCTGTTAAAGAAGAAGCCACGAGAGAGTACGTAAATGATAATCCAGAAGCTTCTGCAGATTTGCTAAAAATTTGGATGAGAGATGAGTAGATGGTTATGATGAATGAGATTGATGGAATAAGAAAGTCTGCTATATTATTGATTTCCTTAGGATCTGAAGCAGCAGCAAAAATTATGAAGACACTGCCCGATAGCTATATTCAAAAAGTTAGTTATGAGATTGCTAATATTGATTATGTAAGACCTGAAGAGCGAGACGCTATTATGAATGAATTTATTGAAATGTCGCGAGCGAAGGAATACATGGTAAATGGTGGGATTGACTACGCTAAAAAGCTATTGAATATGTCAATCGGTCCTCAAAGAGCAAAAGAAGTAACAGATATGTTAAACCAGATTCAATTACGTGAAAGACCGTTTAATATTGCGAGAAAAGCTGATCCACAACAATTGACAAATTTATTATTAAATGAGCAACCACAGACAGTTGCTTTAATCCTTTGTTACATGCAACCTGATAAAGCAGCCTTAATCTTATATCAATTTCCTTTGCACTTGCAATCAGAAATTGCTGAAAGAATAGGAACGATCACGAGTACATCGCCAGCAATTATTGAGAAGATTGAAAAAGTCATCGAAAATAAGTTTTCGAATTATATTGAAAATGAAATGGAAACAGTTGGTGGAGTCAAAACTCTTGTTGAAATTTTAAACTCTGTTGGCAGAAGTACAGAAAAAAATATCATCCGTGTTTTAGAAGAAAAACAGCCTGAATTAGCTGAAGAAGTTAAAGCGAGTCTATTTACTTTTGAGGATATTACAACTCTTGAAAGAGGAGATGTCCAAAAAGTGCTTAGAGAAATTGATAATGATGACTTGGCATTAGCACTTAAAGGTGGATCAGATGACATCAAAGAATTTATTTTTGCTAACCTATCTGAACGCGCAAGTGAAACACTTAAAGAAGATTTACAATTCATGGGACCTTCACGTCTATCAGCTGTAGAAGAAGCGCAGCAACGAGTCGTTTCTGTGATTCGTGTGCTAGATGAGAAAGGTGAAGTTTATTTGAGAAGAGGAGAGCAAGATGCCATCATCTCATAATATCATCAAAAAAGGGCACGCCTTTTCAGAAGATCAACCGTCTCTTATTCAAACCAAGTTAGCTGTTAAAAAAATAATGGCTTTAAATGACACGTCAAGTCAATCTCAACAAGGTGTCAACGACGAAGTGCTTGAAACCATTAAAGCTGAAGTGTCTGCTGCGAAAATACAAAAAGAAAATCTGATAAAAGCAGCACAAGAAGAAGCAGAAGCTTTAAAAGTTGATGCAAGTGAAAAAGGCTTTGCCGCTGGACAAGCAAGCGGGTATGAAGCTGGTTATTCTGCTGGTTATGTCGAAGGAATGCAACAAGCACAACAAGAAAGTATTCAGATGAGAGAAGCTATGCAGCAAATGCTAGCGGAAGCGGAAGCTTTCGTTGAAAAATATTACCAAGAACAAAAAGAAGCCTTATTGGAATTAGCAGGACACATGGCAGAAACCATTGTTCATGACAAAATTGATGCTTCTTCAGAACAAGTAATGGATTTAGTTAAACCGGTTATCCACCGGTTGAGACGTGAAAACCAATTGATTACTTTATCTGTTCGACCTGAACAAAGTCAATTAGTCAAAGAATCCGTTAGAGAATTAGAAAAAGAGCATCCAGAGATTCGGTTTGCAGTTTTGACAGATAACACACTTGATAAAAATGGTTGCACAATTGAAAGTGCCCATGCAATTATTGACTTACAAGTAAGAAAGCAACTAGATGCGATGTTGGATGAGATGAAAGAGACGGAGTGAAGCAACCATGTTTAGTCTACCTTTTGAAGCGTATCATAACCAGTTGAATAAAAAAAGCTACTACTTAAAACTAGGTAAAGTTAGCCAAGTAACGGGCTTAATTATCAAAGTTGAAGGACTAGATGCCTTTGTTGGCGAGGTTTGTGAGATACAAATAAAATCTTCTAGTCGTATCGCTTTAAGTGAAGTTGTTGGCTTTGTAGATGAAACCGTTTTGCTAATGCCACTAGACGAATTAGATGGTATCGGCCCTGGCTGTCTTGTTCGGCCAACAGGTAAAACATTAAAAGTTGAAATTAGTGAAAAATTATTAGGCAATACGCTTGATGGGCTAGGGCGACCGATGGATGAAAAATTAGTGGTTGATGGTGTCTTTTACGATGTTAACCGTAGTTCACCGAATCCTTTTAAGCGGAAAAAAATCAAGGATGTTATTCCTACTGGTATTCGAGCAATTGATGGAACGCTAACCGTTGGTGAAGGTCAACGGATGGGAATATTTGCCGGTAGTGGTGTTGGGAAAAGTACGTTGCTTGGTATGATAGCTCGTTACATTGAAGCAGATATTATCGTGATTGGCTTAATCGGAGAGCGTGGCAGAGAAGTTCTTGAGTTTATTGAAAAAGATCTTGGAGAAGAGGGCTACAAAAAGTCTGTAGTCGTTTGTGCGACGTCGGATATGCCACCTCTTGTTCGTTTAAAAGGCGCATCAGTTGCAACGACAATTGCAGAATATTTTCGTGACCAAGGCAAAAAAGTAGTTTTGATGATGGATTCTGTTACTCGAGTCGCAATGGCCCAAAGAGAAATAGGGCTAGCAACCGGCGAGCCGCCAACAACAAAAGGGTATACACCGTCTGTTTTTACAACGTTGCCGAAATTATTAGAGAGAAGTGGAATGTCAGAAACAGGTTCGATAACGGCCTTTTATACTGTTCTTGTTGAGGGAGATGACATGAATGAACCTATTGCTGATTCAGTACGGGGAATTTTAGATGGTCATATCGTACTGTCTCGTAAAATAGCTTCAGAAAATCATTACCCAGCGATTGATATTCAAAATAGTATTAGCCGGCTGATGAAAGATATTACAACAGAAAAACATCACTTAGCAGCAGGGAAGTTGAAAGAAAATATGGCTATTTATGCCGAATCAAAAGATTTAATCGATGTTGGAGCTTATCGAACAGGAAGCAATCCGCTTGTTGATAGAGCTGTTCAATTAAACAGTCCGATTAAAGATTTCTTAAAACAACAAGTAAATGATGAAATATCCTTTGAGGATGTAGTTACATCGCTAGACACCTTATTTAAAACCTCTCAAGTAGGCGGGTAGTCAATCGGATAACGAATTAAAAAGAGGTGTATGTATTGAGCAAATTCAAGTTTTCAATGGAAAAAGTATTGGACTGGCGTTCGGATACAGAAGAAGCTAAGAAAAAAAATCTTGGAGACGCTCAAAGAGAAAAGAGCCAACAAGAAGCCGTACTAAAAGAAATGATTCAAGAAAACATCAAAATAAAAAATGAGAGTCTAACGACGACTCGTATAGATATCTTACGTCGTCAAAATATGTATAAAGTGATGTTAGATGAACGCATTATCCAGCAAAAGAATCAAGTTGAAACAGCTACAAAGTTAGTTGAAACAGCTCGTTTAGAGTTAATGGAAGCTCACAAAGACAAAAAGATAATGGAAAAATTGAAAGAAAAAGAATTTAACCTGTTACTGAGCCAAGAAAAAAATGAAGAACAAAAGCAATTAGATGAGATGGTTACGTTGAGTTATGGAAAAAGTTATTACTAAGTTTTTTCAATAAAAACGGTATAAATACATAAGAAAATTTTCAAATAAAGTAAGAAAGGAGTAAACGAGGTGACTAATCTGCTTATTCAATCATTAAAGAGTACGGATCCGCTTCTTGTCGATAAGACTACAAAGAATACCCCTATTTTTAAAGAGCAATTTCAAGATCAATTATCTAAAGAAACGAAAAAACAATTTATTGAAAAAAAACGTGAATTTGTAACAGAAAAGAATACAGTTGAAAATAAAGAACGAGAAGTAAAAGAGGAACAAGAACAAGAAAATAAATTCGTTTTTTTAGGTTCAATTGTTACAGCCAAACAGGAGCAAAGTAACCTATTGAAAATAGATTTGCCTGAAGTTGGAGAACAGACAATACAGAAATCGAATACTGGATACATAAAAATAGCTGAGGTGGCAACCAAATCAAATGGAGTGTTGTCCATTCAAGAGCAACAAGTAGAAAAATTAGCAAGGGCAGATACAAGGTTTAACCATTTTGAAACGAGCAAGAAACAATCAGAACAGCCAGCGAGTGCAACAGTTGTTTTGAAAAACAACGAAAGTCCTTCAACACTAGTTGAGGATACAGTTAGGACACCTACAGAGAATCAAGATGGTCAAATGTCAAAATCCTTAATTTTGACGAAGGAATGGGAGAATCTTGCAACTCCTATCGAATTAGCTAAGACCGATA
>JAGQHW010000048.1:1396-15428 GCA_020431645.1 Carnobacterium sp. | reverse complement strand
AGCTCTTTTTGGTATTCAGCTAATCCAGGACAATAGGAATATAATGCTGATTCTATAAATAAATTCAGCCCTTTTTGCCGCCCCTCGCCAAGCAATAATTTCATAAACTCAACTTGAATTCTTTCGACAGCGATTTTTGCTAGCAAGGCTCGATGGAGAAAGATAGCTTTTTTTGTTTCAGAATCCATCCTAAAATTTAATTGGCTAACAAAGCGTACCCCTCTCATCATTCGAAGAGCATCCTCAAAAAAACGTTCTTTTGGAGAACCAACCGCTTTTATTAACCCATTAGTTAAATCGTTAACACCATCAAAATAATCTATAATCTCGCCATCTTCGGTCATCGCTAAAGCATTAACTGTAAAATCACGACGTTTTAAATCTTCTTTTAACGAGCGAACGAAGACGACTTGGTCGGGTCTTCTAAAATCTTGGTAGGTCGATTCAGTTCTGAATGTCGTTACTTCATAGGTTTCATCGTTTTTTAATACCATCACAGTACCATGTTCAATCCCCACATCAATCGTTTTAGAAAAAATAGCTTTTATCTCTGCTGGAAACGCGCTGGTAGCTAAATCAACATCATTAATTTCCTTATTTAACAACGCATCACGAACGCAACCACCAACAAAATAAGCCTCATAACCCGCCTGTTTTATTTCTGCAATAATAGGTAAGGCTTTAGTAAATAAAAGATTATCGTGGATCATAAAATGTTTTCCAATCCATAAACTATATTTTCTAAATCCATAACTTTATTACAACCTAACGCCACACCTGTCATAAACGAAGAACGATCATAGGAATCATGTCTGATTGTCAATCCTTCACCAACACTACCAAATTGAACTTGTTGATGAGCTACTAAGCCAGGCAGACGCACACTATGGATTTTCATGCCTTTGTAATCTGCTCCACGAGCACCTGTTAGGCTTTCTTTTTCATCGGGATGTCCTTGACTATATTCGCCTCTTTCTTCAAAAATCATTTCGGCTGTTTTAATAGCTGTTCCACTCGGTGCGTCTAATTTGTTATCATGGTGCAGTTCAATAATTTCTACATCCGGGAAATAACGTGCAGCTTTAGCTGAAAATTGCATCATCAATACTGCCCCAACAGCAAAATTAGGCGCAATCAATCCACCTGTTTTATTAGAAAGTGACAATGCCGTTAACTCTTTGAGATTTTCTTCTGAAAAACCCGTCGTCCCTACTACTGGACGAATACCATTTTCTAATGCAAAACGAGTATTTTCGTAAGCAACATCTGGGATTGTAAAATCGATCCAGACATCCGCATTAGTTTTTTGAACCATCATTTCTTTATCATTAAAGATCGGAACATCTGCAAAAGAAAACTCTGCAATATCACTTAAGTTTTTTTGTTCGACTATTGGATCTAAGACACCAACCAAAGTGAAATCCTCATTTTTTAATACCATTTTTGTTGCTGTTGAGCCCATTTTCCCTTTAAATCCTGCTACGACTATATTAATCATTGTCTCCATCCTTTCTTCAATCGCTTCTTTTCCATTCATTTTTAAGTGCTTATTTCTTTATTCGTTCAAAAAAATTCACCAATGATTCCATTAGCTTAGCTCTTTTTAATAGTACCAAAAAGTCACTAGGTTACAAAACAGACAGCCTGTTGGTTTGATAGCGAATAAATGTCAAAAAAAAACCAACCAGTTAATGATTTGGTTTTTTTTCTATCTTAGATTCATTTTTTTTAATTCTTTTCAAGTGATTAGATAATTGAATAAAGCCTTCTTTATCATCGTTTTCTAAAGCAGCATCTATCTGATTCATCATCATCTCTATTTGATTAGTCAAAGTCAGTGAGGCTAATGCCTGTTCTACTTGTGTTCTAATATTTACATCCAAGGAATCATTCCATCTGTGGTAAGGGTTATCTTCTAACACTCCTAAATACTGGTAGGCTTTCCAAGGATCATTAAAAATTAACTCCATATAGATGTCCTCGTGCCAGTTTAATCGTATTTCATGAAAAGCTTGCTCAGGATCTTCGAATATGATGCCTTCTTTATAGAATAAAAATGGCTTACTATCTGTTTCAATAGTTGACATCATCATTCCTCTAGGTGTGGTTTCAACATTTTCAACAAAGTGAACTTTACCTAAAACAATATCATGATTTAACAAATAATTTAAAATCCACATAGATTCTCTTCTTTTTAATTGATAAGAATCTAAAAACCAACCAAGAAATTCTTTTTTTGATTCTAAAGATACTTTGATGTTCATTTTAAAACCTCCTTATTCTAAGCTTACTCCCATTATAGCTTACTCGGTTAATAGTTTGTATTATTTGCTTCTAAAAGCTCCAACATTTCTGCATCTGATGGTTCTAAAACTAAATATTCAGCTAATACAGTCTTAATAGCGAATCTTTCACCAGCTTCTCTTAAGAAATAAATATAACTTTTCAAAAATTCTTTATTTTGATTTAAGAAACAATGACCTTGTTTAAAAAAGTACTCTGCCCTTTCATAATTCTCGACTTTATCATAGGCTAAAGCAGCATTCCAATAAAATTGAGGATCGACTTGTTCATGAGACAAAGCTTCTTCAATCCGTTTAATCGCATCTTCGAATCGTTCTTGTTTTAATAATAAGTTGGTATAGGCTAATTGTACTCCTTCACTGTCAGGTGCTAACTCTTGAGCTTTTAAATAATACTCTTCAGCTGTCACTTCGTCTTCTAACTTAATTGCAATCTCTGCTCCTACAGCAAATAGCTCATCGTTGTATTGATCCATTTGCAATCCTTCTCGAATAACTTCATCCGCTTTTTCGAGCTGATTTTCTTCTTCTAACCCTTTAGCTAAGTTCGGATAAACAGAAGTGTAACTTGGATCTAATTTTTTTAATTTGAAAAACAATTCATTGCCACGTTTAAATTCCTTTTGCTGATAATACGTAATCCCCAATTCGAATAAAGCGTCGACTGTCTCGTTTTCTTCTACACTTTGCTCAAAGTATAGAGCGGCTTGTTCTAAGTCACCTAGCGCGCTATAAGAAGCCCCACAGCGAGCAACTAATGTGATACCTGAAAATTCGTTGTATCCTTGAGCCAGTAATTCTTCATAGCCATGAATAGCTTGAGCGTATTTTCCCATTGAAAAATAAAGTTCGGCTAAAGCAAAGAAAACAACCGGTTCTTCAGGTAAAAGTTCTTTTGCTTTTAATAATTTTTGTTCGCTAGCTTCATATAGCCCTTGTACTTGATACAAATCAGCATGAACCAATAGCGCTTGCGGGTAGGATTCACTCATCTCCGAAACTTGCAAAAGCCAATCCATCGCCTCATCAATACGGTTTGATTCAATTTCAATTTCGGCTAATCCAATCTTTAGCTCATCCTCTTCGGTGTACGTTTCTAATAGTTGTTTATAAATTTTTTTTGTTTCTTCTAAAAAACCTAAATGGTATAAGTTATCCGCTAAATCATAAAGTTGTTCATCAGAATCTACTTTCAGAGCTTGCTCAAAAAATGTATTCGCCTCTTCAAGTTGATTGTTTTCTAACGCTTTGATCATCTTATCTCCATTATGCATATAACCTACCTCTTTCATAAACCTTCATTCATTTTATATCTATTGATTTTAACATAATTCTTGTTTCATTTGGGAATAAATGTTTACGATGAAAAAACGTATCCGTTAAAAAAGTCACATCTAAATAAATGATTTTTACTTAGAGTTAATCTTATCAACAGATTTCTATTTATTTATTTAAAAATTTAAGAATAAAGTTCTGGTTTTATGTTAAAATTATTGAAGGATAGCATGCTAAAATTTGTCTTGTTGGTTAAAAAATACAGGTAAATTATATAAGTAAGCAGCAAAGCTAAAATTTACTAGGTGGTGAATACGAATGAACTTTAAAGAATTTGTGGAATATATGGAAAAAAATCTAAGTGCTAGAGATGCCTTTTATCAAAAAGCTTTAGTAGATCAAGAAGCTCGAAATGGTAGACGAGCACCTGCGAAAAAATGGAATGAAACAAAGTTAGATCGAGCCGTCGATAAATTATGGTTAGAATTAATGAAAAATGTTTACGATAAATTTAAATGGGTTGTCAAAGAAAATTCTTCTGACCCTTATAAATCATGGGTTGAATACATTGAAAAGACGGAATCTATTGAGAATCTAGACGAAATGTTAGTTGAACTAGAGTTTGAATAAACCGTTCTAATCGTCTTCTCCTCTTAGGTAGATACTTTTAAATAGATCATTTACTAGCTTCAAGTTAGTAAATGATTTTTTTGCTAGCTTCTTTTACTGATTAAAAAAGAAGGCTTATTATCTTCTGCTCTCAATTGTTGCTATAAAAAATCTATTGATAGGAGTGAAAACAATGAAATTCGGGTTAAGAAAACCAAGTATAAAAAAATCTATCAGCGCTAGAACGACTGGCAGAGCAAAACGAGCAATTAAAAAAGCGGTAATCCCTGGTTACGGTAAAAAAGGAATGGGTTGGATAAAGAATCCTAAGAAAGCGGCCTACAATAAAGTGTATAAGAAGACAACTTTTTCACTATTTGATATTTTTAAATAAACGACTTTTAATTAGTCGTGAAATCAATTAACGACCCTTGAATATAAGGGTCTTCAACTAGTCATTAATTAACGTTTCTTTCTAATGGCACCGTTTTGGATAGTCCCACTTTTTCACAAAAGGTTATCGAACAAATGATTTCAAGTCTCTTTTTCACGTACATTCATCTGACTAAAATAGTCTAACATCAATTTAATCATTTTTTCTATAGATATACCTACTCACTAGCACACATTAAACATATCCATCAGCCCCTACTCAATCAAGAATAGGGGCTGAATTGTCAAAATATTTAAACTTAAACTATGTATTTATAAGAAAATAAACGAATTAAGCCTACTATTGATTTTCCTATAACAGCTATAATACTAATTGCTGCCGTTTTAGCTATGTCTAAAATATCGTCCAAAAAAGCGGTTTTGTTCTTGATATTTAGTGTAACTTTATCTTTTATTTTCATATCCATCCTCCTACTCAATGAGCTTATAACACATTAAATCTAACAGTATTTATTTAATCAATAATACAAAAAGACCTTCAACTATAATCTGATGAGCTTTCCATATAGAAAACCGTCATATCATCGTATAGCTAGATTAGCTGAATTTATGCACCGTACAGGCGAGTTTGATAACACTGTAATGCTGACAAAAGATGGTTTTAGTCTCGTAGATAAGATAAGTAGTAACAAATTTACACTGGATAAGACTGACAGATGTAAAAAAAGCTAAGAAAGATCTTATGAAAATGGCTAAATTAAATATAAAACTTAATTTAGCCACTAGGACTATTGACTTAGCTGAAAGAAGGATTGGAGAAAATTCATGCATTCAGCTTGATAATAAAAAGTGATTTTATTTTTGCCACTAAGAGTGGAGCTAGTATGTACAAAAACTCGTTTAATCTCGCATTAAAGGCCGCTAGTGTGCAAGTTGGATTGAACGACAAGGAATTAGCCTTTTATATCTTTAGACACGTCTACATCCCCTTATTATACGATAAAGAATTACCTATAAAATAATCATAAATCATGTTGATCATTATGAGAACGAATATAATTAAGCAATTTGACGGTAGCGGTCTATAAATTTCTGTTAGTTATCTGCTCGTTTTGATTGTGTCTATCTATAAAACAACAAAAACCCTTGATTTCTCAAGGGTTTTTAGTGTTTTATTATTTAACTGCATCTTTAAGTGCTTTACCTGGTTTGAATGCCGGAACTTTGCTTGCAGCAATTTGGATTTCTTCCCCTGTTTGAGGGTTGCGTCCTTTGCGTGCAGCACGATCGCGAACTTCGAAGTTACCAAAACCAATAATTTGAACTTTCTCACCTTTGCTCAAAGTTGTTTGGATTGTTTCGAAGACAGCATCTACTGCTGCAGTTGCATCTTTTTTAGTCAAACCTGTTGAAGTTGCTACGTTTTCGATTAACTCTGCTTTGTTAGCCATGTATATTTCACCTCCTCGAAAAGAAGAATAAATGCTTTTTTTAAGAAGCAAATAAAAATCATAATATCATTTTTGAGTGGTCCAAAAATGAAGATAGTCGAAATGCTGTTTTAGATGTTGTAATTTACATTTCATCTAAAAAGATATCATACAAATACTGTTACTGCAATGATTTTAATCTATTTCTTGCTATTTTATTAGCTTTTTTGAATAAAATAGATTATTATTTGTAACACCGCGATAAATATGTTAGAATATCCCATTTCGCTTTTTCATTTCCTCTTTTTAGCTGTTATTTTCTTTGACGTGTAAGGATTCGTATAGGTGTTCCTTCAAAAACAAAAGTATCTCTTATTCGATTTTCTAAGAAACGTGAATAAGAAAAATGCATCATCTCAGGATCATTTACGAATACAACAAATGTTGGTGGTTTGATTGCTACTTGTGTTGCGTAGAAAATTCTCAATCTCTTACCTTTATCTGTTGGAGTAGGATTCATCGCTACAGCATCTAAAATCACATCGTTTAAAACAGATGATTGAATACGTAAACGTTGATTTTCACTTACTCGTTTAATCATTTCAGGCAATTTGTTTAAACGCTGTTTTGTAACCGCTGAAACAAATACGATTGGTGCATAACTCAAATAAGCAAACTCGCTACGAATGTCTCTTTCAAAATCTTTAACGGTATTGTTGTCTTTATCAAGAGTATCCCACTTGTTTACAACAATGATAACTCCCTTACCTGCTTCATGTGCATAACCAGCAACTTTTTTATCTTGCTCTCTTATACCTTCTTCAGCATTTAATACAACTAAAACAACATCCGAACGTTCAATAGCTCTAAGAGCTCTCATTACGCTATATTTTTCAGTTGACTCATATACCTTACCGCGTTTTCTCATTCCAGCTGTATCAATCATGACAAACTCTGTTCCTTCGTTATCTGTAAATTGAGTATCAATAGCATCACGAGTTGTTCCTGCTACACTTGATACGATAACACGTTCTTCACCTAACATAGCATTGATGATAGAAGATTTACCAACATTTGGTCGGCCGATAAGACTGAATTTTATAACTGAATCATCGTATTCTTCCTCTTCTTCTTCTGGGAAATGATTAACTGCTGCATCAAGTAAATCTCCGATACCCAATCCATGACTTCCTGAAATAGGATAAGGTTCGCCCAATCCAAGCGTATAAAAATCAAATATTTCTGCACGCATATCGGGATTATCTACTTTATTTACTGCTAATAGTACAGGTTTTTTTGTACGATACAAAATTTTCGCGACATTTTCATCTGCATCTGTGACGCTATCTCGACTATTTGTAATAAAGATAATCACGTCTGCTTCTTCCATTGCAATCTCTGCTTGGTATTTTATTTGATCAAGGAAAGGTTCGTCTCCTAAATCAATTCCGCCTGTATCAATCAAATTAAACTCTTTTCCTAACCATTCAGCTTGAGAGTAAATACGGTCTCTAGTTACTCCTGAAATATCTTCTACAATTGAAATACGTTCGCCTACGATTCGGTTAAAAATTGTTGATTTTCCTACGTTTGGACGACCAACGATGGCGATAACTGGTTTTGCCATTGCTTTAGCCTCCTTCTAATTAATTTCTTATTTCTTTAGTTAGTTTATAGAACAAAGCTTGAATTTGCAAGCTTTTGCTTAATGAAAACGCTTTAACGAGTAAACTTCATCTTTTATTCTTATTTTCAAGCAGATAAAAACAGGCGGCTAAAGAGTCTGCCACCTGTTTTTATTTTTAATCTAACTTATTTAGTTTTACTCAGTATCTTCTTCATCCGAAGTAATATCAGAAAGTTGGTCTCCAAGAATATCCCCTATAGTAAATCCTGAATCCATTTCTGGCATCTCAAACTTTTCTTCTTGAGGTTTTGATTGTTGTTGTGGCTTGTCTTCTAGTGCCTTAATACTTAACGATAAACGTTGATCTTCAGTATTTAAATCAAGCACTTTAACTTTAATCTCTTGGCCTTCACTCAGTACTTCATGAGGTGTGGCAATATGATTGTGAGAAATTTGAGAGATGTGAACAAGACCCTCTACGCCTGGATAAACTTCAACGAAGGCTCCAAAACTGGTTAATCGCTTAACCTTGCCATCTAAAACAGTGTCTACTCCTGCACGGTCTTCAATGTCATCCCAAGGTCCAGGTAACGTATCTTTGATAGATAATGAGATGCGACCAGCCTCTTCGTCAACAGAAAGAATTTTCACATCGACTTCTTGTCCTACTGATAAGATATCTGCTGGATTTTTAACGTGATCATAAGAAATTTGAGAAATATGAACCAATCCGTCGACTCCACCCAAATCAATGAACGCGCCAAAGTTTGTTAAGCGAGCAACTTTACCTTTAACGGTATCATTTTCTTTCAATTCTTGCATCACTTTCTTTTTATTTAAATCACTTTCAGCTTGTAAAACAGCTTTATGTGATAAAATTAAACGATTTTCACTAGGCTCTATTTCCATAATTTTGAATGCAAGAATTTTTCCTTTGTATTCTGAAAAATCATCAACAAACTGAATGTCTACCATTGAGGCTGGTACAAATCCTCTAACACCTGCATCAACAACTAGTCCACCCTTAACAACTTCTTTTACTGGGGCTTCAATAATTGTTCCAGCTTCAAAATCTTTTTGAATTTTCTCCCACACTTGCTTAGCATCGATACGACGCTTAGAAAGTAAAAAGCTACCATTCTCTTTTTCCTTAATTTCTTTGATGACGACTAAGTCAACAATATCACCAACATTTACAATTTCTGTAACGTCTTCAAAAGGTGCGGCAGATAGCTCGTTGTTAGGAATGACGCCTTCTACACCTCCACCAAGAATGCCAACAATTGCTTGTTTGTTATCTTGAATTTTCAAAATTTCCCCTTGAACAGTATCACCAATGTGAATTTCTTGCACACTATCTAAAGCTTCCAACATTGATTCTTGTTCCGATTCTTCGTTTTTGTCTTTTTGATCTGTCATGTTATTGTCCTCCTAATTTAGCCAATTAACTGTTTCTTACTCTATTTTACCCAATATTATAAAAAAATGCCAGAATAAGGCCTACGAAATAGATTTATTGCTTGATTTCATAAGTTTTTCTCCATAAAGTATCCATGTTATCTTATTAGCCACTGATTTTAAGAGAGAAAAAGACGATTTAATTATTTTTTAAACTAACAACTTCTTTAATTTTCCCGATAACTTGTTCAATATTTAAGCTAGTCGTATCTAATAAAATAGCATCTTTTGCCTTGGTTAAAGGAGACGTTTCTCTATGAGAGTCTTTATAGTCACGATCTGAAATTTCTTTTTTTAATTGTTCTAAAGGAGTATCGATACCATTTAATTTATTTTCTTTATAGCGTCTTTCAGCTCTTTCTTCGACACTTGCGATTAGGAAGATTTTCACTTCTGCTTGAGGTAAGACGGTTGTCCCTATATCACGGCCATCCATAACAACTCCACCTTTATCAGCTATTTTTTGTTGTCTTTTTACTAATTCTTTTCTAACATGACTATGCGCAGCCACCAAAGAAACAGAATTTGTTACATCAGGTTGACGAATAGCCTCTGTCACTTCTGTATTATTTAAGTAAACTTTTTGACTGTTTTCAGTAGGCTCAAAGGAAATAATACTTTCTTCTAATAAAACAATCAAAGCTTCTTCATCTTCTAAATTTATTCCTCTTTGTAAAGCTTCATATGTCAATGCACGATACATTGCACCCGTGTCACAATAAACATAACCTAGTTCATTTGCTAATAATTTAGCCACCGTACTTTTTCCAGCAGAAGCTGGTCCGTCAATCGCAATCATTATTTTATTTGTCATTCTCAAAACTACCTTCTTTCTATTTTCAAAACAAAAACCGTCCTAAGACGGTCTTTAGTTAATTAAAATATGCACTTTTATTTTATTTTTAATGTTGTCCCAACAGTTACATTATCACTCGTTAAACCATTTAATTCTTTTAATTGAGCAGTTGTCATTCCATTATTTAATGCAATTCGATAAAGATTATCTCCTGCAACAACGGTATAAGTCTTGCTCGTTTCTTCTACAATAGGCTCTGTTACTTCGGGTTCTGGAGCGACTGGAGCAACTGGAGCAACTGATTCTGCAACCTCCGGCTTTTCTTCTACTGGTGCAGGCTGTTCAGGTACTTTTTCACTAACTTCTTCTGTTGATACAGCTGTAGCCGATTTTTCTGAAGCAGAATCTTTTTTCTCAGAACTGACCTTTTCTTCACTATTGCTACTTTTTGTGATGCTTACTTCATCTTCATTAGCTTTAAATCCTTCTTCATCATTACGCCCATTCAAAATAAAGAAATAAGTAGCTGTTGGCAATATGATCAACAACGCCAAGAAAATGATAAGAGATGTAACTACTGGAGAAATTCCCCCTTCAGCTTTTTTTCTAGCTCCTCTTAAAGAGTTATCTTTTTCATCTTCTTCATTATTCTTAAATTTACGTGACCAAACCTCATTGTCTTTATTATTTTCAGAATTTTTTTTAGACATAAAGTACTCCTCCTAAATATATTAGATTTTATTGTACCATAACTTAAAGAAGCTTGTCTTCTTTATTCAAGTAGTAAAAATAACTTTCCTATCTTTTCTTTCCAACTTTGTGAGGTAGAAGAATGAGTTGGTTTTTCTTTCTCTTTTACTTTGTCATAAAACTCTTGATTCAAGCCACAACTAGAACAACAAAAGAGTGGTTTCTTCCTTATTTTCTCATTAAAGTAATGAAGAAGAAAACTTCTTTTACAATCAGTTGTCTGACTATAGTTTACCATATACTCTAATTGACGGTCTTTTTGACGTTCTCTACTCAGTATTTGAGATCTAGCTTGAGCAATCGGCGTTCCGGATGACAGATAATTTTCTAATAGCAGCAGTTGGGTTTCACTACAACTTCCTTCAGGTATTTTTTTATGACGATAAGCGTATTCTAACATTGCATTATTCGGTAAACTTTGTTCTTGTAGTCTTTTTTGCAGGAATTGATCGCCAGCTTCAAAAAGCAATACTGCGATACTCTGCTGTCCGTCTCGACCACACCTACCTACTTCTTGTAAATAAGACTCTACACTAGCGGGCATGTGATAATGAATGACAAATCGGATGTTCTCTTTATTAATTCCCATTCCAAAAGCACTCGTTGCGCAGATAAGATCAATTTCATCTTGGATAAATTGTTGCTGTATTTTAATTTTATCTTCATTCATAATATCTGAATGATAGCTCTCAACAGAATAATTTGTTTCTTCTTTTAACCATAAAGCTATTTGATCTGCTTTTTTTTTGCTTGAAAAATAAATAATACCAGGTTTAGCTAATTTTTTAATTTGATTCAATAATTGTTCATCTTTATCATGAAAACAACTAACTGTTGTTAAGGCGACATTAGGACGATCAACAGAGTATAAAACTTGAATCGTTTTATCTTCTTCTAAAAATAAGGACGCTAAAATTTCTTCACGAACAACTTCCGTAGCTGTTGCTGTTAAGGCCATTGTTAAAGGATTATTTAATTCTTCGCGAACCAGTCCTAATCCTAAGTATTCTAGTCTAAAGTCCATTCCCCATTGAGAGATACAGTGAGCTTCGTCAATAGCCAGCATGCTAATCTTTACTGTCTTAAGTTTAGCTAATATATACTTTTGTTGCAACATTTCTGGTGATAAAAATATAAATTTATAGTCAGTTAAGTTTGACATAACCCATTTTCTTTCTTCACTACTCATTAAACTATTTAATGCAGTAACTCTTTTTTCTCCCATCCGCTTCATCTGATCAACTTGATCTTGCATCAATGACAACAAAGGAGAAATGATTAAAACAATTCCATCTAAACAGTACCCGGTTATTTGATAGCAAATCGATTTACCTGTCCCTGTTGGCAGCATCACTAGTGTATCTTTTCCATTTAAAGCTGCTAAGATAGCTTCTTCTTGCCCTTCGCGAAAATCAGTGTAACCATACTGATGAAGTAAAATATGCTTAATTTTTTCCTCATTCGTCACTATTTCGATTCCTTTCTATTTGAGCTAGACGGAACCATAAAAAAAGGACTTCCGGCTTTTTTTCAAGCATTTCTTGGTATGTAAGAGCAGGCACTTCTTTTAGTAGTTGTTTGATTTCCTTAAATTTATCTACTGGTAAAATAGTCGATAAATCAAATAAAGGATCCATAATACTTATTTCAATAACGTGCTCATTAATTGTGCTTGGTTTCAATTGACGATGCTTTATCGTATCTTCAAGTGAATAGCCCGCTAATAAATAGTGTTTTGTTAAGAGCGCACTCTTTGTTGTCCCATCATAAGTTTGTATCATCTCTTTATAAATCGAGGAAAACAAAGGTGTTTTTTCAGGATAATGGTCTATTATTTTCCCGATACAAGCTAGTGAATCAAGGATTATTAAATGAACCTCAATCGCTTCTTTTCTGTGTGCTTCGGCTAATTGTTTTTGAGTTTTGCCTGTCTTATTATGACCAGATAAACTATCCGTTAGTATTTCGGCATATAGTAGAGGCAGTTCACTCATAATTAAAATCCATTCATTGCCAAAGGCTACTGCTAATTCTTGTTTATTCGCATTATTATTTTTAAGCCACTGTTTGAGCCACTGTTGTTTTTCCCATTCTTTTTCAATTGGCGTATACTGTTTATTTTTATATCTAACCTCAGATAAAACTTGCGTAATCAATTGAATTGTACGCCAAAAATGTATCAGCGCAAGACCATCTTGAAGGTAATTTAACTGTTTAGGATAATGATGATGATCAAAAAATAGAGTCCATTCTTTTTCTCCACTATTTGATAAGGAAAACTCCTTATTTTCTTTTGATTGTGAAAGGTAGTTCAAACAAACTAATTTATCTATACTTTTATTAAATTGACTACGTTTTAATTTTGGAAATAAAGCAAAAAAATAGGTTAAATCATATTTTTCAGCACCATAAAGGATGGAAGCTGTTTTTTTACCAGTAAGAATATGATAAATAGTAGATGTTTTTTTTGACTGTTTTTTTGAAAATAGGGATAAATAAAAATAATCAAGATAAGATAAACTATTCAAAACAGCATAACCCCTTTCTAGTACTCTTTTAGTACACGTTTAATATACCAAAAAATAGTCAAAAATTCCTTAAAAATCTATTTAAAGTAAAGAAAAAAATGATTTCGTAAAAGATACGAAATCATTTTCTTATTATTTTTTTTCTAACGTTAGATAACGATCATCTGTTAGTTGACTTACTTGATTTTTGATTATCCAAGGTTTCATTTTTTTGTATAAGGCAACAAAGACGGTACTAACAATGATCCCCTTAATTAAATTGAAAGGAACAACTCCATAAAAAACATACTTTTGTATAGGTCCAACACTAAAATTTAAAACTAAAAAGTAAAGTGGGATCAAAACATAAGCATTTAATAGAGACAACACGGTAGTTAACGATACGGTGCCTAATACGTTAGCTAAAATAACAGTCTTAGCTTTTTCAGCTTTTGCATTCATGATGTAGTAGATGGGTAAGGTATACGCTAAAGAAGCTATTAAGCTGGCTGTATCTCCTATTGGATAACCCGCATCGCCGCCTGTTTGCACATAGTGAAGAATGGTACGAATGACTGCTACGGCTATTCCTGCTACTGGTCCATACAAAAACATACCTAACAAAACAGGAATATCACTAAAATCAATTTTTAAAAAAGTGACTCCTGGTATAATTGGGAAAGCGAAAAACATTAGTACAAATGCAACTGCAGCAAGCATAGAGACACCGACTAATTTTTTTGTGTTACGGG
This sequence comes from Carnobacterium sp., assembly GCA_020431645.1. Taxonomy (GTDB): domain Bacteria; phylum Bacillota; class Bacilli; order Lactobacillales; family Carnobacteriaceae; genus Carnobacterium_A. Next base: position 1,528 of record JAGQHW010000048.1, on the reverse strand, counting down.
TTTGCATAAAAAATCCTCCTGAAAGGACTCATCAGCTTGAGCATTCTTGGACTTACGAAAAAAATACTATAAAAAAATACGCTCATCTAATTTCTCTTCAGAAAAATTAAACAGAGCATACGAATAGTATCC
>JAGQHW010000048.1:0-1299 GCA_020431645.1 Carnobacterium sp. | reverse complement strand
TTACGAAAAAAATACTATAAAAAAATACGCTCATCTAATTTCTCTTCAGAAAAATTAAACAGAGCATACGAATAGTATCCTACTCAAATAAGCCCCATCTTCTTTATCCAGACTTTACTGTCGGTACTGGAATTAAACCAGTTCAACCAGAAATGCTATCTGGTTCGTGGACTATACCACCGGTCGGGAATTACACCCTGCCCCTGAAGACGAATCGTCTATTTTATTAGTACAAATTTGTACAAACTTAGTATAAGCTATTTTATCTTTATTTGCAAGCATACTTACTATTAGATAGTATCATCTAGATAGGGGAAGTGAATTCTAAAAGTTGTTTTTTCATTTAATATGCTTGAAACCTCAACGTAACCCCCATGTTCTTCAATAATACTCTTAACAATTGATAAGCCAATACCTGTTCCAACCTTATTAAAGACATCGTTTACTCGAGATTTATCTGCTTTGTAGAAGCGCTCAAATACATAAGGAATATCTTCTCCTGAAATACCTGGTCCGTTATCACTAACTTCCATCAGAACTTCGTCAATTATTTTATCTAGTTGGACTCGAATCACTACTTCTGCACCCTCTCGTTCCATTGTTGATGTATGATGAATAGCATTATGAACAAGGTTAACAAAAACTTGATTCATTTTATCGCCATCCATTGGATAAGTGCGAATTTCCGGATCAATCTCTAGCAAAAGTTTCACATGGTTTTTAGCAGCAAATTGCCTAAATAATGATAATATATTTTTGAAGAAATCTTCTAATAGAAGGTCTTCTATGAATAAATCGATGTAACCAGCTTCCATACGAGATAAGTCAAGCATTTCATTAACAAGACGATTCATTCGTTTTGCTTCATCACTAATGACCATCGCCATTTCGTGCTTTTCTTCATCCGTTTCTACAATATCATCAATAATAGCTTCACTGTATCCTTGAATCATGACTAAGGGTGTACGTAACTCATGAGAAATATTATTAATGAAGTCTACTCTCATTTTATCTAGACGCCGTTCTTTTGTTAATTCTTTTAATGAAACTAATACCCCTCGAACATTTTTCAAGTCTTCATCAAATAAAGGAACCCAAGATAGTTGGAAATAAAAATCATTGATCATAAAGTCATCATAAACTTTTTCTGATTTTTCAATTACTTCATCTATTTTCTCTGCTAAAAAATCTGGTAATTGATAATTGTTCATATTTTCGAAAGTATCCCAATTGCGCAGAAATTCTTCTCCTAATGGATTGGACATCAAAAGAGTTTTTTCTTGATTATAATACAAAATC
>JAGQHW010000047.1 GCA_020431645.1 Carnobacterium sp. | reverse complement strand
TCTGCTAAAATCTCTGTAGGGACCATCAATGCGGATTGGTAATGTGCGTTTGCTGCGGCAAACAACGCTATAGCTGCAACAATCGTTTTCCCACTACCCACATCTCCTTGTAACAATCTATGCATATGCAACGGTTCTTTTAAATCTGTACAAATTTCATTTACGACTCTTTTTTGAGCTGTTGTCAGCTCAAAAGGTAAAGAACTAATAAATCTTCTTAAGTCTTTAACATCGTATTTTATTTGTAATCCATGACCGGCCGCTTTTTGTTTTTTTCTTAAACTTTGGAGTTTTAATTGATACAACAAGAACTCTTCAAAGATAACCTCTCTTCTCGCTTGCTTTGATTGTTCCTGTGAAGTAGGAAAATGCATACCGTACACTGCTTCTTTATGAGAAACCAGTCGATACTTTTCTTTTAAGTTACTAGGTACATTTTCTGGAATCAGTTCATAATAATCCTGATAAGCTTTTTTGACTAAATCAAAAATAGTTTTCTGCTTTATCCCTTTATTCGCTTTATAGATTGATTCAAAATCATTCGATTGGTCTGATGAACCAGTTCCAAATATTTTAATACCTGTTAAACTTTTACGTTTAGCATCCCACTTGCCAAAAACAGCTAATTCCTCACCTGCAACAATCTTGCTTTTTAAATAAGGTTGATTAAAAAAGGTAATCGAAATTACTGCATGTTCAACGACTAAACGAAACGACAATCTATTTCTTTTTGGTCCAAAACGGCTAACTACAGCTTCAGAAACAACGTTCCCTTTTAAAGTCACTTTTTCTTGATCTTCTATTTCTAATAAATTCTTTTCTTTAATATCTTCATAACGAAAAGGGAAATGAGAGAGCAAGTCCAAAATAGTGAAGATGCCTAATTGATTTAATGCTTCTTGACGTTTCTGGCCAACCGAAGGAAGAACAGATACTCGATCATAAATTGTTTTCCCCATAATAGTCCAACCTTAAATGCCCTAATTGCACTCGGTTGTTCATCTCCCTCCATTTCTTTTTTAACGAACAGGTAAGATATTTTAAAAATAGACAACAATAGTAAAAATAAGTTGCTATTTTTATTATTGTTGTCTATTTTATTTAAATTATTCTACAGATAGTAAGTACGGATAAACGGGTTGTTGGCCTTCATGAATTTCAACCTCTACCTCTGGAAACTCTTGACTAATTTCATCAGAAATTTCATTTGCTTCTTCCATATCGCCATCTTCGCCTAACAAAATGGTAATAATTTCACTTTCATCTGTAATCATTGCTCTAAGAGTATCTAAAACTACTTCTTTGCGATTTAATTTAGAGACCTTAATTTTGCCATCAATGATTCCCATGTAATCATCTTTCTTGATACTTAAACCTTCAATTTCTGTGTCACGAACAGCATTAGTAATTTGTCCACTTACAACATTTTCTAATTCCATGGACATCTCTTTTTTATTCGTTTCTAAGTCATTTAGTTCATTAAACGCTAGCATTGCAGTCATTCCTTGAGATACTGTTTTACTTGGAATAACAACTACAGGTAATTCACTTACTTCTGCAGCCTGATCAGCAGCCATAAATATGTTTTTGTTATTTGGTAAAATAATCATTTTTTCAGCATTGATAGAATCAATAGCTTTTCAATATATCTTCTGTACTAGGGTTCATTGTTTGTCCCCCACTAATAACGTAATCTACACCTAAACTTTTAAAGAGATTTTGCACTCCTTCACCAGCAGCAACAGCTATTACACCATAAGGCGTTTTTTTACTAGATACTTTAGAAGAAGTTGGTTTTTCATTATCTAAAATTGTTTCATGCTGCTCACGCATGTTATCTACCTTGATTTTTACAAGTGATCCAAATTTTTGACCATAGTTCATGACTTCACCGGGATGTTCTGTATGGACATGAACTTTAACAATTTCATCATCTGATACAACTAAGAGAGAATCACCAATTTCATTTAGATGATTACGAAACGTATCGTAGTCAAATTCTTGTTTAACTGTCTCGCCATCACCAATTTTGACCATAATTTCTGTACAATAACCAAACTTGATATCTTCTGTAGCAATATGATTTGAAACACTGCGATGGTGTTCTGCATTTACCATATCATTCATCTGTTCTGGAGAAGGTTGGTACTCTTCATCTTCATTAACTTTACCTGATAATACTTCTAAAAATCCTTCATAGATAAATAAAAGACCCTGTCCTCCACTATCTACTACACCGACTTCTTTTAAAACAGGCAGCAAATCAGGTGTTCTTGCTAAAGACTTTTTCGCTTCCCGAACAACAGATTCCATCACTACAACAATGTCATCAGTGGATTTAGCTTGTAGTTCACCAGCTTTTGCTGATTCACGTGCTACAGTTAAAATAGTTCCTTCAACTGGTTTCATGACTGCGTTATACGCTGTTTGGACACCATTCATAAAAGCTCCAGCAAAATCTTTTGCTGTTACAACTTCTTTTTTTTCAATCGCTTTACCAAAACCTCTAAATAATTGGGATAAAATAACTCCTGAATTTCCGCGTGCTCCCATCAATAAACCTTTTGACAAAGCTGCCGCTAGTTCATTCATGTTATCTGACTCACAATTCTCAATTGCTTTTACTCCACTTGCCAATGACAAGTTCATATTCGTACCAGTATCTCCATCTGGAACTGGAAAAACATTTAATGAGTTAACATATTCAGCATTCTTATCTAAACGTTTGGCTCCAACTGAAACCATATTGCGGAACTGTTTGCCTTCTAACGTTGTAACATTCACCACTATATCCTCCTTCATCACTTTCAATCAAAGTGACTACAACAAATTCTTTTTTTTAATCTTTTAAGACACGAACACCTTGTACATAAACATTCACTGCTCTGGCAGAGATGTCTAACATTGTTTCTAAATCATACTTAACTTTTTCTTGTACATTTCGACTTACTTCAGAAATTTTAGTCCCATAACTAACGATGATGTAAACATCCACTATAACGCCGTTATCTTCTTGACGTACAATGACACCACGCGAATAATTTTCTTTATTAAGAATATCATTTAAATTATCACGAATTTGATTTTTACTTGCCATACCAACGATCCCAAAAATTTCAGTCGCTGCTCCTCCGACTACTGTGGAAATTACTTCGTTTGAAATATCAATAACACCAAATTGCGTTTTTATTTTAACTGCCATGGTAAAAATCCTCCTTTTTGCTAGTTAGCCATGAATTACTACTCTACATTTTATCATAGCTGGTCGGATATTAAAAGGTCTAAGGTAAAAACTCGCTGTTCTCTAATAGTAATCAGTCTTTTTATTTATCAAATCATTTTCCAAACAATTATTCCATAATAACCTACTCACTACTTTCTTTGATTTTAAGCTGTCAAGTAAAATTCCTTGAAAGAAAAATGTTGCATATCTTCTCTAATTATGATAAATTATGAAAGTATGAGTGTATAGATTGAAGCCTTGCTTCGAGATATCGGCAAAGGAGGAAAGAATAATGGCTAAAGTATGTGTTATTACAGGACGCAAAGCAAAAAGCGGAAACAACCGCTCTCACGCTATGAACAAGACAAAACGTACATGGGGTGCTAACTTACAAAAAGTTCGCATTTTAGTTGATGGAAAACCTAAAAAAGTTTGGGTTTCTACTCGCGCTCTTAAATCTGGTAAAATTGAACGCGTTTAAAAAGTACAAAAAATAGAGTTGGGACAATTGTCCCAACTCTATTTTTTATTTTTTTAATCTTTACTTTGTATAACTGACACTAAACCTGTTTCAAAAGAAAACTTGGCATTTTTAGTTATAAACTCATTACTTGCTAAGGATTGAGGATAAGCGATATTTGCTTTAGATAACTCGTATTTCATATCTTTTAACGTCAGTTCCCTAACGGCTGTTAAACAAACAAAAGCTAAATATTTTTTATCTGTTTCTTTTTGGATTTCATAAACTCCGGGTTTAAAGTACGAGACAGTATTTTTATTATCAATAATCTTTATTTTAGATAAATGAGGATAAAAAGCTGGTTGAAAAACAAGCCATAAATTATTCAATAAATGATCTAATCTTCCTCCAGTAGCACCGTATAGCGTTACTTCTTCAGGAGTGAACTCCTCAAATGCTACTCTAACAGCCAACTCTGTATCTGTTGCATCTTTTTCTGCTGGAAATTGGCGCACATCTCTTATTTTATTTCTTAAATGACTTAATTCCTCAGAGGTAATAGAATCAAAATCTCCCAAAGCTAAAACAGGTTTAATACCATAGTCTAATAGTCTAATAGCTCCTCTATCCACACCAATCCAAATTACATTGTCTAGCAATCTATTTTTAATATCTGGTAGATAACTCTCTGGGCCACCTACCATTATCGCAATCTTAACCATTTCAACGCACGGCATCTTTTAAAGTCATCAATCGTTCTACTGGATTTTTAGCACCGTAGATATAAGAACCAGCTACAAAGACACTTGCACCTGCATCTTTACATATTTTAGCTGTTTCAGGTGAAATACCGCCATCAACTTCGATTTCAAAATGGTAATCTTTATCTTTTTTTAGACTGTCTAATAAGGCAATTTTAGAAACGGTCTCATTAATAAAACTTTGACCACCAAAACCAGGATTAACAGTCATAACTAAAACCATATCTACTTCACTTAAAATAGGCATAATGGATTCTACTGCTGTCCCAGGATTAATAACGACGCCTGCTTTGACACCTTGATTTTTAATCATCTGAATGGCACGATGAATATGAGACGTACTTTCTATATGGACTGTAATAATATCTGCTCCAGCTTTAGCAAAATCTTCAATATAGTTTTCAGGATTTTCAATCATTAAATGGCAGTCTAATGGTAATTTCGTTATCGGACGAATGGCAGAAACAATGTTCGCACCAAATGTTAAGTTAGGAACAAAATGCCCATCCATAACATCTACGTGTATGTAATCTGCTCCTCCCTCTTCGACTAAACGAATATCTCTTTCTAAATTAGCAAAATCTGCACTTAAAATAGACGGTGAAATTTTCATATACATCCTCACTTTTCCTTTTTATTGTATTTAGGTTTTCTATTTTCAATTTCATCAAGGTACTGTAAATAATGTTTGTAACGATAAGGCTGTATCCAGCCCTCTGAGACCTCTTTTTGAACTTGGCAGCCCGGTTCATTCCGGTGCATGCAACTTCTAAAACGACAAAGATCTTGTACTTCAACAAATTCTAAGAATAATTCAGGTAACTCTTCTGTTTCAATCTCTAAAAAGTCTATCGAACTAAAACCAGGCGTATCTGCTACTAATCCATCATATAAAGGAATCAACTCAACATGACGAGTAGTATGCTTTCCACGACCCAATGCTGAAGAAATAATACCTGTTTTCAAATCTAATTCTGGCGCAATTTGATTTAACAATGTTGATTTTCCTGCACCTGATTGTCCCATAAATACTGTTAGTTTATTTGGGAAATAAGCTACCAATTTCCCTATCGCTGCATGATTTGATTCTAATTCTGGCAGAATAACGGGATAGCCTATTTTTTCATACTGTTGTTTTATAGTCGTTATTTCTTCTATTTGTTCTTTATTCAATAAATCTATTTTTGTAATATAAATAATAGCTTGGATACCTTTGCTTTCTAACGTGACTAAAAAGCGATCAAGTAAATTAGTAGAAAAATTAGGTTCTATAGCTGACATAATGATAATTCCTAAATCCACATTCGCTACCGTAGGACGGATAAGTTCGTTTTTTCTCGATAATAATTCTTTAAGAATACCATCAGTCGTTGTGCTACTCTCAAATTCGACATAATCACCGACCATCGGTGTTAATTTGCGTTTTCTAAAGTTACCTCTACCACGAGTTTGATACGTTTCACCTTCGTGATAAACATAATAAAATCCACTCAATGCCTTTCTAATTTGTCCTTTTGGCACAGTGTACCTCCTTTATTTTTTGTATTTATTCAGGCTAATACATAAGAATGTTCTTTTTTATATTTTAACACCAAAAAACCCTAAAGACTAGTTTATGTCTTTTGGGTTTTTCTGCTTATCACTAGTCTCACGTTCTTTTAGGGAGAAACTTCATCTTCTTCGATAGTTTCTCCATCTCTGACAACTTTGTATCTACCTTTTTTCCCATCTTGTAAAACAAATGCTAAGTTAATTTCAGTATCTTCTGAAATTTCGAATTGCTGAAAAACAGTTTCTAATTTATGTTCTTGATCTTCTATATAAATCGTAATTGAATTAGGAATGATATTTGGCTCTACGCTCTCATCATCATCTCCGGAAGAATTCCCTTCTTCTGGCTCTTTATAAGAAATACTAATTTTTTCATTAATCGTTTTTACTGGAATTTCTTTAGGCCCTTGTGAAATGACCACTGAAATATCTTTTCCTGCAAATAAAACCGTTCCTGCTGTTGGATTTTGTGAAATAACTTGTCCTTGGGCTACTTCAGCTGAGTATTCTTTTGTGATAGTTACATTTAGATCGTTATCATTTACATAATCTCTTACGCTTTTTTCAGTGTATCCACTCAAATCACGCATTTCAAAACCAGCTTGTCCAGTGCTAACGACAAAGGTAATCGTAGTATCCTCAGGAATAACTGTTTCATTTTCGTTAATATCTTGCGAGATAATTAAGCCTGCCTCTATTGTATCACTGCTTTGATCTTCACGCTTTATAGTGAAATTTTGTTCGCTTAATAAAACTTCAACTTCTTCATAAGATTTCCCCGTATAATCTAGGAATTTAAAAGTTGCTTTACCCGAGCTAATTACGATATCTACTGGTGTATTTTCTTTCACACTTAAACCCGCTTTAGGTTTAGATTTTACAATAAGACCCTCTTCAATATCGCCGTCTGCTTCTTTTGTAATTTTTCCGATAAGTAATTTTTTTTCAGATAAAACTTTTGCTGCTTCATTTTCAGTCATAGCTATTAAATTTGGAACAACAACATCTTTGGGCGCACTATTTGCTATCACAAAGAATAGTCCAATACCCAATAAAAATAAACTTACTGCTGTCAGAAGCCATAATTTGCGTTTTTTACTTTTTTTCGCTTGTGCTTTAGTTGATTTTTCGCTATTTTTAAGCTGCTTGCTACTAGATATGTCATCTTTTTCAATTTTTTCATCTAATTGCGAGTTTTTTATAACCAATGGTATAGGTTCTAATACTTTTGTTTTTTCCATCATACTAACTGGAGTATATTTTGCTTCGTCTCTTCGATCTACTGATAAGGCAGTGACCAAATCATTTTGCATCTCGTAAACGGTTTTATATCTATCTGCTATTTCTTTAGCAGTAGCCTTTAAAACAACATTTTCTAAAGCTTGCGGAATACGTTGATCATAACTTTTAACAGAAGGAACAGTTTCTTGGAAATGCTTTAAAGCAATCGAAACAGCAGACTCACCATCAAACGGAACGTGACCTGTTAAGAGTTCATATAAAATAATTCCTAAAGAATAAATATCCGATTGGTTTGTTGCCATACCTCCCCGTGCTTGTTCAGGAGACAAATAATGGACTGAACCTAATAACGAATTAGTCTGTGTAATAGACGTTTGCGATAAAGCGACAGCTATTCCAAAATCGGTGATTTTAACTACGCCAGATTCATCAATTAAAATATTCTGAGGTTTCAAATCACGATGAATAATTCTATTGTGATGAGCAGCCATTACTGCAGATAGAACTTGATCCATAATATTGGTGACTTTTTGATAAGGTATTGGAAAGTTAGTGTGAATATACTTTTTTAAATCCATTCCTTTAACATACTCCATAACAATGTATTGATTATCGTCTTCCTCACCAATATCATAGACACTCACAATATTAGGATGGACTAATTCAGTTGCTGCAAGAGCTTCTCTCTTGAATCTCCTAATCGTATCTTGGTCATCTCGGAAATCATAACGTAAAACTTTGACCGCTACGTCTCTATCTAATATTAAATCATGAGCCAAATAAACGTGAGCCATCCCACCGCCACCGACTGTGCCAATTATTTTATAGCGACCATTTAACTTTGATCCTATTTGCATGTCTATTTTCTCTCCTTTCCTTTATAGGTTTCTGCTAGCATGACTGTTACGTTATCGTATCCCCCGTTTGCATTTGCTAATGAGACTAAGTCTCCTACCTTATCTTCAAAACTCCTGTTAGAAACAGCTAATATTTCAGCTATTTCTTTATCGTCAACCATGTTTGTTAGCCCATCAGAACAAAGCAATAATTGATCACCTTTTGAGATAGGAGCAGTAACTATATCTACTTCTACTTGTTTAGTAACTCCCAATGAGCGAGTCAAAACATTTTTTTGAGGATGATTCATAGCTTCTTTCGTTGTAATCTCGCCACTTTTTAATAATTCATTAACTAAGGAATGGTCATCTGTTACTTGTTTTAAATTTCCGTCTATATAATGGTAAGCCCGACTATCTCCAACATTCGCAACAATAAAATGATTTCCAATTAACGCTGCTGCTACAAGAGTTGTACCCATTCCTTCTAAATCAGGATACTGAGTTGATTTTTTGACAATTCGTGTATTTTCTCTGTTAATCTGTTCTTTCATCCACTCTATAATTGTATCTATCTCAGTCAAACTAGTATTTTTCCATGCATCTCCTAAATGTGAAACAGCCATTTCACTAGCGACATCGCCAGCTTTATGACCACCCATCCCATCACACAAAACTGCCAATGGTATTCCTTGATTATTCTCAAAGTAATCAGCAAAATCTTGGTTATTTTTTCTTTTCTTTCCAATATCACTTTGAAAAAAAATATGCATTGCTACACCCCACCAATCATAGAAATTAGTCTGTTAACTCTATTTTTTTCTTAAACAACTAATGAAAAAGCCATCTGTTCCAAAATCTTGTGGATAAATCTGCATTAAATTGTCTTGAATCGTGCCGTTCAAAGCAGCACTCGCAACAATCTCTGTTTTTTCAAAATTAGGATGAGAACTTAAAAAGGCTTCTACTGTACCTTGATTTTCTTCTTTAGTAATCGTACATGTACTATAGACTAATAAGCCATCTTTTTTTAATTTTGGAGCGACACTTGTTAAAATATCTAATTGAATTTTTTTTAATTGAGCAATGTCTTGAGCTTTTTTTGTGTATTTAATATCTGGCTTTCTTCTCATCAACCCTAAACCTGAACAAGGTGCATCTACTAGGATACGATCAAAACTTTCATCCTCAAAAGCCTCTTCAACTTTCCTAGCATCCATCGTTCTTCCTTCAACAACTTTATCGACACGCAATCGTTTAGCATTGTCTTCAATTAATTTTACCTTATGTGGGTGTAAATCTAGTGCAACAACCTTACCACCCGCTTCATGTGAAAGGAATGAAGCAATATGAGTCGTCTTCCCTCCAGGAGCAGCACAGGCATCTAATACGTGATGATGTGTTTCTATTTGCATAGCAGGAGCTACTAGCATAGATGTTTCATCTTGTATCGTTAACTGGCCTGACTGGAATAAAGGTGAGGACGCGAAATGACCTCCTTTACTAATGACTCCTATTGGAGAAATAGGACTCTGTTCTACATGGAAACCTTCTTCTTCCATTGCCTCTAGAGCCTCTTTGACAGATAAATATTTCTCATTGATACGTGCACTAGAATGGCTAGGACTTAAAATGGATTTCCCTAATTTCCTTGTTTCTTCTATCCCTATTTCAGCTATAAATTTTTCAACTAACCATTTCGGCATGCTCACTTCAATACTTAATCGCTCTACTGGATCTTTTATCTCATCAAGTGATTTAAATCCTTTGCGTTCAGCATTTCTCAAAACACCATTAATAAATTTACTAACTCCAATATGGCCTTTTTTCTTAGCTACTTCTACAGCTTCAAATAGAATGGCATGAGAAGGTATTTTATCTAAGTAAATCATTTGATAGATAGATAAACGCAATAAATTGTGAACCCAAACATCTAATTTTTGATTTTCTTTCAAAAAAGAAGTCAAATAGTAATCTAATGTTAGCTTATGCTGCAGTACACCATAAACTAATTCAGTTAATAAACGAGCATCTGCTGGGGATAGATTATTTTTTTGTATCGTCTCGTTGAGAAGCAAATTAGAATAGGAATGGTCTTTTTCTGTTTTTTCTAAAATAGACATCGCCAAATAACGACTAGTCTTTTTTGTATTCCGTTTTTGTACTGTCTTATCTGTTTCTATTTTATCTTTTTTATTTTCCATTTTCTCCTACCTTTTCTCCAATAGTTACTTGGCTTCCTATTCCAGTTAAATAAGCTAGTGCTGTCATTTTACTTTTGCCTGCGGGTTGAAGTTCGTTAATTTGTATTGCTGTATGGTTTCCGCAAGAAATCACAAGAGCAGCTTTTTCTATTCTAATAACCACTCCAGGCATCTCGCTTGTTTTTTCTTCTAAAACAGTTGTATCCCAAATTTTTACTCGGATGTTATCTATGATAGTATAAGCAACTGGCCATGGACGCATACCTCGTACTTGGCAGTCAATTGCTTTAGCTTCCTTTGTCCAGTCAATTCTTTCTTCTTCTGGCTTAATATTAGGTGAAAAAGTAACCTTTTCTTCATCTTGTATAATTGGTTTAATTTTACCAGCTAATAAATCAGGTAGGGTATCGATCAATAGCTCTTTTCCTAACGCGCTCAAGCGTTCAAAAAGAGTTCCTACATCATCACTTTCTGTGATTTCTAAAGAGCGCTGAGATAAAATTGCACCAGCATCCATTTTTTTCTCCATATACATAATGGTTACGCCTGTTTCTTTTTCACCTTTTATTAAAGCATAATGAACGGGTGCGCCTCCACGGTATTTAGGTAAAAGAGAAGCATGAACATTTATTGCACCATATTTTGGTGCGTTTAATAATTTTTCAGGCAAAAATTGACCGAACGCTGCCGTAATAAGTAAATCTGGTTTCATCTCTATTATTTGGGTCATTTCGTCTGAACCAGTTATTTTCTCTGGCTGTAAAACGATTAAATTATGCTTAAGTGCCGCAATTTTTATTGGCGTTTGTGTCATAATCTTTTTTCTGCCAACCGGTCTATCTGGTTGCGTAACTACGGCTAGTATTTCATAGTTCTCCCCAATTAAAGCTTCTAATATTGGAACAGAAAATGCTGGTGTTCCCATAAATACTATTTTTGTCATGTTATATTCTCCTCCATATATTCTTCTAAATCTTCTGGTTTGATTTTCTGAATAATTTTATCTGTAAATAACTTTCCATCAAGATGTTCTAACTCATGTTGAAAAACGCGTGCTAGATAATCTTCTGCTTCAACTTCATAAGCGTCGCCATCTCTATCAAAATACTGAAGAACAATCGTTTCTGCTCGCTCGACTGTACCGTAGATTTCTGGAAAACTTAGACAACCTTCAACGTCAATTGCTTTACCTGAAGACTTTATAATCTTAGGGTTAATCATTTCAAATAAACCTGTTTCTTCATCAATTTCAACTAGTGCTATTCTAAGAGATTGATTTACTTGAGGTGCCGCAATACCAATTCCATCACCATTTACCATTGTTTCATACATATCATCCATCAATTGAATGATTTCATCTGTAATGTCTAGTACCTCTTTAGTCGGTGTAACTAATACCGGATTAGGGTATTTTATTATTGGTAATAAAGCCATTTTTTTTCCCGCTTTCTTTTATTAAATAAAATGCATCGGTTCAGAATCAATCGCGATTTGTAAACCTTTTGACATCTCTTTTTGTGACTGATTCAATAGTTCTTGTAATTGCTTAAATAAAGTTGGTTCGTGTTTATACTTAATAATTGTTTGATAGTAATACCGATTATTTACTCGCGCAACTGCTTTTGGTGTAGGACCTAGCAAGATTGTTTCTGGACTTAAATTTGGCCTAATGGACTCTACAATTTCTTGCATTTTTTTTGAAGCTTGTAATTCTTCAATATGGCTTGTCGTAATTAAGATAGTGAAATAAAATGGTGGGTAATTGCCTCTATGTCTCAAAATCATTTCTTTTTGGTAGAAAGCATCGTAATCATGTTTTTGAGCTAACTGAATAGAATAATGTTCTGGATTAAATGTTTGAACGATCACTTCTCCTGTTAACTCAGCTCTTCCTGCTCGTCCACTCACTTGAGTTAATAATTGAAAGGTCCGTTCACTTGCTCTGAAGTCCGGTAAACCTAGTCCAGTATCTGCGTTTAGTACACCAGCTAGTGTAATATTAGGGAAATCTAATCCCTTTGCAATCATCTGAGTACCTAACAATATATCTGCTTCTTTATTCCCAAAAGCAGATAATAATTTTTCGTGAGCTCCTTTTTTTCTGGTTGTATCGACATCCATCCTAATCACTCTTGCTTCTGGTATGATATCACGGAGTTCCTCTTCTATTTTTTGTGTTCCAGTACCATAATACCGAATCTTATGTCCGTTACAACTTGGACAGATGCGAGGTATTACTTCTTCATGTCCACAATAATGACATTTCATCAGTTTTGTATCCATATGCAAGGTTAAGGAAATATCACAATTAGGACAGGGCAAAACAAAGCCGCAGTCTCTACACATAACAAAAGAAGAGTACCCACGACGATTTAGTAGCAGAACAATCTGTTCTTTTTTAGCCAGTCGATCTCTTATTTTTTCTTGTAGGACAATTGAAAAATTACTACGGTTTCCCAATTTTACTTCTTCACGCATGTCAACGACTTCTACTACAGGTAAATCTTTCTTATTTACGCGTTCAGGTAATTCAAGTAGTGTATAGACCTTTTTATGAGCACGTGCCCGTGATTCTAATGAAGGGGTTGCACTACCTAGGATAACCGGACAATTATGGTAACTTGCTCTCCAAATTGCTACGTCTTTAGCATGATAACGTGGATTTTCATCTTGCTTATACGTTCCTTCATGTTCTTCGTCAATAATAATCACACCAATATTCTTAACCGGAGCAAAGATAGAAGATCGTGCGCCAACAACTACTTTAGCTTCTTGCCTCTCTATTTTACGCCATTCGTCGTATTTTTCACCTATTGATAAACCGCTGTGTAAAACAGCAACTGCTTCACCAAATCGTCCTTTAAAAGAATGAACCATTTGAGGGGTTAAAGCAATTTCTGGTACGAGCATTAAGGCTGATTGACCATTTTTTAGTGTTTCCGCTATCGTTTGTAAATAAATTTCTGTTTTTCCACTTCCAGTTACACCTTTAAGTAGAAAAACTTCTTTTTCGTGCTGTTTGACAGCTTTTATAATCGGTTTTAATGCTTTTTCTTGCGTATCATTCAATACAAACGGCTCAGTCTTTTTAAATTCTTTATGCTTGAATGGATCACGATAGATTTCTTCTTCAAAAAAATAAAGCCATTTTTTATTTTCAGCTTCACGTAAGATAGCTGCAGAAATCCCATATTTTTTATTCATATCAGTAGTGCTAATCGATTCATTAGTCAATAATTGAAGTTGTCTCAATAATAACGACTGTTTAGGAGCTCGTTTACCTAATCCTATAATCTCTTCTTCTAATTGCTCAAAGCTTAAATCAGATTGTACCATACGTCTTTTTTTTGTTTTTGCTTGGTTTTTTACAGAGTAAGACAATTCAACCCATTCTTTTTTCTTTAACTTTAATAATTGAGGCAACAATCCACGTTCCGTCGCTTCATCCCAAGTTAATTCATTTCTACCTCTAAATAATTCATAGAATAAATTTTCTGGTATTTCATCTATTATTTTTATTTTTTTTTCATATTTTGCGCGCAACATAGCCGGCAACATGGTTTGATAACAAGTAATTTGAAAAGAAAAAGTCCATCTTGCCATTTCACGTCCTAATAACAGCAACTCTTCATCTAAAACAGCTGTTAAATCCATTAAATTAGCTATAGCTTTTAACTCTCCCTCAAAATTACTTGCTTGAGTAATTTCAACAACAAATCCTTGAACTTTTCTAGTTCCTTGTCCAAAAGGAACTTCTACCCGCATTCCAGGCATTATTTGTTCATCAAATTCAGCTGGAATCAAATAATCGTAGGGTTTATTTGTTTGCATCGTTGGGACATCTACAATAACCTTAGCAATTGAAACCACTCTTTACCACTTCCTCACTTAATCATTTGCTCTATAGCTACTTTAAAGATTTCTTCAGCAACTTTTTGTTTACTGCGAAGTGAAATTTGAACTGGTTCACTATTTTGTATAAAAATAGTCACTTCATTTGTTTCTTGATTAAATCCTCTATTTGGTTTTGATACATCATTGGCAACAATCATGTTCGCTTTTTTACGTTCCAGTTTTTCTTTAGCATAGTTTTCAAGGTTGTTTGTTTCTGCAGCAAAGCCAATTAAAAACTGTTGCTGTTTAGTTTGTCCCAATTGGAACAAAATATCTGTTGTTTTTTCTAATTCTATCGTCAACCACTCTTCGTTCTTTTTGATTTTTTTAGAAGCCTGTTTTTTGGGACGATAATCCGATACAGCCGCAGCCATCACAACGATGTCTGCTGATGCGTATTCGTTCAATACAGCATCTAACATATCTAAAGCAGAACTTACATAGACAACCGTTACTCCAAAAGGTTCAGGCAATTGTTTAGTAGCAGAAATAAGAGTTACTTGTGCTCCTAAATCTCTGGCAACGCTCGCTAAACTGTAACCCATCTTACCAGATGAATCATTGGTTATATAACGAACCGGATCAATGCGTTCTTTTGTCCCACCTGCTGTTATAATTACACGCTTATTTTTCAATGGCAATGTTTCTTGTCTTGAAATCATAAATTGTTTGACTGAATCAACAATCGTTAACGGTTCTGGCAGCCTACCTTTACCTTCGTATCCTTCCGCCAGAAAGCCCGTTTCTGGTTCCATAACAAAACGCTTATCTAATCTTAAGGTCGCAAAATTACGAATAGTTGCTGGATTCTCCAACATATGTGAATTCATTGCAGGTACAACAAAAACAGGAGCTGTTGTAGCTAATAAAGTTGTCGTAACAAAATCATCTGCTATTCCATTCGCCACCTTAGCAATAACATTCGCCGTGGCAGGCGCAATGATAGCTAAATATGTCCAGTCTGCTAAATGGATGTGACGAACTTTATCTTCTTCTCTTTCATCAAATGTATCTGTATATACATAGTGTTTACTCACTATTTGAAACGTCAAAGGGGTTACGAATTCCATAGCGGATGCTGTCATTGCTACTTTAACATTTGCTCCTTGTTTAATAAACTGCCTAACTAAGTCAACAGCTTTATAGGATGCTATACCTCCACAAACATACAACGCAATATTTTTATTTTTCAACATTTTGACTAGCCTCCTTCAAAATACAACAGAGTAGGAATGATACCTTATAAAAAAATAAAAAAAAATAAGGTATTTGTCTTGTGAACCTAGTAATTCTTTGAGTCACTAAAATAAAAATACTCCAAAAACAGGTAAATACCTATTTTGGAGCACATG
>JAGQHW010000046.1 GCA_020431645.1 Carnobacterium sp. | reverse complement strand
TAGGACATTATCACGTTCGAATGATAAGATAAAATAAATTAATCGATTGTTGTTGACAGCGCAAAAACCATCTGTTAGAATATTGACAATATCATAACAAAAGCGATGATAAGAAGAGTACGTTCCATACAAACATTTTTAGAGAGCCTCGTTTGCTGAAAAGAGGTAGTGGGAGTAGAACCGAAGATGGTCTTTGAGCTAAGAATGAGTGAATGCATCTGCACAAGCTTATTCCGGTAGCACCCGATAACGTGCCACAGTATAACTAGCTGCAATGAGCTTAAGTACTGGATGAGGTTAATTTAGTGATAAATTAACGAATTAAGGTGGCAACACGAAAGCAATGACTTTCGTCCTTATATTAAGTAGGTGACTTAATATAGGGACGAAAGTTTTTTTATTTACCTAATAAGTCAGAGAGGGGTAGCGTAAATGATTGAACTAAAAAAGATAAAAAAAGTTTTTCAAACAAAAGAAGGGACGCTAACAGCGGTAGATGAAGTCGACTTAACGATTGAAGATGGCGAAATTTACGGCATCGTTGGGTATTCTGGAGCAGGAAAAAGTACGTTGGTTCGACTGTTCAATGGACTTGAAATTCCGACAAAAGGAACAGTAACCGTTAATGGCCACATCATCTCAGAATTAAAAGGCAAAAAATTAAGAAAAGAACGCCAAAAAATTGGGATGATTTTTCAACATTTTAACTTACTCTGGTCTAGAACAGTATTGGAAAATGTTTTATTTCCGCTAGAAATTGCCGGCGTACCCAAAGCTAAACGACAGGCTAAGGCTAAAGAATTATTAGGTTTAGTTGGACTCGAAGGAAAAGAACAAGCCTATCCGGCTCAACTATCAGGCGGTCAAAAACAACGAGTAGGAATTGCTAGAGCGTTAGCAAACGAACCAACCTTATTGCTTTGTGATGAAGCAACAAGTGCATTAGACCCTCAAACAACAGATGAAGTATTAGATTTATTAGTCGCTATTAACAAACGTTTAAATTTAACGATTGTCTTAATTACTCATGAAATGCATGTTGTTAGAAAAATTTGCAACAAAGTCGCTGTGATGGATGATGGAAGAGTAGTTGAATCAGGCGAAGTATTAGATGTCTTTAAAAAACCTCAACAAGATATTACAAAACGATTTATCCGCCAAGACGCTAATCCAGATAGTGGTGAGACAGATGATGTGTTAGAAGAAATGCTACTGGAGTATCCAGAAGGTAAATTGATTCATCTTGTATTTGAAGAAGAACAAGTTAAAATGCCGGTTATTTCAAGAATTGTACGTGAATACAACGTAGAATTAAACATCATCCAAGGCAATATCCAACAAGCTAAAAAAGGTTCGATTGGTTCGCTATATGTTCAATTAACAGGTGATCCTTTAAGTATTTTGCAAGCGATTGAACAACTTGACCAAATGAAAGTAGGAGTAGAGGTGATTGAACATGTTGTCGAATCTTAAAGTAGGAGCGAATATAGTAGACCAATACATCGACTTTTCAGATATCCAATGGGATAAGATGCAAAAAGCGACTGGACAGACAGTAGGGATGACTATTGGCTCAGTTATCATTGTCTTTTTATTAGGGCTCTTACTCGGTTTGCTATTATATGAAACAAACGGCAAAGAAACGCTAGGTGCTAAACTGCTTTACAGTATCGTAGCTTTCTTAGTAAACATTTTTCGTTCTGTTCCGTTTATTATTTTAATCGTTTTGATTATGCCTTTTACAAAAGTATTAGTTGGCTCCATTATAGGCCCGATTGCTGCCTTACCGGCGCTAATTATTTCTTCGGCACCATTTTATGCTCGATTAGTCGAAATAGGGTTTCGCGAAATAGATAAAGGAGTGATTGAAGCAGCTGAAGCAATGGGAGCCAGTAAATGGGAAATCATTTATAAAGTTCTTATTCCAGAAAGTTTGCCAGCTATTGTTTCTGGTTTGACTGTTACAACCATTTCATTAGTCGGATATACAGCGATGGCGGGAGTCATTGGTGCTGGTGGCTTAGGTAATCTAGCCTACTTAGACGGTTTTCAGCGAAACCAACCAGCTGTAACCCTAGTAGCCACACTCATTATTTTAGTTATTGTTTTTACTATTCAATTTATTGGCGACAGAGCGGTTAAACGAATCGATAAACGATAAGGTTACCCGTAAGAATTAGAACAGATAAAAAATAAGAATGAAAAAGGGGAGAAAGATTATGAAAAAATCACTCGTATACGGAGCTATTTTAACTTTAGGATTATCTTTAACACTAGCAGCATGTGGCAATGACACAGCAAAAGAAAACGACGAAACGGTTATAAAAATCGGGGCTAGTAATGTACCTCACGCAGAGATATTAGAATTTGCTAAACCCCTTTTAGAAAAAGAGGGCATAACGTTAGATATTACGACTTACAATGATTATATTGTGCCAAACGTTGCTTTAGACGAAG
The DNA here is from genome assembly GCA_020431645.1 of Carnobacterium sp. Taxonomy (GTDB): domain Bacteria; phylum Bacillota; class Bacilli; order Lactobacillales; family Carnobacteriaceae; genus Carnobacterium_A. The sequence continues at coordinate 13,913 of JAGQHW010000046.1, read as the reverse complement.
GCGACCTAGATGCTAACTACTTCCAACACCGTCCGTTCTTTGATAGTGTCGTTGCTGAAAATGATTTTGATTTTACTGATGAAGGTGCTATCCACATTGAACCACTTGGCTTATACTCTAAAAAATATGAGAGTTTAGCTGATGTAAAAGACGGTGCAATTGTTTTAACAAGCAATGTCCAATCTGACTGGGGTCGTATCATTAGTATCTTAGCAGAAGAAGGATTGGTTACATTAAAAGAAGGCGTTGAACCAACAACAGCGACCTTTGATGATATCGATAAAAATACAAAAAACTTGAAGTTTGAATACGAAAACGATCCAGCTTTGATGACAACATTGTACCAACAAGAAGAAGGCGACTTAGTAGCGATTAATTCAAACTTTGCCGTTGATCAAGACATTAACCCGATTAAAGATTCAGTTGCATTAGAAAGCACGAGTTCTCCCTACGCAAATATTGTAGCGGTCCGTTCAGAAGATGCTGGAAATCCAGCTATTAAAACATTGGTAAAGGTATTAAAATCAAAAGAAGTACAAGAGTACATCATCAATGAATGGGACGGTGCAGTTGTACCGGTTAAAGAGTAACCATTCATCCATTAAAAAATAGGCTAGTAAACGATCAGTAGCAGAGATTTCTTAAAACGTTCTTTTAAGAAATGGCTACAGTAACTCGTTTTACTAGCCTATTTTTATTCGTTAATAAGAGATGGAAGCCTTTTTAACAAAGTCTGTAAATAAGCGTTGCATCTTAGTGTCTTCTTTTAACATCAATTCAGGATGCCACTGAACAGCTACAATACTTTGTTCGGTATCTTTTGACTCAAAGCCTTCAATTAAGTTGTCTTTGCTCCAAGCAACAGCTTGAAAAGAGTCTGATAATGCTTTAATGGCTTGATGATGATAGGAATTAACTAGGTAACTTTCGCCAAAAATACGCCCTAATTGACTTTCTGGATCAAGTGTCACGCTGTGAGAGCCGGTACTAAAATATGTTTGTTGGAGGTGTTGAACACTTAAATCCGTATAATCAGATAAATCTTGGTACAGTGTCCCACCGTACATGACGTTCAATAATTGCATCCCACGGCAGATCGCTAAAATAGGTTTATGCTGAGCGAGTGCCTCTTTTATTAAAGCCATTTCAAATGCATCACGAGCTGGTTCAGTAGCTTGCAATTTCAAATGGGGTTCCTCACCTGATAAGGAAGGCGAAATATCTTGTCCGCCAGCCAATAATAAGCCGTCGATTTGGTCAATATAATAAGAAGCATCTTCTGGTGAGCTGATTGGAAAAACAAAAGGAACACCGTTAGCAGCTTGAATGCCTTCTACGAAGCCTTGTGGTGTATACGTAATGGGCAATCCTTGTGTTTCGTTGAGTCCACGTAAAATATTTCCAGGAATACCAATAAAGGGTTTAGTCATTTTTTCAACCTTCTTTCTCATTTCAATGGAATCACTACAGGATATAATCTGAGATAATCCATTTTTTAAACGTTTGTTTAGTCAGTTTACCTTATTATGGTAGAAAAAGTAAGGTGTTTGCTTGGAACGTTATTGCGTATGGATGATAGTTTAGATAAAATGGAGTAGAATGGAATAAAGACGATGGATAAAATAAAGCAAAATAAAGGAGTTTAACTAATGGCTATTTTAGAAGTTAAAAATTTACATGTTTCTATTGAAGACAAAGAAATATTAAAAGGCGTCGATTTAATACTAAAAACAAATGAAATTCACGCGATTATGGGGCCTAATGGAACAGGAAAATCAACCTTAGCTGCAGCGATTATGGGTCACCCTAGTTATACGGTAACAAAAGGCGAGATTTTACTTGATGGTGAAAACGTATTAGAAATGGCCGTTGATGAACGTGCTCGTGCGGGGTTATTTTTAGGAGTACAGTACCCAAGTGAAATTGCAGGCATTACCAATGCAGAATTCATGAGAGCAGCAATCAATGCTCGTCGCGATGATGAAAATAAAATTCCAGTCATGCAATTTATTCGTAAAATGGATGAAAAAATGGGCGTATTGGATATGGCTGAAGAAATGGCTGAACGCTATTTAAATGAAGGCTTTTCTGGTGGCGAGAAGAAACGGAATGAAATTTTGCAAATGATGATGATTGAACCAACCTTTGCCATTCTTGATGAGATCGATTCAGGATTAGATATCGATGCCTTAAAAGTCGTATCCAAAGGCATCAATGCGATGCGCGGGGAATCATTTGGCGCTTTAATCATCACCCACTACCAACGCTTATTAAATTATGTGACGCCTGATGTGGTTCATGTGATGATGAATGGGATTATTGTAAAAACCGGTGGAGCTGAATTAGCGAAACGTCTAGAAGCAGAAGGCTACAAAGGCATCCGTGATGAATTGGGCATTGAGTTTGAATTAGAGGAAGACTAAGGAGGGAATCAAGATGAAAGAAATAGACTTTAAAGAGACTCTTGGCGACGTCCGGATGTTTTCGATGATGAAAAATGAACCAGCTTGGATGTTGGAGTTACGTTTAGCGGCTTTGGAAAAAATTTCTTCCTTAGATTTGCCAGTCATTGAGCGTGTACGCTACAATCGTTGGCCATTGTTACAAGTGCCAGATTTTGACTTAGTGGAAGAACCGGTTTTCTTAGCGAATGACTTTTTAACAGAAGAAACGGACGCACCTCGTATTGTTCAAATTGGCAATCAAACGGCTTTTGAACAGTTGCCAATGGCGTTAATTGAAAAAGGAGTTATCTTTACAGATCTGTTTACAGCAATGGAAGAACACCCGGAGTTAGTAAAGGCAGCTTACATGCAACTAGCGGTCAAACCAGATGAAGACAAACTAACGGCTTTTCATGCAGCCTATATGACGAGTGGAATCTTTTTATATGTACCAAAAAACGTCGTCATTACCGAACCACTAGAAGCTTTATTTGTGCAAAACAGCAAAGAGACTAACAGTTTGATTAAACACGTCTTGATTTACGCCGATACCAATAGTGACTTTACGTATGTTGAAAAATACCAAACGATTGGCGATAAAAAGAATGCCGCCAATATTGTGGCAGAAGTGATTACTAAACCAGGTGCAAAAGTGAAATACTCAGCAGTGGATGAATTGGGTAAAAACACAACCACTTACTTTAATCGTCGTGGACACCTATTAGGCAATTCTCGAATTGAGTGGGCAATTGGCGTGATGAATGAGGGCGATGTGATTGCGGACTTTGACTCTGATTTAATTGGGGAAGGGTCTCATAGTGAAGTAAAAGTAGTCGCTATCAGTATGGGCAAACAAATTCAAGCCATTGATACACGCGTGACGAATTTTGGCCGACACTCGGTTGGGCACATTTTACAACACGGTGTGATTCTTGAAAAAGCGACGTTAACCTTTAACGGGATTGGACATATTATCAAAGGCGCAAAAGGGTCCGATGCTCAACAAGAAAGCCGCATTTTGATGCTGTCAGATAAAGCGCGTGGCGATGCGAATCCGATACTTTTAATTGACGAAAATGATGTAACAGCTGGACACGCAGCTAGTGTTGGACGTTTAGATCCAGAAGAAATGTATTACTTGATGAGTCGCGGTATTCCAAAAGATGTCGCTGAACGTTTGGTTACGCGAGGCTTTTTAGGATCAGTGATTGCGGCCATCCCAGTGAAAACAATTCGTGATGGTTTAGTAGAAACGATTGAAGGGAAGTTAGTGAAATGATGTTCCAAGGTGAAGAGGTAAAGAAAGATTTTCCAATTTTGAATCAAGTGGTGAACGATGAACCCTTAATTTATCTGGATAGTGCTGCGACCAGTCAAAAGCCAACAGCTGTCTTAACTGCCATTGAAACCTATTATAAAACATCTAATGCCAATGTTCATCGTGGCGTGCATACGTTGGCTGAACGAGCTACCAGTCAATACGAAGCGGCTCGTGAAACGGTTCGAGCATTTATCCATGCGAAAGAAACTGCTGAAGTGTTGTTTACTAGAGGAGCGACGACTAGTCTGAATTGGGTCGCTAAAAGTTATGGCGAAGCCAACGTGCATGAAGGCGATGAAATTGTGATTTCTTATATGGAGCACCATTCAAACATTGTCCCTTGGCAACAATTGGCTAAAAAAAATAAAGCGATTCTAAAATACATTGAGTTAACTAAAGATGGCCAGTTAGATTTAACTAGCGCAAAAGAACAAATCACCACTAAAACGAAGATTGTTGCCCTGACACATGTATCAAATGTCTTAGGGAGTGTTAATCCGATTGCCGAATTGACTCAACTAGCTCATAGCGTAGGAGCTGTAATGGTTGTTGACGGTGCACAAGCTGTGCCGCATATGGCCGTTGATGTGGTTGAGTTGGGTGTTGATTTCTATGCGTTTAGTGGGCACAAAATGTTAGGACCCACCGGTATTGGAATTTTGTATGGCAAGCGTGCGTTATTAGAAGTCATGGAACCTGTGGAATATGGAGGGGAAATGATTGACTTTGTCTACGATCAAGACAGCACCTGGACCGAGTTGCCATGGAAATTTGAAGCCGGTACGCCGAATATTGCCGGAGCAATCGGCTTAGCCGCTTCAATTGATTACTTGAACCAATTGGGGATGGAAAATATCCATGCTCACGAAACAGCATTGGTGACCTATCTGTTGCCAAAACTACGTGCCATTCCTGGTCTAGTTGTATATGGACCAACGGATGATGCGAGCCGTACGGGAGTGATTACGTTTAATGTGGATGAGTTACACCCACATGATTTAGCAACGGCACTCGATATGCAAGGGATTGCTGTACGAGCAGGCCATCACTGCACCCAACCGCTAATGAGACAGCTAGGAGCGTCTTCAACCGCTCGAGCGAGTGTTTATGTCTATAATACCAAAGCAGACTGTGATAGCCTAGTTGAAGCGATTCTAGCGACAAAGGAGTTTTTTAATTATGGCCTTAACTAGATTAGATCAATTGTACCGTCAAGTGATTTTAGACCACTCTAGCCATCCGCATCACCATGGCACATTAGAAGAGGCCACCAATCAAGTTGAGATGAACAATCCAACGTGTGGCGATGTGATTGAGTTGCAATTAAATCTAACGGATAACCGCATTGAAGCGATTCGCTTTTCGGGTAGTGGGTGTACAATCAGTACAGCTAGTGCCAGTATGATGACCGACGTGGTTCTAGGCAAAACACCAAAAGAAGCACTTGCCTTAGTTGATCAATTTTCTTTATTGGTGCAAGGAAAAGAGCCAGAAAATTTGGATGACTTAGGAGATGCAGCGATTCTTAGTGGAGTCGCAAAATTTCCAGCTCGGATTCGTTGTGCCACGTTAGCCTGGAAAGGGCTAGAAAAAGCCTTAGCTACACCCGATGAAACTAAAACCAATGAAAAAGAGTAACGAAAGGAGTGTTTGAGTGATGAGTAAAGTACCAGAGACACAAGAGTACCAATATGGTTTTCATGATGATGTCGAGTCGGTTTATACAACCGGAAAGGGCATTTCAGAAGCAATTATTCGAGATATCTCAGCTCGGAAAGAAGAGCCGGAATGGATGCTTGATTTCCGATTAAAATCTTTTGAACGCTATCAAAGTCAAAAGATGCCCACTTGGGGCGCAGATTTATCCGACATTGATTTTGACAACATTACCTACTATAAGAAATCTAGCAACAAACCAGAACGTGACTGGGAAGATGTACCTGAAAAAATCAAAGAAACCTTTGAACGATTAGGAATTCCTGAAGCGGAACGCAAATACCTTGCAGGAGCTGGTGCACAGTTTGAATCTGAAGTGGTGTACCACAACATGAAAGAAGAATTCGAAAAGATGGGCATTGTCTTTATCGATACCGATACCGCTTTAAAAGAGCATGCAGATATTTTTAAAGAACACTTCGCAACAGTTGTTCCACCAACCGACAACAAACTAGCGGCTTTAAACTCAGCGACTTGGTCAGGTGGAACGTTTATCTATGTGCCAAAAGGCGTTCGTTGTGATGTACCGTTACAAATGTATTTTAGAATCAACGATGAAGCAATGGGTCAATTTGAACGGACGCTAATTGTGGTTGATGAGGGCGCGAGTATTCATTACGTTGAAGGCTGTACGGCCCCAACCTTTTCTTCCAGCAGTTTACACGCAGCCGTGGTTGAGATTGTCGTTAAAAAAGATGCCTATTGCCGTTACACAACCATTCAAAACTGGTCAGACAATGTCTATAACTTAGTAACGAAACGAGCAACGGTTGATGCAGGCGGTACGATGGAATGGATCGATGGCAACTTAGGTGCGAAAACAACGATGAAATACCCGAGTGTTTTCTTGAACGGAAATGGTGCACGTGGGACAATGTTGTCCATCGCAATGGCTGGCGCTGGGCAAAACCAAGACACCGGAGCGAAAATGATTCATAATGCACCAAACACGTCTAGTTCGATTGTTTCTAAATCGATTGCGCACGATGGTGGCGAAGTCAATTATCGTGGTCAAGTGACCTTTGGGAAAAACTCAGGTGGATCGATTTCCCATATCGAATGTGATACGATTATCATGGATGACTTATCTAAATCAGATACGATTCCCTATAATGAAATCCACAACGGCAATGTGTCATTAGAACACGAAGCGAAAGTATCTAAAATATCAGAAGAACAACTGTATTACCTAATGAGCCGTGGCTTAACCGAAGAACGCGCGACTGAAATGATCATTATGGGCTTTGTTGAACCGTTCTCGAAAGAATTGCCAATGGAATACGCAGTAGAATTGAACCGATTGATTGCTTATGAAATGGAAGGGTCAGTGGGGTAAAAAATTTAAAGAGTATCAAAACATTTAATTAACAATGTTTTGGTACTCTTTTTTTATATGAGTGATTGTTGGTAAATGCCATATTAAATGTCATTCCATTCTTTAGAAATTGAAGTACTCTGTAAAGCGTTCGCCAGTTTCTTTAATTTTTAAAGTATGGCATGAGTGTATATATTCATAGTTATTATAACGTCTTTAAGACCTAATGTTCTTGAACTTCTTTAATATTTCCGCTGAACTCAATAACGAACTGGCATGAGTAAGACGAAAACTAAGTAAGATGTTTTTTGGTAAATTATATTTATCTAAAATAGTGCATAACCAGCCGTTAGGTGCTATCGGGCAATATAATTCATTGAACTTGTTAGTAAAAAGAAATGCAGCCTCTTTAGAGGCCTTGTAGCCAAATTTAAAATACAATTATTTTTAAACGCTCTCACTATTCAATTACTTTTATCAGATGAAGTAACCGAAGTGCGATAAGCAGGATCTGATCAGAATGAAAATTAGTAACCAGGTATGCAAGTATGAATATTTTTTTTAACAACAAATATATTTTACGTTTTTGTCCCAAATAATTAACATTAGTCCCGTTTTATGTTATAATTTTACAAAGCTTACAGGAGGTGTTTTACTATGAAGAAACAAAATGTAATCAACTTGATAAAATATCATGTTGAAAGAAATGAGAATGGTTTTAGAAATGAAGCAATAAGCATTGCGAGATATTTTGATAGTACAGGAGATTACCAGTTAGCCGAGTATATCATGGGGTTAGTTGCTGAAGCCAATCTTTATGTTCCACAAGCAAGTGATTTTGAGAGCGATTTTTTGAAATCTATCAATGTAAAAATATCAGACCCTCTAAATCTACCTTCAGAGATTGCAAGTGATATTAAGGGAGTAATCAATGCAGTAAATCATAATATTGGAATAAATAAATTCTTATTTGAAGGACTTCCAGGTAGTGGGAAAACAGAAGCTGCGAAGCATATAGCAAGATTATTAGATAGGAATTTATATTACGTGGACTTTGATAATTTAGTTGATAGCAAACTTGGTCAAACAACCAAAAATATAACAAAAGTATTCAGTGAAATAAATACGATTCCACATCCCGAGAAAACAGTAGTTTTGTTTGATGAAATAGACGTAATCGCTTTGGATAGAGTTAATAGTAACGATGTGAGAGAAATGGGAAGAGTGACATCATCTATATTACGAGAACTTGATAGACTAACCGATTTAAATAAAAAGATAGTAGTTATTGCGACTACAAATCTGTTTAAAAATTTTGATAAAGCGTTATCTAGACGCTTTGATGCTATAATCAATTTTAATAGGTACACTCAAGCTGATTTAATAGAAATTTCGGAGTCATTTTTATCGTCATATATCAAAAATTTTAAAGGAATATCCAAGAATACAAGGCTTTTTAAAAAAATATTAAGAAATGCTGATCAACTTCCATATCCAGGCGAACTTAAAAACGTTATAAAAACATCATTGGCTTTCAGTGATATAAATAGTAATTATGATTATTTACAGAGACTATATAGTAATTTAGTAGGTAATATAGAACAAACGACTATTGAAGAATTATATCAAAACGGATTTACTGTTAGAGAGATAGAGATGTTGAAAGGGAAATCTAAAAGTACTGTTTCTCGTACTTTGAAGGCGGAGGGAGAAGTGAATGAATAATGTTTTGGAATTAAGAGGAAATCGGTTTGTTCAAGCTTCAAGAGGTGGAAGCTTTGGAGGACCTTCTATGAATGGTAAAGAAATCGTTACAAGCGAAAAAATAAATAGACTAATAAAAAAAATATCTCAAATTAAAAAATTTTGGCAAGAAGAAAATAAACCTTTTGAGGGTGTTTTAATTAGTGTTCATTATAATAAAATTGTTGCTAAGAGTAATAGGATAGGAGGCTTATTTAAGGGACATAAATCAAATGGTTCGGTTGCGTCGTTGGAGCCAAATTTAATAGTGATAGAAGCAAACACATTATTACTTATTATCTTAACTCTGATGATTTAGTCAAGAGTATAGAACTATTGGAAAAGGCAAATAATATTTTGGCTAAAAAATTTAATAGCAGTATTAATAATGAAATACTAAAAGATAAAACTCAAATAAATAGTAGTATATTTAAAAATTATCCTATGGCTCAATCTCCATTTAAACAGGTAATTGCAGATGTTTCATATATTGATGATTTTGAAATTGAATATAGTGAGAATCAAGGTGAACAAAGTATAGTAACTCTATATGACACTAAGTCTGATACAAAAAAGATTCTTAATAGTTTAGGTATAGATATTTTAACAAGTCGAATTTTAGATGATCAAACAGTATTTTTAGATGAAAACCAATTAGATTTATTATTTGCCAAAGCACCATATTTAGTTTCAATGGCTACAGTAGATATATCTGATTTAGCTCCTTCGGATTTTATTCAGAATTATGATAATAAACTAATGTCAATACCAACACCCAAAATAGAACCGACTGTCGGAGTCATAGATACACTTTTTGATAAAAGTGTTTATTTTAATGAATGGGTAGAATACTATGATCTGGTTGATGATAATATACCTAAAGAACCTCGAGATTATAATCATGGAACCGCAGTAACGTCTATTATTGTAGATGGACCAATACTGAATCCATGGCTTGATGACGGGTGTGGGAGGTTTAAAGTTAGACATTTTGGTGTTGCAACAGGATCTAATTTTTCATCTTTTAGTATTACTAAGCAGATTAAGGAAATAGTTACCAAACACAAAGATATCAAAGTATGGAATATTTCATTAGGAAGTAATGATGAAATTAATAGTAATTTTATTTCGGCAGAATCAGCAATTTTAGATCAAATTCAATTCGAAAATAACATTATTTTTGTTGTTGCTGGAACAAATAAGCCAAATGAAATGATTGAAAAGATAGGTTCTCCAGCGGATTCCATTAACAGCATGGTGGTGAATGCGGTTACGAAAACAGGGTTATCCGCAAGGTACTCTAGAAAAGGAATTGTATTATCTTTTTTTGGTAAACCTGATGTGAGTTATTATGGTGGAAGTATCGAAAAGTATATAAAAGTTTGTGAACCACTCGGAGCAGCAGATGTTGCTGGAACTTCATTTGCCGCTCCGTGGATATCTAGGAAACTATCGTATTTGATTGATGTACTAGGATTGAATAGAGAAATTGCTAAAGCTTTGATTATTGACGCTGCAAGAGATTGGAATGAAAATCCAACCGCTGATGAACTAGCTCTATACGGGCACGGAATTGTTCCGATTAGAATAGAGGATATAGTGCAAACTAAAAAAGATGAGATCAAGTTCTTAGTTTCTGATGTAAGTGAGAAGTGGGACACATATAATTATAATTTTCCGGTTCCACTTCAAAACAATATGTATCCATATGTAGCAAGAGCAACGATGTGTTATTTTCCAATGTGTGAACGTACTCAGGGTGTTGATTATACCAATACTGAGTTGAACATAAAATTTGGTAGAATAAAAGATAATGGAACATTTAATGACATAAAAGGTGACAATCAAAACTTAGATGATGTAGGTTCTGAGAAATATTACTTGCTAGAAGATAGCGCAAGAAAAAATTTCAGAAAATGGGATAATGTAAAATATGTAGCTGAGAAACCAACAACACGCAATCAAGCAAAGAAGTCATACACAAATAAAAATTGGGGTATGAGTGTAAAAACTAATAATAGATTAAACGCAAATGATGGAACAGGAGTTCGTTTTGGTGTAGTAGTGACTTTAAAGGAAATTAACGGAGTTAACCGTATAGATGAGTTTATTAGCAATTGCTACTTAAACGGATGGTTGGTAAACGAATTAGATATCGCATTAAGAATTAATGTAAATCAAAAACTTAGTGAAGATATTGAATTCGAATAACTTTAGACATTGTTTTTAAAAATAATGATTTAATTTCTAAAATAGCTCCTCAAAAACGTAAAATATTACATGTCAAACTAAATGCTATTTAGCTGTAACTAACTGAACTGAATGATTTAAATTTGAAAAATATCAATACTAACGATTGATGTTAAGTCTATCTGATTCTTAATATTTAATTACAAAGATCAAACGGAAGGATCAGTGAGCTAAAAAAATAAACTCTAAAGTACTATAAAATCAGTGCTATAGAGTTTCTTTTTATTGAATTTTATATATGATTAAGTAATTTTTTAAATTCGTAAATTTAGGTTCATGGTATAATATTTAATAAAAGTGAGCAGGAGGTAATAGACGCATGGAAGACTATCTTATCGAATTACCAAACAAAACTAGTTTCAACATAGATGTGACTGATAGCGCTTTATACAATTATGATTTCAACTCATATTCATTACAGTCTCTTCAAGAGTATGCTTCTTTATCAGTAGTTGAAAAAATGAAAAAAAGTATCTATTCCAATATATCCAAAGTAGCCCTCATTGATAAATTAATACAACAAGGAGAAACAAAGTATGTTGCAGATGTATCTGATTATGCAAAAGAAAAACTTGATTCTGGAGAATGGGTACTTGGTATTCGGAAAAAAACGGGAGAAACATACGCAGTAATAAAAGATTCTTTGACAGGTAGAAATAAAAGTTTCCTTACTCTCAATAAAGAAGTCGTTAAGGACCTAGGAACATTACCTGAATTATCAGCTATTCAAGGACAGTTAGCATCAATTTCTGAACAAATTGAACAATTAAATCATTTAGTCCAACGTGTGGAACAAGGCCAATATAATGATCGATATGCTGGCTTTTTTAGTGCTAGACAATTAACTATTGAAGCTTTATCTTCAAATGATGAAGCGATAAAAAAAGAACTGTTAATAAGCGCAGTAAAAGTTAACAATGATACTATTGGAAAGTTAATGCTGTCCTTGCATCAAGATGCACTTGAATTTATTGATATAAAAACAAAGAGAAAAGATGCTAAAAGAATTGAAAATATTTTACAAAATTCTATGGGGTATTTGAATTCGACTGTCCAACTTAACTTGGTTGCTTACACAGCATTGGGAGAAGAGCAGTCTCTAATGGCAACACTTGGAAATTACAATTCATTTATTGAGCAAGTATTGCTACAATCTACAAACGATGAAAGATCTGTAGCGTGGTTAATTGATAATGCTTATGAAGGCAACAATGGTCGATTTGTAGAATTAACAAAAAATGTTACAAGTAAGATATATAACTTAATGGAAGAATCTAAAACAAAAAGGATGGTAGGTGAGAGTCATGAGCGAATCGAAAATAAAGAAATGTAAAATGCCGAAATGTAATAAAGAAGTGCATCGTAATAAAGCACAATTTTGTTTAGAACATGACAGAAGAATTAAAGGATATAAAGATATAGCAGAAAAAGGAGTTTTGTCATTAGCTTTAGTTGGTTTAACAGCAGTTGGTAGAAATGCCTTAAAGAAAATTTTATAGACTAAATAATTTACATCTGTTAACGATTTATGAGGAGGAATACAATGAGTAGAGGTTTTCAGCCAGAAATAACAATTAGAGAGGCAATTGATAGTATTGACTCAAATAAGTTTTTACTACCTGCCATTCAAAGGAAATTTGTGTGGTCAACAGATCAGATTGAACTATTATTTGATAGCGTTATGAGAAGTTATCCTATTAATTCACTTATGTTATGGGAAATAAATTCTGAGAGTATAAAAAATAATTATAAATTTTATTCTTTTTTGAGAAAGTATATACAAAAATATGGTGAGATGAATGAAGCATTAAATACTAGAGGCAAGAATGAAAATTTTTATGCGATAATTGATGGGCAACAACGTTTAAATAGTTTATATATAGGGCTTAAAGGAACTTATGCTTTGAAATTACCACATAAACATTTGAATTATACTGAAGATAACTTTCCGCCGATGAAACTATATTTAAATATCAAAAGTAAATATGAGTCAGATACTGAAATTGATAAAAAGTATGAATTTAAATTTTTGAAAGATGAAAAAGCAACAAATGAAAACTCTCAAAAAGATAAATATTGGTATGAAGTTGGAAACATTTTGACTATGGAAAAACCAAAAGATCAGTATATATTTTTACAAAAATCAGGATTAGGTGAGAATGATTATGCTCAAGATACACTAGACTTACTTTCCACAGTAATTAATAAAGATAAGCTGTTGAATTATTTCGTTGAAGACGAGCAAAATCCAGATAAAGTTTTAGACATCTTCATAAGAACTAATGATGGCGGAACTAAATTAACTTTTTCTGATTTATTAATGTCTGTTCTTACTGCAAACTGGTTAGATGCAAGAGAAAAATTCGATGATTTAATAAAAGATGTCAATCAATTTGGCGATTTTTCAATTAATACAGATTTGATATTAAAGACTGCATTAGTTCTTTATTCAGATGATATTAAAAACCGTGTAAAGAATTTTGATAACGCTACTGTTAAAAGTATTATAGAAAATTGGGGAAGAATTAGGAAATCAATATTAAATACTTTTGAATTATTTTATAGATTAGGATTTAATAATAAAACATTTCCCGCAAAAAATGCAGCAATTCCTATTATTGCTTGGGTGTATAAAAATAATAAAGAAGAGATAATTATCAAAAATATATTTTATGAATCAAAAGATGATGATTCAGATCATAGGAAAATAAAGAAATGGCTAACTTTAGTATTCCTTAAACGGATTTTTGGAGGTCAATCAGATACGGTTCTTTTAGATATTAAGAGAGTTATTAATGCAGAAAGTAATGCTAGTTTTCCATTGAAACAAATTATGGAATCGGCTAAAAGAAATCCCATAAAAAATTATTCGTTTGATAATGAATTTATCGATGGTCTTTTTGAGTCAAAATGTGGTTCAGAGAATGCTGCTTTTGTATTGTCATTATTTTATCCGGATTTGGATTATTATAATCAAAATTTTCATATTGATCATATTCATCCTAAGACTAAATTTATTAATATTGAATTTGCGGCAACAATTTTTACTGACGATGAACTTAATGAAAATAGGGATAACTGGAATAAAATAGGGAATTTACAGTTACTGAACAGTGAAAAAAAT
>JAGQHW010000045.1 GCA_020431645.1 Carnobacterium sp. | reverse complement strand
CAATGAAACAATCAGAATTTTGACTGTTTCATTACGATTTTTTTATTTGAGGCTAGTTTTTTCCCAACCCCTTTTTTCACTTTATAAGATTAAAGTAGTTTTTTTGATTGAAGTCACATTTTAAATGATTGACTAAAAAATCTAAAGTTCATCGTTAAATAGGTAGATAATTCATCTTAAATTCATTAGTTTTAAAAACGATATTTAACTCTTTATGTGTTTGTTATACTAAAATTTTATTCAAAAAGTCTTTTGTGCGTTCATTCTTAGGAGTATTGAATACTTCTTCAGGGGTACCTTCTTCAACAATATAACCAGCATCCATAAAAATAACTCGATCAGCAACTTCTTTTGCAAATCCCATTTCATGAGTAACAACGACCATTGTCATCCCTTGGCGAGCTAAAAGTTGCATTACTTCTAACACATCTCCCACCATTTCAGGATCTAAGGCACTAGTAGGTTCATCGAACAACATAATATCTGGTTGCATAGCCAAAGCTCTTGCAATCGCTACACGCTGTTTTTGACCACCTGATAAAGAATTAGGGTAGTCATTTGCTTTTTCAGATAAACCGACTGTCTCAAGTAGTTCAAGAGCACGTGCTTTAATGTCTGCTTCTTTTTGATTTTTTAGCTCTTTTGGAGCTAAAGTAATATTTTCTAAAACAGTCAAATGAGGGAAAAGGTTGAAATGTTGGAAAACCATTCCAATATTTTCTCTAATTTTATTAATATTTTTCGAATGATCGCTTAAGTTATTATTGTCTATAATAACTTTTCCACCAGAAATATCTTCTAGTTGGTTAAGGCAACGTAAAAAGGTACTCTTACCTGAGCCAGAAGGTCCTATGATGCAGACAACTTCACCTTCTTGAATCTCTACGTTTAAATCTTTTAAGACTTCTAATGATCCAAAGCTTTTTTTAAGGTTTTCTACTTTTAATTTAGTCATTGTTTAGTCTCCGTTCCAAATAATTTGAAATTTTAGTAAGAATAGTGATCACAATAAGATACATTAAAGCGACAACTAACCACATATTTCCTGACGAGAAGGTCCGAGAAATAATAATTTTTCCAGTCTGAGTCAATTCTACTATTCCGATAACAGATAGGATAGAGGTATCTTTTAAAGTGATAACAAATTGGTTAATAAAAGAAGGAATCATAAGCTTGATTGCCTGTGGAAGAACAATCTTACGCATCGCTGTATTATAAGGAAGACCTAAGCTTCTAGCTGCTTCTAATTGTCCACCATCAACAGCTTGAATCCCTCCACGAACTAGTTCGGCTATATAAGCAGAAGTATTTAAACTTAAAGCAATAACTCCACCTACTGCTGCAGAAAGACGTAAGTCGAGCAATTGTGGAATTGAGAAGTAAACAAAAAAAGCTAAAACAAGTAAAGGGATACCACGAAACAGATCAACATAAAGAGAAGCAATGATATTTAGAGCTTTGTTGGGCGAAGCACTAAAGAGTCCTAAGATAAGTCCAACAATTGCTGCAATAACGAATGCGACAAAAGTTAAGATTAAAGTCCTTCCTAATCCTTTTAATAAGTCACTACTATTTTCTGTGATTAAACCAAAAAATCCAATATCTGATGCTGCAGATACAGCATCCTCACCAATATACGTATCTAAAATTTCTTGGTATTTTCCATTTGCTCTAATATTAATTAGTCCTGCATCAAACATTTCAAGTAATTCAGGATTCGTATCTTTATTGACAGCAAATCCATATTTATCACCTGGTTCTGGATCTAAAGGTGTTTTTAATGTTAAACGGTCATTCTTTAATGCATATGCCATAACGGGATAGTCTTCAAAAGCAGCGTCTGAATTACCCGCTTGAACATCTTCGTACATGTTTGCTGAGTCTTCAAAAGTATTGATAGTGAAATCGATCTCTTTTTGGAGCGTTTCAGCAAAAGCAGAACCTGTTGTTCCTGTTTTAACGGCAACAGTCTTACCTGCTAAGTCTTCGTAACTTTTAATTGATTCATCAGACTCAGCGATGGCCATAACGACACCACTTTCAAAATAAGGCTCTGAAAAATCAAACGTTGCTTTACGTTCGTCTGTAATACTCATTCCGGCAATCATTCCATCAACTTGATTGGTTTCTAAGGCTTGTAAAGAAGCGCTAAAACCAAGCGGTTTCACTTCGTATTCAAAACCTTGATCTTGGGCAATAGCTTTTAAAAGATCCATATCAATTCCGACGTAGTTTCCGTCAGCATCTTGATACTCGAAAGGAGCAAAAGTCACGTCCGTTCCGATAATGTATTTACCATCCTTTGCTTGTGCAGAGATTTCTTGCGGATTAATGGTTGTTAAAAATAGTCCTAGTAACAGTATTATTGCTGTTAAAAATAACGAGCGCTTGTGAATAGTCATAAGTTTCCTCCTTTATCATATTTTTATAGTCTAATTTAAATTTAAGCAGATTGCAACCACTATATCATCTGGCGATGTAAGAACTTCTAACATATTCTGTTGTGCCTAAACATGCAGTTGAAATTCATGTAACTCTTAGCTATAGTTGTAAATGAAAGTAAGGAGTGAAATAAAAGATGATAAGAATGGCTGAAAAAAAAGAGGTAAAAGAACTATGTGACTTAATTTGGATTGTGTTAAAAGATATGGAGTTACCTATATTAAATGAATTGCCTGAAGCATCATTGAAGACAATGATGCAAGAAGCCATGTTGGATGAGCATTATCGCTATAGCTATCTCAATGGGATAGTCTGTGTTCGTGACAATCAAGTAGCAGGGGTTTGTTTTGGATATAAAGGGGAGTTAGAGCCTATTATTGACCAGCCTATGACCAAAATCATGAAACAATTAAACGTTGAAAACCAATCATTATTTACGGATGAAGAAACTCAACCAGGGGAATGGTATTTAGACACTCTTGTAACGGCCCCAAACTTCCGTAGACAGGGCGTGGCATTAAAACTGCTATCAGCTCTTCCTGAATTTGTCAAAGAGCAAGGAGAGGCTATCATTGGCTTGAATTGTGATCAAAATAATGACTCTGCTAAACAGTTATATGAAAAGATGGGTTATCGAAAAGTTGGTGAGCGCATGATTAGCGGTCATCTTTACGATCATATGCAACATACGATAAGATAAAAATAGTAAAAATTAGTTTAATTTTAGTATATGACCTTAAAATAGGAATGAGGAGGAGACAAAAGTCTCGCTCTTCATTCCTATTTTAATAGAACTAAGTGAATTGAATAGCCTGTTTTTTTAGCTGTTTTACTTTAGTAAGCTCTCTCGTTACGGATAGATTGTCAACAATAATAGCAAGACATAAACAAGTAGGGACATTTTTTTGTTGATCAACGGATACAGTATAGGAGTCACCAAAAGATAAATAAGTTTTCTCCATCTCCATAATTGTTTTTTTACCCTTTTTAACCCAGTAATGCTGAGTATCAAAGTCACCTTTTATACTCCAGGCTAGCGGTCTAACTTTGAAATAAGTGCCTTTTAGTCCTCTATATTTTTTGATAGTTGCTATTTTTTTACCATCAACTATTAAATTAAACTTGGGAAATAGAGATAAGGTAGTCTGTTTTACTTCGATAATTAAGTCACCATTAATACCAAAAAGAGAAAATCCATCGCCAATTCGACCCCATTTTCCGACTATGAGATAACACTCTCTGCCTTTTTCGTCCGAAACAACTAGATTATTTTTTGTAGATGCGTACTCTTGTTTTATCTGAAGATGAATCATTTTTACTCACCTCAATTTATTTTTTAACGTTTCTTTTTCTTTCTATTATAACAAAAAAATAAGGAAAAACGAAGAATCTAGCGAATGACAATACAATTAAAATAAAAAAGAGTTTAATCAATGCAGTCTTTGCTAAAAAACAAAGAAAATTGATTGCCCTCTTTAAAGATTATCTACTGGTATTGTTGAAGACATGGTTCAAATCTTGGATAGCTTTAACTAATTCATCTAACTTGTTTTCCATTCGTTGTAAAAGAAACCAAGCGACAAAAATAGGGAAGCCAAGATTGCCAATTACTTCTCCGATAACCGATAGCCATTCTGGGTTTGTTTCCAAATAAATGCTCCTTTCTAAAATTAATCTTTCTAGGCGATAACGAAAGATAAAAAAAAGGTGTAACCATTTAGTTGAATACCTTGAGAGAAAATAAAACAAAGAATTCATTCTAGTATAAGACTAACTAGAATGAATTTTGCTATGATTATCAAAAGTAAGATCTAGATTTTTAGAACAAAGATTGGCTACTTAAGAAATAAGTTGACTAAATTGTCTCTTGTTTAGACAAGCGGTAACCACTGTGGTAAACGGAACCAATGTACTGATTGTATTTGAATCCGCTACGAATCGCTTCTGTTACAAAATCTTTTGCTTTCATGATAGCTTCTTCGACGTTTAGTCCTTGGGCTAATCCAGCTGTGATAGCTGCGGCGAACGTACAGCCAGCTCCATGATTATAGGCAGGAATAATTTTATCACATTCTAAGACTCTAAAGGTTGAGCCATCATAAAATAAATCAGTTGCTTTATCGCTAGTAAAAGCTTTTCCACCTTTAATCACAACATTTTTTGCGCCTAAATCGTGGATTTTTACAGCGGCTTTTTTCATATCTTCTAAAGTTGTTAATTTTCCAAGACCAGAAAGAACACCAGCTTCAAATAAATTAGGAGTAACAACGGTTGCTAAAGGTGTTAAAATATCACGTAATGCGTTTGCATTTTCTGGATTTAAAACTTCATCTTCCCCTTTACAAACCATTACCGGATCAATAACGATGTTTTCTAACTGATTATCTTTGATTGCTTTGGCAACAACGGTAATGATTTCTACGTTTGGTAACATCCCTGTTTTCATAGCTGCAATTTTTTCATCACTTGCAAAAATTGTTTTTAATTGAGCTTCTATAACTGGTATATCAATCGTTGTTACACCATGACTCCAATTGTTATCAGGATCCATTGTAGCAATTGCGGTTAAGGCAGATAGGCCATAAGTACCGTATTCAGCAAATGTCTTAAGGTCTGCTTGTATTCCAGCACCGCCACTTGAGTCACTTCCTGCAATTGTTAGTGTTCTTTTAATATCTGCCATTCTTATTCCTCCTAAAATTTAATCACTCTCTCATAAAAAGTCATGATAAGTAATCCTATTATACTGTTTTTTGTTGGGAATTCAACTCCCTGTTTATCGAGCAAGTTGTTTAGCCATTTCATCGTTCAAAGCTAACAAAATAGATTCAGCTACACCATTCTCACTATTTGTAGAAGTAAGGTATTTAGCATGGGCTTTTACACCTTCTTCAGCGTTTGCAACAGCTACACTGTAGCCAGCAACGTTTAACATAGATACATCGTTGTAGTTATCTCCAAGAGCCATGACATTTTCCGTGTGGATGCCTAATGCTTGGGCTGCTCGGGCTAAAGCTAACCCTTTTTGTGCCTTGGCATGATTGATCTCAATATTGTTAACAAAAGAAGCGGTAATAGCTAAATCGCCCGTTTCCTCTAATTCCTCGGCAAGCGGTTGGAGAACTTTTGGTCCATCTTCACTAAAGACAATAATCTTTAAAATCTCAATAGAATTGTCGTCTATTAACTCTTGATAGTCTGCAACATAATTGATATTCATAATTTCTAAACGTGCCGCAGCTAGAACAACAGCCATCTTGAAAGTGGTATCTGGATTTGTTCGGTAGATTAATGAAGCAACGGCTTCAATACGCTTGGCTTTATTGTCTGAATAAACGCCTAAAGAAGTTGTCATTTCACAATACAAGCCTAGTGCTTTAGTTTTTTCTAAAATTGATTGAACTGTTTCTTTACTCAAGCCAATATTTTCAATAATTTCACCTTCTTCATTGTATACTTGTGCACCATTAAGTGTGATTAGTGGACAAGAAATACCAACCTCTTCAATTAGAGGTTTAGCTTCCGAATAACCTCGGCCTGTAGCAATCATAAAATGGATACCTTTTTTTTGAGCAGCCAAAATTGCTTTAGCATTTATTTCTGAGATAACCATTTTTTCGTTAAGTAGAGTTCCGTCCATATCTGATGCAATTAGTTTAATCATGAATATATTTCCTCCTAATTTCCGTTTTATCCTTATTCAGTCTACCATTTATTCAATCGAAAAAGTATCTCTATCTTTTATTTTCAAGCAAAAAATAGCTAAATATAAGAATTAAAATACTTGTGTGAAAAGGTAAACTTTAGTACGATACAGACGAGATCATAATAGAGAGAAGGTTAACAATGCAGATACCGATCAAAAATGACTGGCTTCCAATTCTAAATGAATCCAGTTTAGATACAACCTATCAAAAACTAGCCTTATTTTTAACGGAAGAATATCAAAATAATACGATTTATCCAGAAAAAGAACAAATATGGCAAGCTTTTGAGTGGACATCGTATCAAAACGTTCGAGTCGTTATATTGGGTCAAGATCCCTATCACGGTCCTGATCAAGCTCATGGATTAAGTTTTTCTGTTAATCCTGGCGTAAAAATCCCTCCTTCTTTAGTAAATATTTACAAAGAACTAGAGACAGACCTTGGGTATAAGCGAGTCAACCATGGGTATTTAAAGTCCTGGGCTGATCAAGGAGTACTATTATTAAATACCGTATTGACGGTACGAAAAGGAGAAGCTCATTCGCATCGTAAAAAAGGATGGGAAGAACTAACAGATCATGTGATGAAGGCATTGAGCAATCGAGAAGAGCCAATCGTTTTCATTTTATGGGGCAATGCTTCTATAAATAAGAGAAACCTAATTAATGAGGAAAAGCATATTGTTTTGACTTCACCACATCCAAGTCCACTTTCAGCGTACCGTGGTTTTTTTGGTTCAAAGCCTTTTTCAAATACAAATGCAGCATTAAAAAAATTAAATCATGTGCCAATTAATTGGCAACTCCCTGAAAAAGTCTATTTTTAGTACAGATAAAGGATATGGAATAAAACTGTACTAGTTTATATAGACAAATTGTAAGGAAATCAATCAAATAAGGTATATTTTTAAAAAACAGAGAGAAATAACTGTTATTTCCTGTTAAGAACGAGTATGATAGAGAAGAAGTGAAAAAACACACAATGTGGAGGGAATTAACGTGGAATTATTTGACGGTTTAAAATTTAATATTGTAAGGAAGAATATTCGTATTGTTTTTCCAGAAGGAACAGAACCTCGTATTATTGGAGCAGTTGTCCGCTTACAAGCAGAAGAACTTATCCAACCAGTTTTACTTGGTAATCCAGAAGAAATCAAAGAGGTTGCTAAAAAACGTGGATTTAATGTAGACAATATTGAAATTGTTGATCCAAATAATTATGAAGCTGCTCAAGAAATGATTCAATCTCTTGTAGACCGTCGTAAAGGGAAAGTAACAATGGAGCAAGCAACAGAAATGATTAAAGATGAGAATTATTTTGGTACAATGCTAACATATATGGGTAAAGTTGATGGATTAGTTAGTGGAGCCATTCATTCTACTGGTGAAACAGTGCGTCCAGCATTGCAAATTATTAAAACAAAACCCGGTGTGAGCCGTACAAGTGGTGCATTTATTATGCTACGTGGCCGTGATAATGAAAAATACTTATTCTCAGATTGTGCGATTAATGTTAATCCAAATGCTCAAGAGTTAGCAGAAATTGCTGTTGAAAGTGCAAAAACAGCTGAGCTATTTGGTATTGAGCCTAAAGTAGCGATGTTAAGTTTTTCAACTAAAGGATCAGCTAGAACAGAAGAAGCAACTAAAGTAGCAGAAGCTACTAGAATTGCTCAAGAATTAGCTCCTCATTACGAAATTGATGGCGAGTTACAATTTGATGCTGCATACGTCGCATCTGTTGGACAACAAAAATCACCAGACTCTACTGTCGCAGGTCAAGCAACAGTCTTTGTTTTCCCCGAATTGCAATCAGGAAATATTGGTTATAAAATTGCGCAACGTTTTGGTAACTTTGAAGCAATTGGGCCCATTTTACAAGGCTTAAATAAACCCATTTCTGACCTTTCACGTGGATGTAATGAAGAAGATGTTTATAAATTAGCGATTATTACAGCTACACAGAGTTTAATGAACGAATAAAGAACAATAAAAAAAGCAAAGCCTCTCATTAGGCATTGCTTTTTTATATTGATTATTTTTCAATTTATCTTAGAACCACAGACACTTAAGAGAGAATCTTTGCGCTTACAGATAAGAATTCATTATAATAGAAGAAGAAAAGAAATGAAGAAATGAAGGGGGAAAAAACCATGAGAATAGGAATCATAGGAGCTACGGGGAAATCAGGTTCTCGTATTGCTGCGGAAGCCCTTATTAGAGGTCATCTAGTCGTTCCACTAGTCAGAAATGCGCGCAAATTAAAAGAACAAAACTGGGAAGTTGTAGAAAAAGATTTGTTTGATTTATCTTATAAAGATCTTGCGGGATTGGATGTTGTAGTAGATGCCTTTAAGCCATCTCAAGGAAAAGAAGAGCTACATCAAAAAAGTATCAATCACTTAATTTCTCTATTAGAAGGTCACGATAAGCCAAGATTAATTATAGTAGGTAGTTCAGGTAGTTTGATTGTAGACAGACAAACAGGCGCACGTCTATCTGAGATGGAAGATTTTCCTCACAGCTCAAAACCTGCTGCTTATCATATGGAAAAATCATTAGAAAAATTACTGGCTACTAAAAATCTGAACTGGACATATATAAGTCCTTCTAAATATTTTATACCAGATGGAACTCGAATTGGCAGCTATCAATTGGGCACTGATTTTCTTTTAACTAACCACTTAGGACAAAGTGAGATTAGTTACGCAGATTATGCTCTTGCACTAGTAGATGAAATTGAGAATAAAGCTTTTGAAAATAGGAGAATTACTTGTTGTAGTAAATAGCAAGAATAAAAGACCAAAAAAACTATTTCTTTGAAGGTAAAAGAATACTTGCCTATTGATGGAATGGTTTCGCTTTTTTAGGTTTCATCCCTTATAATCATAAGGGGAAAGTACACAGCAAAATAGGAACAGAGATAAGAGGGATGAAATTGAATCGACTTTATGCAAATGATGAATCAGAAACAAAACAAGTTGCAAAAGAATTAGCAAAATTTCTAGAACCTGGAGATTTAATTTTATTAGAAGGAAATCTAGGTGCTGGAAAAACAACTTTTACCAAGGGATTAGCCATTGGATTAGGAATTAAGAAAGTTATCAAAAGTCCGACCTACACGATTATTCGTGAATACTTGGATGGTAGATTGCCACTCTATCATATGGACGTCTATCGCCTAGAAGAAACAGGTGGAACAGATTTAGGATTAGAAGAATATTTTGAAGGGGAAGGCGTTTCAATCGTTGAATGGGCTAAATTCATTCCAGAAGATTTGCCAACAGACTATTTACAAATCAAACTTCAGCCAGCTGGACAGGACTTAATGGAAAGAGAAATCCTATTTCATGCTGTTGGAGAACGGTATACTCAATTATTGAATCTTTTTTTAAAAGATAGATAAAAAAGAACCGACACGAGAAAGTGTGGGTTCTTTAAAGTGAAAAACAGGCAGTTAAACATGTTTAACCAATTTCTTAAGAGGATCTGTACCAAAATGATTTTCTAAATACAATAAAATTTCAGCACTCGCATTGCTGTCATCTAAGGCGTGATGGTGATTGTCCAATCGGATGCCCAAATGAGCTGAAACAGTATTTAATTTATAGTTAGGAATCCCGGTAATTAGTTTACGGCTAGATTGAACGGTACAAAGCGTTTGGAAGTGAGGTTGCTCAATATGATAATAATCAAGAGTTCCTTGTAAAACACCTCTGTCAAAGGGAACGTTATGAGCAACAATTAATTTATTTTCTTTGAAGCAAGGCTTAATATCTTCCCAAACACGATCAAATCTCGGTGCATATCGGACATCTTCTGGATGAATACCATGTACTTGGATATTTCGCCGTGAAAACTCTGTCTCTGGTTTAATTAGAGTATAGTAGTGGTCGACAATACGGCTATTTTTAACAATCGTCAAAGCAACAGAGCAAGCGCTATGACGCTGATGACTGGCAGTTTCAAAATCTAATGCAACAAAATTCATATTTTACCTCCTCGAAAAGATAGTCATTTAATAGTATAATCGCTTTTAGTCAGAAAGGCTAATGATAGTACAACAAAAAAAGAAGTCCAAGCGAAATGAGAAAAACAGTTGATGCTTTCTCATTTCTAGCAAGGCTTCTTTCTTTTTTAATCTTTTTTACGAACGATTAATTTAGTTATTTCCATTAAAACAACAGCTCCTAAAGCTAGTCCAGCAGAAATTCTCCATTGTACCCAACCAAAATCAGCGGGGATGGCAAAGAATTCACGAACGCCAGGGATAACAGTTAAGCCATATAAAGCAAAACAGAAAACAACAGCAAGGATAACATATATGTTTGAAAAGAATCCTGCTCCAATTGATGTTTGTGAGTTAGAACGGGCAGGGAATGTTTGTAGTGTGCGTGCTAATATTAAAGTAGTGAAGGCCATTGCAACACTCATTTCATTCGAATAACCTAATCCAATAAATTGAGAAATAATAACGGCAACACCAATTAGTGCTCCACGATAAAGAACAGAGACTAAGGTTTCACCAGCAAAGATGCCTTCATTTGGATCTCTAGGTTTACGTAACATAACATTAGGCTCACCTTTTTCCATACCTAAAGCAATCGCTGGAACAGAGTCGTTAACGAGATTAATGAATAAGAGTTGTAAAGCAGTGAAGGGATTTACCCAGTCCATTAGCAATGCAGCAATAACAGCGATAATCGCTCCTAAGTTACCAGCAAATAAATAAGCAATGGCTTTTTTTATATTGTCGTAGACATTACGCCCAACTTCAACTGCACTGATAATAGAAACAAAGTTATCATCAGTCAAGACCATAGCAGCAGCATCTTTAGCTACATCTGTTCCACTTCCCATTGCGATACCAATATCTGCTTGTTTTAAAGCAGGAGCATCGTTAACACCGTCTCCCGTCATAGCAGAGACTTTGTCTTTGTTTTGCCAAGCTCGTACAATTCTAATTTTATTTTCAGGAGAAACACGAGCATAAACAGAAATTTTTTCTAATTGTTCATTTAGTTCGTCTTCTGTTAATGCATCCAGTTCTTGACCAGTTAAAGCAATATCGCCTTCTTGTGAGATACCAATATCACGCGCAATAGCTTGAGCAGTTGTTTTGTGATCACCAGTAATCATAACCGTTTTGATACCGGCTTTTTTAGCTTGTTCAACGGCTCCGTAAACTGCCTCACGAGGAGGATCAATCATAGCCATAATTCCAACAAGAATTAAGTCATTCTCATCATCAAATTGGATAGTCTGATTTTCAGTGACAGGTTTATAAGCAAATGCTAATACACGCAATGCACGGTCTGAAAAAGCTTCGTTTTTATCTTCGATTACTTTTAATCGCTCTTTAGTTAGAGTGACAATTTCTCCATCAATTAAAACTTTCGTACTGCGATTAAAAATAACATCGGGCCCACCTTTCGTTAACATCAAAGATTCACCGTCTATCTGATGAACCGTCGACATCAATTTACGATCAGAGTCAAAAGGCAATTCAGCGATACGAGGGTATTTTGTACGTAGCTCATCATAAGGTTGGTTTACTTTATTGCTGAAAGAAACCATGGCAACTTCAGTAGGATCACCTAACTCTTGTCCAGTTTCACTAATGGTTGAATCATTAGCTAAAACAGCAATCTGCATAAGACGTTTTTCATCAAAGGTCCATGTTTCTGGTTGATCGTTAAAAGGAGCAGATTGTCCATTCAATAAGAAGTAATCAACAATCGTCATTTTATTTTGTGTTAATGTTCCTGTTTTATCGGTACAAATAACGCTCGTTGCGCCTAATGTTTCTACAGCTGGTAACTTACGAATAATCGCATGTCGCTTAGCCATCTTGTTGGTCCCCATAGAAAGAACAATCGTAACAATCGACTGTAAAGCTTCAGGAATCGCAGCAACAGCAACGGCAACAGCAAACATAAAGGCATTTAATAAATCGACACTAAGATTAGCTGTACCACCAAAGTAAATACGAATAGCTTCAATAACAAAAATAAGAATAGAAAGAATTAAAATTCCAATCCCAAGCTGCTTACTAAACTGATCTAATTTTTTCTGTAAAGGCGTTTGTTTTGTCATAGCATTTTCTAGCAAATTAGCAACTTGTCCAATTTCAGTTTGGTTTCCTGTTGCAGTGATAACAAACACACCACGACCATAGACAACCAACGTTCCACTATGAACCATATTAGAACGATCTCCAACTGGAACGACAGCTGAAAGAGTTGCGGTGTCTTTATCGGCTGGAACAGATTCACCAGTTAGCATTCCTTCATCAATTTTTAAAGAACCTGCTTCAATTAACCGACCATCTGCCGGTACATAATCTCCTGCATCTAAGATAACAATATCACCAGGTACTAATTGATTAGCTGCTAAGGATATTTTTTCTCCATTTCGAATGACTTTAGCTATTGGAGCAGACATATTTTTTAAAGCATCTAAAGAGCCCTCAGCTTTTTTAGTTTGAACGACACTAACAACTGAATTAATCATTAAAACGGCAAAGATAATCAATGATTCAACGACTGAACCCATTAAAATTTGAACAACGGCTACGATTAATAAAACGACAACCATTGCATCTTTAAATGTTTCTATAAAAAGTTTTAAGACTGAATCTTTTTTTACTGATTTTAGTTCATTCGTTCCAAATTCTTCAAGGCGACTCGTTACTTCTTCATCCTTCAATCCATTGGTTGTCGTATTTAATTCTGATAAAACATCTTTTTGTTCTTTTTGATAATACTTCAAGTACAACACTCCTTATTATTTTTTAAAAGCGAAATAGATATTGGCTTATCGGCTAGATACTAGAAAACATTCCAACAAATGATCTTTGTTAACCGGTATGAGAATACCTCCTTAAATTTCTTTTAAGAAAAACGATAAAAAAAGAGACTTATGCAGAATTGTTTCTTTACAGAAACAATGTGCATAAGTCTCACCGTTTAAGACAACACCAGTAAATTTTGCGAATTTACTTGCTGGTGATGTTGCCACAGCCAATGCTGCCGGTTACTCCCTTATGTATGAAAATAGGTAATTTATCATTTTTCTTCTTTTATAGTATATAATTTTTATTTTTATAAAGCAATTAAAATAAAAAATATCTTTATCATGTAGATAATATAGAATAAAGATAAGAAATTCTTGTATTCGCTTTCGTTTAAATGTATAATTGTTTTATGGTTAATGTATAGACAAATAAAAATAAGAACTAAAAGGAGAGAATAAAATATGAACTATCAATTTCCTGAAGATTTTTGGTGGGGTTCAGCAGCAAGTGGCCCTCAAACAGAAGGTAGTTATGACGGAGACAAAAAAGGAGAAAGCATCTGGGATTACTGGTATAAAGAAGAACCTGAAAAATTTTTTAACCAAGTAGGGCCAGAAAAAACATCTCGTTTTTATAAAAAATACCAAGAAGACATTCAATTAATGAAACAAACTGGGCACAATAGTTTTAGGACTTCTATCCAATGGAGTCGGCTTTTTCCGGATCATACAGGAAAGGTAAATCAAATAGGCGTAGACTTCTATAATGCTGTTATTGATGAATTAATTGAAAATGATATCGAACCGTTTATAAATTTATATCACTTTGATATGCCTATGTGGTTACAAGAAAAAGGTGGTTGGTTAAACCGTGATACAGTAGAGGCTTATACATTATTTGCTAAAACCTGTTTTGAGTTATTTGGAGATCGAGTGAAGAAGTGGTTTACACATAACGAACCAATTGTTCCTGTTGAGGGAGGTTACCTTTACCAATTCCATTATCCGAATGAAGTGAATATGAAGCATGCTGTTCAAGTAGCGTATCATGAAGTTCTTGCAAGTGCTAAAGCAATAAAAAGTTACCGTGAAATGAAGCTCGATGGCGAAATTGGAATTATTTTGAATCTGACACCAAGTTATCCTCGTGATGAGAACAATGCTGAAGATGTAAAGGCTGCCTCAATTGCAGATGCATTCTTTAATCGGTCATTCTTAGATTCAGCGGTAAAAGGAGAATTCCCAACAGATTTGATAAATCTACTGCGAGAAATTGATCATTTACCAAATACAGAACCAAGCGATTTAACGATTATTAAAGAAAATACGGTTGATTTATTAGGCATAAACTATTATCAACCAAGAAGAATTAAGGCAAAAGAATCTCATGAAAAATTAGCTCAAGGACCAATGCCAGACGACTACTTTGATAATTATATCATGCCTGGACGCAAAATGAATCCCTACCGTGGTTGGGAAATTTATGAAAAAGGTATTTATGATATTTTGACTAATCTAAGAGAAAATTACGGGAATATTCGATGCTTCATCTCTGAAAATGGAATGGGTGTTGAAAATGAAGAACGCTATATTAATAAAAAAGGTGTAGTAGAAGATGACTATCGAATTGAATTTGTTAAAGACCACTTAGCTTATGTTCATCAAGCAATTCAAGAAGGAAGCAATGTAAAAGGTTACCATATGTGGACATGTATGGATAACTGGTCATGGATGAACGCTTACAAGAATCGTTATGGTTTTATTGCAGTTGATTTAGATCAAGAAGGAAAGAGAACGATTAAAAAAAGCGGCCACTGGTTTAAAGAAATGACGAGTCAAAATGGATTCTAATTTAACTCTTTATTAAATAGGCAAAAATTCTGATTGAGTTTATTCTCAATCAGAATTTTTATTTATTGATTGTTTGATTAGAATGAAAATACCTATTTTTTAGACAAGAATCTTATTAAATGGTATACATAGAAGTACGACTAATTTAATTTTTTAAAAGAAGAGCTATTTACAATAAAAGACTAGACATATTAAAAATAAAATGGTATTCTTTTACTGTAATCGATTTCAAAAAAAAGGCTGACTCAAACTAGGCCAGTTATTAGTCAGTAAAAAAATTAGAAAAGAGGAACTATCGATGAATGAATTTATTGATAAGTTAGGCGATAAATTAATGCCGATTGCGGGTAAGCTTGGAGATAATCGTCATTTGAAAGTGTTGCGGGATGCTTTTATGTTATCCTTTCCAATTACAATGTTTGGATCAATAGTTGTTGTTGTAAATAACTTACCGTTTTTCAGTGATGCGACTAAAGGAACGTTAGGAACATTATTCGGAAATGGTCAAAACGCAACAATGTCAATTATGACTATTTTTGTAACATTTGGTATAGGGTATTATTTAAGTAAATCTTATGATGTCGAAGCAATTTATGGTGGAGCAGTTTCACTAGCAGCCTACCTGATCTTAACACCGTTTGAAGCCGTTACTGAAAAAGGTGAGGCAATAACAGGCGTCTTAACGTTAGATCGTCTTGGAGCAAAAGGAATGTTTATCGGAATGATTGCAGCATTTATTGCGGCAGAAATCTATACAAGAGTCGTCAAAAAAGGAATCGTTATCAAGATGCCTGAGGGCGTTCCTCCAGCAGTTGCGAAGTCTTTTGCGGCATTATTACCAGCTATTATAACATTGACATTATTCTTAATTGCAAACGCTGTAGTTATAGGATTCTTCTCAACAAATTTACATGACGTTGTTTACAACGTGATTCAAGTACCTTTAACTGGTTTAGGCAGCGGATTACCAGCTACACTTGTTGCTGTATTCTTTGTTCAATTTTTATGGTTCTTCGGCTTACATGGTCAAATTATTGTTAACTCTGTAATGGATCCAATTTGGAACACACTGATGTTAGACAATTTAGATGCATTTAAAGCTGGAGAAGCTTTGCCTCATATTGTTACAAAACCATTCATAGAAATTTTTACTGTAGGAATGGGTGGCTCAGGTAGTACATTAATAGTTGTTTTATTGATGTCATTTATTATGAAAAGTAAGCAGTTAAAAGACGTTGGTCGTTTAGCTTTAGGACCTGGCCTTTTCAATGTTAACGAGCCTTTCATTTTTGGATTACCATTGGTTTTAAATGCATCTGTATTAATACCATGGTTGCTAGCTCCGATATTTGTTACAGCTTTTAATTATACAATGATGGCAACAAGCATTTTTCCTACTCCAACTGGTGTTTCGGTTCCTTGGACTGTACCAGTTATTATTAATGGGATTATGGCAACAAACTCATTCATGGGTGGTGTATTACAAATTATCGATATGGCAATTATTGGGTTAATTTGGTTCCCATTCTTGAAATTAATTGACCGTGCCAACTTAAATCAAATAAAAATGAGTGAACCTGAAAAGGGATAATAAAACAGAAGTGAAAAAAGGACTAATCAAAATGATTAGTCCTTTTTTCACTTCTGTATAATAGAATAAAAGACATTCTTTTTTTGTGCAATAAGTCTCAAATTTTATTTGTTTTTAATAGATAAGTAGCAAAAAAAAGTGAATAGTGAATAAGACCGCTAAAAAAATGGAAGTTCACTTTTAAAAGACTAGTCTTTCTAAGTAGTATACGGTATGATAAATGTGATGTAAGAGGAGGTACGAAAATGGTAAAATATGAAACCATCGCTAATGAAATGAGACAACGAATAGTAACAGGTACCTACCCTATTGAATCCCTTATTCCGGATCAAATTAGTTTATCCAAAGAGTTTGAAGTCAGTCGTATGACAATGAAAAAAGCCTTAGATATTCTTGCAATGGAGGGCCTTATTTACCGCCAACGTGGATCAGGGACATTCGTAATGAAAACCGCACTGTTAAATCAACAAGATTCAGCTGTGAACGAATATGAAGGACTAACCAAACAGTTGAGTGGAAAAAAAGTTACGAGTAAAGTGATTGAATTTAATGTAGAATTCCCCACAGAAGAGATAATGAAGCATTTGATGGTTAAAAAAAATCAACCCGTTTATAAATTGATTAGATTACGAGTAGTAGACGGTAAACCCTATGTGTTGGAGCATACGTATATGCCAATTGACTTAGCAGTAGGATTAACAGAAGAAATTCTAGAACAATCTATTTATCGTTACATTCATGAAGAACTAGATTTACATTTTGGTGGTGCATTTAGAAAGATTCATGCAGCTAAATCTTCTCATTATGATCAAGAGTACCTGAATTGTAAAGCAGACGATCCAATATTAGAAGTAGAACAAGTTGTTTACTTGAAAGATGGACGCCCATTTGAATATTCTCGAAGTCGTCATCGTTACGATACACGAAGCTACACTATCTCAGATATTAATAGAAGCAACTAATAATGAAAAGCATCCTAGCCTATATTTAATAGGATTAAGATGCTTTATCTCTTCTATTTCATTTCAGAATTAACTCAACAGGACAATGATCAGAACCCATAATTTCCGAGTGGATTTTTACATCGAATAACTGGTTTTCAAGCCGATTAGAAATGCAAAAATAATCAATTCTCCAACCAGCATTATTTTTACGAGCATAGAACCGATAGTTCCACCATGAAAAAGCACCTTCTTCACTAGGGTAAAAATAACGGAA
>JAGQHW010000044.1 GCA_020431645.1 Carnobacterium sp. | reverse complement strand
CGTCCTGAGCCAGGATCAAACTCTCATAAAAGTTGAAGCAACCCGTTAGGATTGTTTCGCTTTTTAACGATGCTTGAAGCTCATTAAAATGACTTGCTAGCGAATAATTATTCACTTTGTTTCTTTTGGTTCGACCCTTGGCCGAACCGCCGTTCACAGTTTATTGTTTTACTTTGTTCAGTTTTCAAAGGTCTAATTTGATTGCGTTGTCGTTTTGACAACTTCTAAATAATAACAATTTTAATTTGATTTGTCAACAGTTTTTTGAATAAATATTTTTTTATTTGAATAAATATTCAATTAAATGAATTCACTCTGCTCTGTTGAACATTTACTAGTGTAGCACAAGACTTCAATAAATGTCAAAGAGTTTATTTGACATTTAAAAATTAGTTTGTTGTGCGTTTGCTGTTAATCACTAACAATAACTACTATAACAATATTTTAATAATCGGTCAACAAAAAAATAAACTGTTTGTTCATCTAAAAAAATAAGCGAACATTCCACTAAATTTTTTATCTTTATTCACGTATATATATACAAAACGGATGCAATAGATGAACGTTTAAACGTAACAAAGCCTTAACGTTCACGTTTAAAAAACACTACTACATACCGTCTTGATTTATTTTATTTACTTTTTTTGTCTCTTGTTTAGTTTAAAGACAATAGATTCATACGGTCTAAGCTTCAAATCTGAAATATCTTCAGAACTATCTGAATAATTGCTTATCACGATTGAAGCAATTCTTTCTTGGCTATCTTTATAAACCGCTTCTTTTTTATAAAAATTTAAGACAATTAACCAGGTTTCTCCATTGTAACTTCTCTCATATACATAAAGTTGTTTATCATCAGGCAATAGTTCTTTGTATTCTCCATAAACAACCAACTCATTTTCTTTACGTAATTGAATAAGTTTTTTGTAATATGTAAAAATACTATTTTTACTTTGTTGATCTTGTAATACATTTATCTTTAAATAATTTGGATTTAACGCTAACCAAGGTTCCCCGTTGGTGAATCCTGCATTTTCTGTATCATCCCATTGCATCGGTCGTCTTGAATTATCACGACCTTTTTTATTGATAGAAGAGAAAATAGCGTCGTTAGAATAGTCTATGCTTACTCGTTCATTGTAAAAATTTATTGTCTCTATATCATCTATTTCTTCTATAGAAGTAACGGGTGTATTTATTAACCCTATTTCTTCTCCTTGAAAAATATAAGGAGTTCCTTTTAAAAGATGTAAGAAAGTCGCGAACATTTTCGCTGAAACGGTCCGATATTCTGGAGAATCATCTCCCCAGTTAGAAACTATTCTTGGAATATCATGATTATTCCAAAATAGACTATTCCATCCTTTGTTGCCTAATTCTGTTTGCCATTTAGAAAAAACAGCTTTCAACTCAATGAAATCAAGTTCTTTTGTATCCCATTTAGGTTTACCAGGTACTTGATCTAACCCAATATGCTCAAATTGAAAAACCATTGATAATTCCTTTCTAATTGGATCAGAATAGAGTTTTGCTATTTCTGGCGTTGCTCCCCATGTTTCTCCTACTGTTAAAACATCATATTGGCCAAAAGTAGCACGATTCATTTCTTGAATATAGTCATGCAGTTTAGGTCCGTTAGTTGTTATAAGTTCGTCAGGAATCTTACCAATAGTATCGATAACGTCCATTCGGAAGCCACCAATACCTTTTTCTAACCAAAAATTCATCATTTTATAAATTTCTTCACGTACCTTTGGATTTTCCCAGTTTAAATCTGGCTGTTTTTTACTATAAAGATGCAAATAATATTGATTGGTCCGATCATCTAACTCCCAAGCAGAGCCACTAAAAACCGAAGTTAAGTTATTGGGAGCTTCTCCATTTTCTAATGGATCGCGCCAGATATAATAATTACGATAAGGATTTTCTCTACTTTTTGAAGCTTCTTTAAACCATATGTGTTCATCAGAAGTGTGGTTAACAACTAAATCCATTAAAATCTTAATCCCACGTTTTTCAGATTGTTTAATTAGTTCTTCAACATCAGCCATTGTGCCAAATTCTGGCGAAATAGCCTCATAATCACTAATGTCATATCCGTTATCATCGTTTGGTGATTGGTAAATGGGACTTAACCAGATAACATCGATTCCTAACTCAGCTAGATAATCTAGTCGTTGAATGATTCCTCTTAAATCCCCAATACCATCATTGTTGCTATCTTGAAAACTTCTGGGATAAACTTGGTAAACGACAGAATCATTCCACCATTTTTTTTCCATATTGACTGATTCCCTCCTTGTCTATTTTTGTACTGCAGCTAAAATAGATGCATAGTTTAGTTGGGTCGTATCTGCTACAAACATATCTGCACGTTGCATTGATTCTGGAGTTCCCACTCCAACTGAAAACATATCAGCAGCATTGATAGAGTCAATACCTGCTTTTGCATCTTCAACTCCAATACATTCTTCAGGAGTTAACTTTAATTGTTTTGCACCTTTAATAAAAATCTCTGGATCTGGTTTCCCATTAGCTAAGGCTGCTGGATCAACAATTGTATCGAATAAGTCAGCAATCCCAAGTTGATTTAAAATATCTGGTCCATTTTTACTTGCAGAGGCTAAAGCTAATTTCATATCTGCTTGCTTTAGCTCCGCTATAAACTCTTTTATACCTGGTAACAAATCACTTGGAGAAATATTAGTTATTAATTTTTTGTACTCTTCATTTTTTTCATCAGCTAATTGCCGTTTTTCTTCTTCAGTATAAGCATCATTTTTATTGCCGTAAGCTAAAATTCGTTCTAAAGAATCCATACGACTAATTCCTTTTAATTGTTCATTAAACACACGATCAATAGAGATACCTATTTTTCCAGCTAATTCCTGCCAAGCTAGGTAATGATACTCTGCTGTATCTGTTATCACACCATCCAAATCGAAAATAAATCCTTTTATCAACACTAACACCTCTTCATTTAATGGTAGTTTACTGAATAGCAACGGTAACAGTATCTGTTAAATCAATTTTTTGGCTATACAATTCAATGCCCAGGGCTTTCCCTTCGCTTAACTTAACTGTGACGTCTTTTTTCGTTACATTAACGTGTAATAAACGTGAGCGATATTTAATCGTAAAGTTGTAGCCATCCCAATTATCTGGACAGAATGGTTTAAAGGATAACGTTTCTTGGGCTGTGCGCATACCAGCGAATCCTTGAACGATGGTTAACCATCCACCACTCATAGACGTAATATGGAGTCCATCCTCGGTATCGTTATTGTAGTTATCTAAATCTAAACGAGCCGTTTGAGCATAAAACTCAACAGCTTTTTCTTTTTTACCTAATTCTGCAGCCAATATAGCATGAATAGAAGGCGATAAAGAACTTTCATGAACCGTCATTGGCTCATAAAAATCAAAATTACGCTCTTTTTCTTCTATTGTAAAGGTATCCCCTAAATAATAAATCCCTTGTAAGACATCTGCTTGTTTAATAAAACAAGAACGCAAAATTTTATCCCATGACCACTTTTGATTGATTGGTAAATCTTCTTTTTTATTTAATGAAGAAACAGGACGCAAATCCTTATCCAAAAATGTATCATGCTGAACAAAAACGTCTAATTCTTTATCGTATGGATAGTACATTTTAGCAATAATTTCTAGCCATTGAGCTATTTCTTCATCTGACAAACCTAAAGCCTGTTTTTTATCATTAGAAACTTTTCCTAAACTTTCTAAAGTATAATTTAGTGTCCAAGCAGCCATTTTATTCGTGTACCAATTGTTATTTACGTTATTTTCATACTCATTCGGACCTGTGACTCCATGAATCATGTAGCAATTTTCTCTTTTAGAATAATGCACACGATCAGCCCAAAAACGTGAAATACCAACTAAGACATCGATTCCGTTCGTTACCAAGTAGTCTTCTTTTCCAGTGTAATTAGTGTAGTTGTAGATAGCAAAAGCAATAGAACTATTGCGATGAATTTCTTCAAATGTAATCTCCCATTCATTATGGCATTCTACGCCATTAAACGTAACCATTGGATAGAGAGCACCTTTTAGTCCTTGTTGTCTCGCATTATGAAAAGCTCCGTCTAATTGATCATATCGGTATGTCAGTAATTGCTCTGATACAGCTTCGTCTGCAACAGATAGATACATAGGGATAATATACGCTTCTGTATCCCAATAGGTTGCTCCGCCATATTTTTCACCTGTAAATCCTTTTGGACCAACATTTAATCTTGAATCTTCTCCATAATAAGTTGAAAATAACTGAAAAATATTGAAACGGATACCTTGTTGACTCTCGTCATCTCCTTCAATAACGACATCTGCTTTGCGCCAGCGTTCTGCCCAAGCAGTTACGTGTTCTTGTTCTAAGAACTCAGGACCTTTTTCAATCGCTTCATCTAAAATACGAGTTGCAACAGTCAGTTGCTTATCTGTTTTGATATCTCTACTCGTAACGACACTTACTAATTTAGTAACCATTGCCTGTTCACCAGTAGCCAAATGATAGTCAATTATCTCTTCAACTTTCATAAACTCTTCATTCGTTTGACGAGCATTAGATTTTTCAGCAAGAGTTTGCATCATCGTTGTTACAGTAAATTGTTCAATTCCAAAAGGATTTGGAATGGTTTGTGTTGTTAGATGACTCTTCTCACCAGCAGCACGATCGATTTCTAACCAGAAATTTTCATCATAATTGCTGTCTTCATTGGTTACATTTCCGTCCATAAAAGGATTAAACGTAACTTTTGTTTCGCCTTTTAACACTTTTGCAGACACATTAATTAAGGCTAGTTCTTTTACAACAATGCTAACAAAACGTTTAAAACAAAATTGGACTTCTAGTTGATTTTTTACAACTGTAAACGAGCGAGATAATATCCCCGTTTTCATATTTAGTTCTATTGAGTAATCTTTAACAGTATCTTTAGCTAAATCAATTTTGATATCATCTAGCGCAATGTTTATTGGAATAAAATTGGTTGCATTAATGACTTTTCCAAAATACTCTGGATAGCCATTTTTCCACCAACCAACACGAGTTTTATCTGGATACCAAACACCAGCAATGTAAGTACCTAAGTGGCTATCTCCTGAGTATCCCTCTTCGAAATTCCCACGCATCCCCATATAGCCGTTTCCAATAGAGGTCAAACTTTCCTGTAGACGCTTGTCTTTTATTTCTAAAGAAGAAGAGTTAATTTTCCAAGGATTTACTTCAAATAAACGTTTAGTCATTTTTCTTGCCTC
Source organism: Carnobacterium sp. (assembly GCA_020431645.1). GTDB lineage: Bacteria > Bacillota > Bacilli > Lactobacillales > Carnobacteriaceae > Carnobacterium_A. The sequence goes on along the minus strand of JAGQHW010000044.1, from coordinate 12,502 downwards.
CAATAGCTTTTCTATTATTTTTAACCAAGACTTTATCATTAAAACGTGTTGTATAAAAAACGGCTAAAATCATTAAAGCCAAACCAATTGACTGAATAGTCAGCATAACAACGACATCAAATTGGATAAAACCTGAAATTAATGCGAGTAAAGAAGGAATACCTAATGCGTTGAGAATTAAATTCACAGATTCTTTATATGTTTTGATAGATGAAAAAGAATTTTTTCTAGTTAAATATAAAAACACAGCAGATCCTAAAACAATTAAACTAGTACTGACAAATAATATACTGAAAACCAACAATAACAAAGAGCCTATTACATAAACGCGGTTTTGAAAAAACCACTGACGTGAAATAGCTGCTCTCATATCTTTGACAGAGTTTAATTGACTAGGATTAAAGTCCTTTGTGTATCGTACGCTAGAAACCGGTACACCTTTATTTTTCAAATAAAGTTCGTTGTCTGAAAAGATAAGCGCATTTTCTGCTTTCAAATTTTCTTTAATAACAGAATCTGAGTTTGTTATACTCACTACACCCTTTTCCTTAATAACCTGTGACCCGGGATCAGTAACTAACGCTCCATCTTCACTTGTTGCTTCTTGAAAAGCTGCAACAACAGACTCGTCTACTAGTGCCAGTGTCTCTGGGTAGCTTTCTTCAATAGGATATGTTTCCATCTTTAAGAAATTTAAGGATACAGGAACCATGAGTATGCTTGTTAAAAAAAATAAAACAAGGATAAGTTGGAACCAATTCAATTCATGGCGCTTTTTAAAGATCATTCTAGGCGTCCAAATATTTTTAAAATAGGTCAGTGGAAATACATCTGTTTTCATAGGAACTCCTTCTTTTTCTTAACTATTTCTATCTAGTACTTCTACTTTTTTGTAACGTTCATATATGGATTAATTCATTATCGTTATCCTTTTGTTCCTCCAGAAGTCAAACCAGAAACAAAGTTCTTTTGTAGCATAAAGAATAGAATGGAAATGGGAACAGCAATTAGAATTGCACCAGCAGCAAATAAAGAAACTTTTTGATTTTGCGGGTTGCTAATAAACGTTTGCAGTCCAACAGCTACCGTAATTTTTTCTGGACTTCTTAATAAGAAACGAGCTAGCATAAAGTCACCAAATGGTCCCATGAAGGCCCATAGAGCTTGAACAGCTATCATTGGACGAACTAACGGCAAAATAATTTGCCAGAAAATACGGAAATGCCCTGCTCCATCTAGTTTAGCTGATTCATCCAATTCTTTCGGTACTGTATCAAAGTACCCTTTCATTAACCAGGTATTCATTGGGATACCTCCACCAATATAAAGCATAGATAAGAACCAAAATTGGTCTAATGCTCCTAGTAATAAAGCCATAACATAAAACGCGGTTAGTGCTGCCATAGTTGGCACCATCTGAATAACAAGGAAAAAAATTAAACTCTTCTTTCTTCCCATAAAGTTATAGCGGCTATAAGCATAACCAGCCAAGGTAATTAAAGCAACTTGAACAACCATTGTTGAAGTCGCCACAATAAGCGTATTCATATACCAAGTTCCATATAGCGTTTCACTGAAAAGACGTTGAAAGTTGGCTAATGTCCAATCTGCGTTGAAATCTAGAGAAAAGGCTGTAATGTTTCCAGATTTAAAAGCTGAACTAGCCGTAATGAGAAGTGGGTAAATGATAATAATAGAAAGAGCAATCATAAATGCATACGTAAAAAAATGACTTAAGAAAGTAGACGTTTTTTGGGATTTTAATTTATTTTTCATCTTAAGCATCCTCCATATTGAAAGCTTTTGTTTTACGGAATACGATTAAAGAAACTGAGATAACTAGTGTTGAAATGATTAATGTAATCGCAGCTGCCATTGAGTACTGTGGTGACGTACCTGTTGTTAATTTATAAATCCAAGAGATTAAAATATCTGTCGCACCAGCACCACCGCCAACGCTTCCAGGACCTCCATTGTTAAACAAGTAAATCATTGAGAAGTTATTAAAGTTACCGGTATATTGTGTAATAAACGTAGGAGCTGCAACCATGAAAATCATTGGTAACGTAATTTCTTTGAAACGTTGAATAGCGTTCGCTCCATCAATCTTAGCTGCTTCATATAGATCTTCTGGAATAGATTGCAAAATACTCGTTGTCATAACATAAATATAAGGGAATCCTAACCATCCTTGAATCAATACAATGGCTACCTTTGACCAAAGTGCTTGTGTTTTCCAAGCAACTTGTCCGATTTCAATAAAAGGAAGATGATTTAACAAAGGAATAACTTGGGTATTGATTGCACCAATACTATCATTAAACATATTTGAAAAAGAGAGAATAGTGATAAATGCAGGAACAGCCCAAGGCAATAAGAAAATAACTCCAAAGAATCGTTTGCCTTTTATAAAGGATTGATTCGTGATAACGGCAGTTATAATACCTAAAGAGATTTGTAAAGTTGTTGCACAAAGTGTCCAAATAATTGTCCAACTGAATACAGATGTGAAGGCATCACGATAAGAACTTAAAAATAAAATATTTGTAAAGTTTTTAATGCCAATCCAATCAATTAAGTTTGCTGGTGGAATATGATAAAAGTCATAGTTTGTAAAGGCCATGAACAAAGTAACTAGCACTGGAAAGATAATCGTAAAAGCCATCATTAGATAAGCTGGCACAATCAATAAGTAGGGGAAACCATTATCATAAACGTTGTATAAAACCGATTTTGCTGTTGTATTTACTGGTAATTGTTTGTTCCATCTAGTTGCCACCGTTTTGGCATCATAGATATTCAATGCATAAAAAGCTAAAAAGATAACAATTATAATTAATTGCAATGTTCCACCGATCATAATAAACAAAGAATGATCTTCGACAGGCACACTTCCTAAAGTAAATAAGCCTGTTATGGCATTTGCGCCAAATACAATCATTTCATAAATAAATGCTAACGTAATTCCTAGAAAAACGAACCCTTTAAATTTTTGTTCATTATAAAATTGTCCAATACCAGGAATAATGGAATACAGCATAGCCTTTTTTTCATCTTTTAGCTTTTTAGGCTGATTTTCCTTAGACATACTCTCTCTCCTCTTTTCACTTAATAATAATGGCAGAGAATAGACTCATTCTCTGCCGATAAAAAGTATCATTATTATTCTTTAGTGTATTTTTGTTCAATAGATTCAGAGATCATTTTAACGGCTTCATCTGCTGATTCTTTTGGTGTTTTGTTGCCAGAAGCTGCATCGAACATCAAGTTTTCTGCGCCTGCCCATACTTCAGCCATTTCAGGAATATTTGGCATAGGTTGTGCTTCTTTGTATTGTGCAATAACGGCAGATGTTAATTCATCTTCTTTGCCTGTTGCATATTCACGTGATTCTTGGTTTGCTGGAATTTCATTTGTAGCATCATAGAATTTGTTTTGGTTTTCAGTTGTTGTTACATAGTCTAACCATGCTTGTGACACTTCTTTATTTTTTGAGTAATTGCTAACAACCCAGCCTTTTCCTCCACCAAACGCTTGGTATTCTTCGCCATTGTTTAGAGTAGGGATTGTTGCTACGCCGTAATTAACGCCTGCTTCTTTTAGTGCTTGTGCTTGCCAAGGTCCACCAATAAATGCAGCAACTTTACCAGCTAAGAATTGATCTGTAATGAAAGCATCAGAACTTGTGATATCTAGCATTCCTTGAGGCCATACATTTTTGAACCAGTCTGTAGCGTAAGTAATCGCCTCAACTGCTCCGTCGTTATTTAAACCAATATCTGAAGCATCTGTTCCGTCTTCACCAAATACGTATCCGCCATATCCTGCAACTAATCCATAAGAGAAGTAGAAGTCAGTCCATTTTGCTAAGAAACCAGTATTTTTTCCAGCTTCGCCTTCAAAATTGTATTTCTCATCTTTAGCTAATGCTTCAACTTCTTTAAATGTTGCTGGAGCTTTTTCAATCAAGTCTTTGTTGTAGTATAAAACAAGTGTTTCAATAACAGCAGGTTCACCAAAGATTTTATCATCAATCGTTACTTGTGCTTTATCAGTATCGTTATACTGTGCTTCATTTCCTAATGTTACTTCTGCAATATGTCCTTGTTGTCCTAGAGGCCCAATACGGTCATATGCTGACATCATGATATCAGGAGCACTTCCTGCTGGTCCATCTAATGGCAAAGCTTCTAATTGTTCAAACATATCTCTTTCAGTAATCTTTATTTTTACATCATGCTCTTTTTCAAAATCTGCTTTGATTTCGTTAACGTAATCAACATAACCTGCATCAACAGAGATGTTTAATTCTCCACTTCCTGCACCATCTTTTGAATCAGATGCAGCAGTATCTGATCCGCTTCCTCCACCACATGCAGCTAATAATAGGGCACTTGCAGAAACCAATCCAACAGCATACTTTTTCCAATTACTTTTCTTCAATTTAATATCCTCCTCTAATGTTTTGCTTTTTTGTTATTTCTCTTTACATTCTTATTATTAACGATAAACCGCTTTCTTGCAATCGTTTTATCACTGTTACCGGTAACAGAATCATTTATCCCTGTTTAAGACTAGATAAAAGCCCATTTATCATTCATTTTTTAGATTAAAGCCTGTCAGAGACAACTGAACGAATATTTTATAGCTATACCATTATTTTTCAGTTCACTATTTTAAAGAATAACAATTAAGAATCCTTCTTTGAGACACTAATTAAAACCTAAAGACTTTTAGCTTATTGCTGCTCTCAGAATCAATCAACTCTCTCAAAAAAGAGTAGCTAAACTACTCTTTTGAGATTAATTCAATTTACTTTTTACAGTAGCTTCGTTTCTTTATAAACAACAAAACCATTTTTTTCAATAGTTGAATAATCGTCTTTTTCAGTTACTAGATGAGATAAAACTAATTGGTTTTGATGAACTACCGGCAATGTTAACTCTTGTGCTCCTTGATTGAAGTAAGCAACAAGCGTTTCTTTTCCAAATGAACGTTTAAATCCAATAATATCTTTTTCATCTCTTACATCAAACCAGTCTAATTCTCCAAAACTTAAGACCGCTTGATAATTTTTTCTAAAGGCAATCAGCTCTTTTGTGAACGTTAGCATCGTTAAATCTTGCTCATCTTCATCCCAAACCATACACTTACGGCAATCTGGATCATCAAATCCATCCATTCCAATTTCAGTACCATAATAGATACATGGAGAACCGTGTTGCATAAACGTAAACGCAAGACTTGATTTCACAACATCTTTATTCCCTCCACTAATAGATAGAATCCGCGCTGTATCGTGTGAGTCCAAAGAATTGAACATAACTTCGTTTGTTTGTTGACGATACAACATTAATTGTTCATTCAGTCCAGAAACCATTTTACTAGCTGAAATTCGTTTATTCATAAAGTAATCTTCTATTGTTCCTGTAAAGGCATAATTCATAACAGCATGAAATTCATCGCCTTGTAGCCAATTTTGAGAAGAATGCCAAATTTCTCCTAAAATATAAAAATCTTCTTTTAAATCAGTTGTTACTTGATAAAATCTTTTCCAAAAATGGTGATCCACTTCATTTGCAACATCCAGACGCCAAGCATCAATATCAAATTCACGAATCCAATACGCTGCTACTTCTAATAAATAATCTTGAACAGCTGGATTCGCTGTATTTAATTTAGGCATATGTCCAGTAAAAGCAAACGTATCATAAGGAACTTGTCCAACATCTTCTAATTCTTCCGTTGATAAATTTTCATCTAACTTCACTGGAAATTGGTGGATATGGAACCAATCAGCGTATTTAGATTTTTCTTCATTTTCAACAACATCTGCCCATTGATAAGACAACATCCCTAAATGGTTAAAGACCGCATCTAACATAATGCGAATGCCTCTTTTATGTGCTTCATCTACTAACTTTTTGAACGTTTCTTTATCGCCAAAGTCTGGATCAATTTCAAAATAATCTGTTGTATCATATTTATGATTTGACGTTGCCTTGAAAATAGGGCAAAAATAAATGCCGTTTATTCCTAAATCAACTAGATAATCTAACTGGTCAATCACACCTTGCAAATCCCCTCCATAAAAATCATCACGCGTAGGGTGTTTTTTACTGCCCCAAGGTAGCGTACCTGCTGGATCATTGCTCGTATCTCCATTTGCGAAACGTTCTGGGAAAATTTGGTACCAAATCGTTTTCTTTACCCAATCTGGCGCTTTAAACCGATCAATTTCTTGAAAATAAGGCATCCGGAAAAACGAATTAGCAAAAGCCAAATATTTTTCCTCATAAGGAAACACTCCTCTATCGCCGTAAAGTACTTCTGTCCCATCGTTTCCGATAACATGAAAACCGTAAGATAACCGTCTGAATTCCGCACTGATTTTGATGAACCAATAATCATGAACATCTGTACTTAAAGTTAAATTCATTGGCGTATTCTCTAAATACCATTTTTTCTGTTCATGTAAATAAGGGTCCCCACTAATGAGCATGACGTTAGAAACGTCCCCTTTTTTAGTGCGTATTCGGATATGCATTTCATCTTTTGTGTAGAGGTAGGCATATTCACTTTCTGGCCTATGAAAAATTGCTGATGTTTCCATTTAATTTATTCCTCTTTTCTATACATTTATTAAATCATTTTTTTAGCTAACCTTTAACAGTTTTCATCCACAAACTTTTATGCGTTGATTTCGTCTAGCATTAAAACGAATGACCCATAAGGTTCCAATGTAATTTGTTGGTATTCTAGAGAGTTATCACCATTCTCTAATAAAATCTTACCTGTTTCATTTGAAAAACGTGTATCTTTATAGTTTGAAGATTGATCACTTAAATTACAACAAATTAAAGCCACTTGATCATCCAGTCTTCGTTCATAACAATACAATTGATCCGTTGTTTTCATTAACTTAAAACTTCCTTTAGTGAATAAAGGCATTTTTTTATATGCCAATAAACTTCGGTAGTAATTTAAGATACTAGAAGAATCTTCTTCTTGCTTGGCTACGTTATAGTCGAGTTCGTTATTTACCCCACTCCATGGATTAACCTTTGAAAATCCTGAAAATGGAGTAGTATCCCATTGCATGACTCCTCGACTAGCATCTTTACTCGTTGCATTTAATTCCTTAAGGATATGATCCGACCGATAGCCTAAATCATAAGCTTTTTGATAAAAACCTTTTGCCTCAGGAGCAAAGAAGCCTTCAATGGTCTTTATTTCTAAATTTTTCATCCCTATTTCTTCACCATTTAAAATAAACGGTATCCCTTTTTGTAAATACATTAAGGTTGCTAGCATCTTACTGCTGTTTTCTCGATATTGGATAGCATCACCAAAACGAGAAACAGCTCGTGCCATATCATGATTATTCCAATAAAGAGTTGGGCCACCAAAATCGGCTAAACGTTCTTGCCATTCAATCATTGTTTCTTTGAATTGTTTAATATCTAACTTCCCTGATTGCATTGACATCGGTAAGCGAGCATCTTTTTGTTTCTCATCTTCTGTGAAATAACGAAAAGTAATAACTGCATCACAAGCTTCATTTGCAGGATCTGAGTAGTTAACAGCTAAGTCAATTGTTGCTGAAGCTGCTTCACCTACTAGAAAAACATCTGGATAACGACTACGCAAAGCCTGAGCAAATGTCTTCATATATTCATTTACTTTAGGCAAATTAGCGTAATAATTTTCAGCTAAAACCAATTCTCCATCGATTGTAGCAAGAACATCTGGATAGCCTTCTTCTTTATCCATATGAATAAAAGCATCTAAACGAAAACCATCTATGCCTTTTTCCATCCAAAAAAAGGCAATTTCTAACATCTCTGATTGTACGTTAGGATTTCCCCAATTTAAGTCGGGCATTTCTTTAGCAAATAAATGGAAATAATATTGTTCACCTAAAGGTTCTTTTTCCCAAACTGAGCCACCAAAGAAAGAAGCCCAATTATTCGGCAACTGATCAGCCGCTTTCCCATCAGCCCAAAGATAATAGTCTCGGTAAGTATTCTCTGAATCTTTTAACGCTTCTTGAAACCAAGGATGTTGATCTGATGTATGGTTCAAAACAAAATCAAAGATTACTTTTATTCCACGTTTATGTGCTTGTTTAATTAGTTCGGTTGTCTCTTCCATTGAACCAAAAAGAGGGTCGATTTCATAGTAATTTGATACGTCATAGCCATTATCAACTTGTGGAGAAGTAAAGATTGGGTTTAACCAAATAACAGTAACACCTAATGATTGTATGTAGTCAAGACGACTAATTATCCCTTTTAAGTCTCCAACTCCATCATTGTCGCTATCCTGAAAACTTCTTGGATAAACTTGATAAACAATGGCTTCTTTCCACCATTTTGTTGTCATATTGTATTGGACCTCCTCTTTTCGTTTCATCTATCTAATTCAAGGATACTCAAATAAGGAAACACTTACAATATCATTCACGATGTTAACGGTAACAAGAATAAAAGAATACATTTGAAAAAGCCTATTGCATTTGAAACTTCTCACTTTTAAAAGCAATAAGACTAAAATAAAACCATTATTATTCCCACCTTTATTATTTAATCTATAAATAAAAACCAGGGATACTCATTTTATTGAGCATTCCTGGTTTAACAAAAAGCTTTAATTAATCCTTAGGTACAAATACCGTTAAGAATTGTGGATAAATCTCTAAGTGAACAGGAAAGGCTGGTCCTTTATCTCCGTCTACTGTCGTATTCATTTTTTTGCCATTTTTTATTCTTAACTCTGCACTTTTAAATCGTTTGACGCTCAATTTATCTGAGTAATTTTCATCATCGTGAAAAAGTTCTGGAATCAACTTTATCTTTTCAGTTGCTGTCGATTCTTTTAGGCAAAGCATATTAAAATAGCCATCATCCATTTTTGCGAAAGAAAATACAGTCTCTATTCCAAAAACAAATGAACTTAATCCTATTAAAACCATACTGTACTCTTCTTCAAAATCCTGATCATCTAGCATCATTTGATACGTCAAATTTTCATCATTATTTAATGCTTTGATTCCCTCTAAAAGGTAAGCTAATGAGCCAAATGTCTCTTTAGATTCTTCATCAACGTGTTGGACGGTTTCTGGTATAGAGCCTGCAGAAACAGTACTAACAAAAAATTGATCGTTTACTTTTCCAATATCAACGTCCTTTTTATGCTTAAAATTTATTTGCTTAATTGCTTCTTCAGGCTTCATAGATATCCCTAAAACACGAGCAAAATTATTTATGGTTCCTAATGGAATAATCCCAATATCAGGCTGATAATTTTGTTTTGCAACGCCATTGATTCCTTCATTTACCGTTCCGTCTCCACCCATTAAGAAGACAGCTCCAAACTGTTCTTTAGAGGCTTGAGCAGAAAAGTTTAACGCATCACCAGCTTTTTGTGTTTCTTTTATTACTATCTCATCAAACTGTTCTTTTAACCGAATGTTTAATTGGCTAACATATTCTTTTGCTTGTTCACTACCCGAAGAAGGATTGACAACAATCATTGCTTTCATCAATTGTAAAACCTCCCTTACTTTAGTTTATTCCTCTTGTTTAGTTGTCCCTCTAACAATCAATTCTGGTTCGAACAAAATCGATCCTTGGGAAACACCCTCTTGATCGATTTTATTAAGCAGCATCTTGGCACAAGCAGCTCCCATTTCAATAACTGCTTGTTTTACTGTCGTTAATTGTGGAAAAGCAATTTGGTCTAGAAAGATTCCATCATGCCCAATAATACCAAAATCATTTGGTATATCTCCACCCATTTCAATAATCCCTCTTTGAATCCCTAATGCTAGTCGATCTGAACTACAAACAAAAATAGTATTCGGCGAAAAATCAGTCCACTTGTCTTTAATAAATTTAGCTGCTTGTCTAGAATGGTTTCCAAAGCGAAAAATTTGAGCATCCATCTTGTTTTCTGCCATTATTTGCAAGTAACCAGATTCTCTTGATAGCTCAAATAATTCATCTATATCAATCCCAATAAAAATAATATTTTGGTACTTCGAATCAACTGCATACTGAGTGGCCAGTGAAATCCCCGCTTTGTTATCTGAATCAACAAAATCATATCCATGGCGATTTTCACCAAATAACACAACGGGTTTGGTTGCACCGCTAATCCAATCATAGTCTTTCTCACGGACACCGCACATGATGTAGCCATCACAAGTACCAATGTCAAAGTTATTTTTTGTAACAAGTTGCAAAGAATAGTGACGCGCATCTAGCTCTTGGGCTATTCCAGTTAATAAGTTCATGTAATAAGGTTCTGTTGTATCCATCTCTTCTAAGATAAACAACTTAATAATTTGAGTTCGGTTATTGACCAACGCTTTAGCTGCTACATTTGGTCGATAATTTAATTCTTCCATTGCTTTAAAAACAAGTTCTTTTAATTCATCCGTGACTTGCTCAGGATGATTAATGACGCGTGAAACCGTCATTTTAGACACATTTGCTTTTTTGGCAACGTCATTTAATGTTGTCATAATTCATACTTCCTTTTCTAGTTCTTATTCTTTAGTCTATTCGTTTAAGTCATGTCTGTTTAATGCGAACATTGTTTTAGAAAAATAGTATGAATCAAGATAAGATGGGGATAAAGTCACATTAACTAATTGTTCGACTTATGAAGGATGCATGACTGAATAGGTTACGAGTAAACGAGTTACTTATTCGCTAGCCATTAAAGCTTGGCAATCAGGACATATCCCGTAAACTTCCATTCGATGATTGGTTACTTTATAACCGGTTAAATTTTGGACTGTTTCTTCAATATCTTCAAGACCTGAATAGTAGATATCCTCTATTTTACCACATTTTTCGCAAATAGCATGATAGTGTTGCGTTGTTGCAAAATCAAAGCGACTTGAGCCGTCTCCATAAGTCATTTCTTTTACAAATCCAATTTTAGTAAATAAACGCAAATTATTATAGATAGTAGCGACACTAACATTAGGAAATCGTTCGACTAAAGAACGATAAATATCATCTGCTGTTGGATGGCTATCTGCTTTTATTAGGTATTCTAAGACTGCGTGCCGTTGAGGTGTTATTCGGATATTAGCTGCTTTTAGTTTTTCAATTGTCTGATTCACTAGTTGATTGGTAACCATAAATAAATCCCTCCTCATTCAATACATTCAACCAATTAGTCTATTTTTTAAAAACTAAATGATTTTAATTGATTGTCTTATTTTCTTAATAATAACGTTTATCACATAAGAATGCAACAATATCCCATTGGTGCACCTTCGATTTGAATATAACAAATAATTTTGTCTTTTGTTCTTTAATAAACACAAAAAAAGAACGATGAAACAATTTTAAAAAACTAATTTACTTAAAATGCACTTTACCTATACATTCTCTTCTCATTGCTATGATTATTTGTTAAAATGAAGGTATTACAATACTGAACTTAACTATAACTTGAAATAATTCTGCGGGAGAGAGGATATCTTTTATGAAAATTGGAGCAAGGACGATGAAAACTGGTCTAGCCATTACTCTTGCTTTAGCCATACCTTATTTATTAAACATGAACACTGCAGCCGTCTTAGCTGCTATATCGGCAATTTTTGCATTACAACCTTCTTTAAAACGATCAGTTAAGACACTAAAAGATAGAGTCTTCGCTAATATAGTTGGTGGTGTGTTAGCTATTATTGTTAATATCACATTGGGCAACCATTTTATTTTTATTGGAATGGCAGCTGTTTTACTCATTGCCATCTTGAATCAATTTAATCTAGGACCTGTTATTGGTTTAGCAACCGTAACGTTAGTTGTCATCATGATGAGTCCTGGAGAGAATTTCGTTTTTTCAGCTACTATTCGAATCTTAGCGACATTGCTGGGTGTGGTTATTGCATTTTTAGTTAATACCCTTTTCTTTCCTCCTAAATACGAAGAAAAAATGTTTCATTTGATCGATTATACAACTTCTGAAATTATGAAGTGGATTAGAGCTAGTGTACGAAAAAATAGCGAATTCTCTATTTTAAAAAAGGATTTAAAATGGGTACATTCTGAGTTAGTTCGATTAGAGACCTATTACTCTTTATTCAAAGATGAAGGGACGTACTCCCGAAAGAAAAACCGATCCCAGATATTAAGAAAAATCGTTGTTTATCGTCAAATCATCTCAACAACCAAAGCTGCATACAACTTAGCTGACACCTTGCATCAAAATGAGAACTCTTTTAACCACTTTCCAGAAGAATTAAGAATTCAAATTCGAGAACGCTTAGAAACTCTTTTGAGTGCTCATGAGCAAATTTTATTGAAATTTAATGGACGAGTTGCTCCAAATGAAGTGAATTTTATTGACTACAAAGAATCGCTTAGAACAAAATTTATGCATTCTTTCTTTGATGAAGCGAACATGGAGGCTGAAGTAAATAAAGATGTTACTCAAAGTAATGCTGTTATTCATATTATGTCCAGTATCTTAAAATATG
>JAGQHW010000043.1 GCA_020431645.1 Carnobacterium sp. | reverse complement strand
GTTGCTAACGAAGCAACTCCTTCTGTATCACAAAAAATGACGATTGCTAAAGTATTGGCAAACGTTGTTTACATCATTATTTTAGTACCAATCATTACAGTAGCACTTGAAACATTGCAAATAAAAAGTATTTCAGAACCAATTGTTATGGTATTAAACCAAGTATTAGCAGCTATTCCAAACGTAATAGTAGCCGTTATTTTAATTGGAGTAGGCGTTGTTTTAGCTAAGTTTGTTGGAGATTTAATCTCAGGTTTATTACAAGGAACAGGTATCAATAAATTAAATAAATACCTTAAAACTCCTGGTTCAATGACTACACCATTTGATCTAGCTAAAGTTATCGGACAAGTCGTTCAAGCTATTTTAATCGTATTCTTTGTTGTTGAAGCTTTGAACGTTTTAAACTTAAAAGTATTAAATACAATTGGTACAGCAGTAATTGCTTACTTGCCATTAGTTATTAGTGCCTTGCTTATTTTAGCTATTGGTTTAATTGGTGGATCATTATTAGGTAACTTTATTACTCAAACAACAGGTAGTCGTTTGTCAGGTAATATTATCAAATATATCTTAATCGTGATGGCAGTCTTCATGGGATTAGACCAATTAAAGTTTGCTACAAGTATTGTTAACTTTGCTTTCTTATTGATTCTTGGAGGACTTTCAGTTGCCTTCGCTATCTCATTCGGTATCGGCGGACGTGATTTTGCTAAACGTCAACTTGAAAAAGTAGAAACAAAAGTAGAAAAAGAACAAAATAAATAGAACTTTATCTTTTTTGGATAACTTAGTATCCTAAACAAATGAGTGAGCTTGGTTTTCTTAACTGAAAATCAAGCTTATTTTTTTGTAAGCTATTCGAAGACCTAAAAAGCGAGTGACACATTTTAACCAAAAGGTACTAAAAAAAACCTTCCGTTTATTGAAATTTTCCTTATTTTTAAATTATATTTGCCTAAAGAAAAGACGTATCATGAATCGTAAACCATTTAATATGGTACACTATATAATGAGACTAAAAAAATTGGTTTACCACAAAAGAAGAAGAATCATTTTTGTAAAGTAAAAAGAAAGGGATTGTTTGTCGTTTGAATAGTTTAACAGAGAAATTGAAAGAAGTTTTATTAGCGGTTTCACCAATTGTAGCGATTGTACTTGTTTTACACCTGACGATTGCACCATTAGAAACAAACTTATTAATTAAATTTTTATTAGGAGCCTTATGTATTGTTGCGGGTTTAGCTATTTTCCTATTGGGAACAGATATTGGAATCACGCCAATCGGTTCTCAATTAGGTAAAGGAGTAGCAAAAAGCAATAAAATATGGGTCGTGGTCATTGCTGGCTTAGCACTTGGATTTTTTATCTCAATAGCAGAACCTGATCTACATATCTTAGGGAATCAAATTGCTGAGGTAACAGGTGGAGTGATTTCGAGTACGAGTATTTTGTTAAATGTTTCATTAGGAGTCGCGTTAATGGTAACAATCGGTTTACTAAGAATTGTATTTAACTTTCCCTTATACAAACTATTGACAGGTATTTATCTTGTTATTTTTATCTTATCTTTATTTACATCCAATGAATTTTTATCGATTGCATTTGATGCGTCAGGTGCTACAACTGGAGCATTGACTGTTCCATTCATGTTAGCACTAGCCTTAGGTATTTCATCTTTAAAAAAAGCTGGGAAAACCTCTAAAGAAGATAGTTTTGGATTAGTAGGGATTGCTTCGTCAGGTGCGATTATGGCTGTCATGTTAATGAATATTTTTGGCGGAGAAAAGAATATCCAAGGAGCATTAGATGTTAATCCCAATGCGACAACCTCTATTCTTCAGTCATTTCTGACAATCATTCCAACAATTTCAAAAGAAATCTTTCTAGCTTTATTTCCAATTTTAGCTATTTTTATGGGTTACCAATGGCTCTTTTTAAAACTTTCTAAAAAGAAACTAGCTAAAATACTAAAAGGTGTTGCCTATGTTTTTATTGGACTTGTTTTATTTTTAGTAGGGGTGAATGCCGGCTTTATGGAAGTGGGCAGTGTGATTGGGTATACCATTGCGTCACTTGATAGTCCAGTTTATTTGCTCTTAATTTCTTTTGTGCTAGGATTGGTGACGATCTTAGCAGAGCCGGCCGTATACGTCCTAACACACCAAATCGAAGACGTTACCCAAGGCTATGTTAAACGCAACATTATTCTTTTTGCTTTATCTTTAGGTGTTGGTTTAGCAGTATTATTATCGATGATTCGCATCTTAATTCCACAATTGTTACTCTGGCACATGCTTTTACCAGGATACATTCTAGCTATTGGCTTGACGTACGTGATTCCAAAAATGTTTGTGGGGATGGCTTTTGATGCTGGTGGTGTTGCTTCGGGTCCAATGACAGCAACATTTATCTTAGCCTTTGTTCAAGGAGCAGCTGAGGCAATAGAAGGAGCAGATGTTTTAATGGATGGCTTTGGTATGATTGCAATGGTAGCTATGATGCCGATTATAACACTACAAGTAGTCGGACTAATCTTTAAGTTTAAATCGGGAAAGGGTGGGCTCCAAAAAAATGGAACTAAAAAATAATAGTATTATTGGAATGGACTATGAAATTATGTGCGTCATTGTCAATGTCGGCAAAGGCAGTAAAGTAGTAAAAATAGGCAAAAAAAATGGCATTTCTGGTGGCACTATTTTTTACGGACAAGGTACAATTAACAACAATCTTCTTAAATTATTGGGTTTAGAAGACGTTCGCAAGGAAATTGTTATCCTAGCTGCTGATAGACAAGTTGTAAAAAGCGCGCTAGAAGAGTTTACTAAATTATTGCATTTAGATAAACGCAATCAAGGGATAGTATTTACCGTTCCAATTGCGAATCTTTTGGGCAATAAAAATTATGTCTATTCACAAAATGCAATGAGCAGAAAGGTTGATCAAGTTATGTACCAAGCTATTTTTACAATTGTTGATTCTGGAGAAGCGGAAGAGGTTATCGCAGCAGCTGTTGCAGCGGGCTCTCAAGGCGGCACAGTCATCAGTGGTCGAGGAGCAGGAAGCCATGAAAGCAGTAAGCTATTTTCAATGGATATTGAACCTGAAAAGGAGATTGTCTTAATTTTAACAGAATCACAAACGACTGATGCAATCGTTGCGTCAATTAGCCATGCAATGGAGATAGAAAAACCAGGAAATGGTGTGTTATTTACTTTGGATGTTAATAATACAAGGGGACTATTTTAGCAAACAACGAACCAAAAAAGCAACAAAAATAAAAGAGACAGTTTTTAAACTCTTATTTGTATAACAGTTTAAAAGGCTGTTTTTCTTTTTAATTGACAGAAGGCATAAAAACAAGCTACTATATTAATTAAACATACAAAGTTTTTATTAAGAAAGAGGCAAAAGAGTGGATTTAAATGAGAAAGAAAAAAGAATTCTGGCCGCCATTAAAATTAATCCTTATATCAGTCAACAGCAATTAGCGGACCAAATAGGTTTGTCGCGCTCGACGATTGCAAATCTCATTTCAGGATTAATAAAAAAAGACTACCTTATTGGAAAAGCTTATATTTTAGCTGAAAAAAAACCGGTCGTTTGTATTGGAGCTGCCAATATAGATAGACGCTATTTATTGAATGAGCCATTAACTATGAGAATAACCAATGATGTGAAAGAACGTTTTTCAGTTGGAGGCTGTGCTCGAAATGTTGCTGAAAATTTGGGGCGACTAGGTATTGAATCAACATTGCTTTCTATTGTTGGAGATGACTCGTATTGGCAAATAATCAAGGAACATTCGGATCAATTCATGGATGTTTCTCAAGTTGATGCACTAAAAAATGAATCAACAGGCGTTTTTATTGAAGTACTTAATGCTAAAGGAGCGATTGAATTTAGTCTGACAGATATGACTATTTACCACTATATGACTCCGGAGTGGTTAAATAAGCATCTTTCTTTATTGAAAGAAGCAGAATATTTAGTAGCTGATTTGAATCTACCTAAAGAGACATTAGAATTCTTGATTTCTTTTAAACTTGCTAATCAAATTCCACTTGTTTTAATTTCAGTGAGCGTACCAAAAATGAAAAACTTACCGACTAATTTAAAGGGTGTTGATTTATTTATCGTAAAATACAATGAATCAGCCGCGTTTTTCGAACTACCTGTCAATACAAAAGGGGAAATGGAAAAGGTAGCTTCAAAATGGTTAGAATTTGGATTGAAAAGTGTAGTCGTAACTAGGAATGATGAGCAAGTTGTTTTTAAGACCGATAAAAAAAAGAGTTATTATTATGTAAATAAGGACAATGCAAGCAAACGATACAACTGGGGATTGAACGAGGCAGGTTGTGCAGGAATTATCTACGCGTATAAAAAAAGAAAAGCAACAAAAGAAAGACTTCAATACGGCCTAATGAACGCTTATCAGACTTCAAAGACTCTACGTTTGATTCGTCCCAACTTAACTGCTAACCAATTGGAAAAAGAAGTCAGCCTATTTTTCAAAATAGAAAAAGATAAGGCCGATAAAAATAAACAGATGCAAGATAGGGCTCTAAAAGAAGAATAAGTCTCCCTTTAAGAATAAAATAAAAACGCCGTACGAAGGCAACTAAATGAGCAACGCTATCCAATTGTCTATAGATGAATGTAAATAGTAAAACATCCGTACTTTTATTACTCGAGTACGGATGTTTTAAAAGGTTATGAGTTTTTATCTTTTGTTTTAGTGTCTTCTTTAAGTCGGTTTAGTGCTGCTGGATCTTTAAAAGGTTGAAAATCCTCTGGTTTAGATTCTTCGATAGATGGTTCATCGCGTTCTTCTTTTGGCAACTGATTCAAGTTTTCGTCGTTGATATATGTTTTTAATGAAGCAGCATCCAGTAGTGACGGATTATCTTTTTTTTCCATTTGTAATCACCTCTCTTTTTATTAGTTTAGCATAAATCTAATAAAACCGCTTTCTATTTGAATGTATGGTAAAATGAGAGTACACATAATCACTTAAAGTAAAAAAAATAAGAATAACGTCAAAGAAAAAAAGTAAATGGTTTAATAAGTGGAGGAATTTTTATGTTGGAATGGACTAGTGTGTTTATTATAATAGGATTAGTTATTTTATTGGGACTCTATTTACTTGCTCAAAATAAATGGCTTGAAATAAAAAGGTTTCATATTAAATTGCCAAACTCAGGTAAAGGAATTAAGGGGAAAAAAATCGTTCAGCTGTCTGATATACACATACCCAGACAAGGTGTATCTCTGTTGCAACTTACAAAAAAAGTAGCGTTAGAAAAACCTGATTTGATTGTTTTGACTGGTGATCTTATCGATGTAAGAGGAGGATTTCCAAGAGAGAGTTTACAGAATTTAGCTCAGTCACTGGTCCACATTGCACCAACTTATGCAGTGAGTGGAAATCATGATGCAAATGGAGGGTATTTAAAAGAATGGGAAGATACGTTAACAACGGCTAAAGTAAGAGTCTTGATTGACGAAGCTGAGTGGATTCCATTTGAAGCAGATGGACTTTTTTTGATGGGTTTATCTGAAAAAGAAGACTTCGATGGAGCACCAAGACCGATTCTTAAAGGCATCACCTTGACTAAAGACATGCAGGGACAACCTAGCATCCTTCTAGCACATCATCCAGAATTATTCGAAGACTATTTAATGGATTTGACCCGAGCACCTGACTTGATTCTGAGTGGACATGCACATGGTGGACAAATTAGGTTGCCTTTTATAGGAGGACTTTTTTCTCCAGGTCAAGGACGCTTACCTAAATACACAGATGGCGTTTATTACTATCCAGAAAGGCCAGCGAACAGAATGATTGTTAGTCGAGGCATTGGAAATTCAACCTTTCCTTTTCGTGTCAATAATCGTCCTGAGATAGTAGTAATTGTATTAGATTGATATCATACGACTGTTAGTCTCCTCAATGAACCTGTTTCTTTAAAAAATAAACAGGTTCATTTAACATTTCTTCGTTTTGTAAGGGTTTTCTTTTGAAGTTTTATCTATTGTTCGCTAAACTAAAGATAGAACAAAGAGGAGAGTGATCATTATGGTTGAAAGCTTATTAGACAGAACACCGTTAAATAATGGTTATACCATTCCAGGAATTGGATTGGGAACAAGTGGAATGACGGGAATAGAAGCAGAAGATGCCGTATTTTATGCTATTACCAATGGGTATCGCTTGATCGACACAGCTTCTTTTTATGATAACGAAGAAGATGTTGGAAAAGGCGTCAATCGTGCGATTAACGCTGGTGTTTCGCGTGATGAAATTTTTGTTACAACGAAAATATGGAAAACGGATATGGGATTTGACAACGCCATTCAGTCATTTGATCAAAGTTTAAATCGACTAAATCAACAATATGTTGACCTACTATTGATTCATTGGCCAGATAAGGATGATTCAGTAAATTTGGATACGTGGCGTGCCTTAGAATCTATCTATGAATCAGGACGTGCACGTTCAATCGGTGTCTGTAACTTTAACCATAAAAATCTAGCAACGTTGTTAGAAGAAGTTAAAGTTAGACCAGCAATCAATCAATTTGAAATGTACCCAGGTCATAGCGGTCAAGATACAAACGACTTTTGCAATAGTGAAAATATTGTTTCAATGGCTTATAGCCCAATTAAAAAAGGCAACATCAGTAAAGAAAATAGAACGATGACATTAGCTAAGAAACACAATAAGACACCAGAACAAATTGCTTTACGTTGGGCCGTTCAAAGAGGAACAATTCCAATTCCAAAATCTAGTCATAAAGAAAGAATCAAAGAAAATGGAGATATTTTTGATTTCTTTTTAGACAACGAAGATATGGATTTTTTAAACGATTTAGATATGAAGCAAGGTAGAAAGCAACGGTTAAGAGACAATATACCAGGAACATTGGAACGTAAAAATCGTAGAAAATTTAACGGTTAAGTAAAAAACAACTATATAATGCGTTTAAAAAAGAAGGGGTTATCCTCTTCTTTTTTGCATTTAATTTGATTCATAATAGGGATTTTTTTTAATGAAGGAGCTTCTACTAGCTCAAAAATTACTTATCCATGTGAAATAGTTGGAGAGATTAGTTCTCTATAAAGTGGTATGTTAAGTGTGAATAAGTAGATGAGGAGTGATGCGGTGAAAAAGTTGAACAATTGTACTGCCTTCCGACTGAAGTTAAAAGCATTGTTAGCTGTTTTGTTGACATCGACAGTCAACTTGAACAAGGTCAATGCTTGAGGTTGGAGGAAGAACATTTTATCCGTTATTTTTGCTCAGTTTTTTATAGAAAAAACTGACTTAGTCGTTGTATATAAAAAGAATAAGTTTATAGTTGTACCCTGTTGAATATGGTACAACTATATCAAGTTGGTGTTACTTGTTCTTTTTTTTAGTCAGTACGCAAAGCAAAAATAACAAAGTGGCTCAAACTCCTCTTTATCTGTCAAGAATAGACTATGTCGAAATACTTGCCGGATAAATAGCTTGTCCTCGCTCTAAAAGATTCAATAATATACTCCCCCTCAAAAAAACCGTTTGCATTTGTATGCAAATGGTTTTTTCTCTTGACAATAAAAATAGGTATATTATAGAAAAACTGGTATAATTTAATTGTAAAGTTCTTATTTGTATTTTTGCAAAGGGGGGATGACGGATATGTCACTGAGCAAGCTACTTGATACAGTTAGTTTTAGAAGGCTTCAGTTGATTGAAATTTTGGTTTTTGATGATATCTGGTGGACGATTGAAAAACTATCTACTCTATTAGATTGTTCAAGTCGGACATTAATTGCAGACATCCAAACAATTAATAGCAAATCTAAAGATAACTTTTTTATTAGAACATCTAAACAAAGAGGCGTCAAACTGATTATTTCAGATTTATTCCATGTGGAAGATGTTTATCAAGAGTTCGTGGAAAATAGTTTGAACTTTCAAATTATTAAAAGTATCATTGAATTGGATGTAACCACAAGTGAAGAGCTGTCTGAGTTGCTTTATACAAGCCAATCATCAATTCGTCGTAACCTGAAACAACTTAATGTGTTTTTAGCAGAATACAAATTAAGTATCCAATCAAAACCTATAAAAATTACCGGTAGTGAAAAACAGATTCGTTATTTTTATAGTGTTTTTCTTTGTGAATACTATTATACTAATGTAGAAAATTTTCAACACCAAATGAAAGAATGGGCTTTTAATTTTCTTGAAACACTTGAAAAAAAAGAATCAATACCGTCACAGTCCTGTTTTACAAACTACAAAACATTAATTTGGATAATAGTTTGTTTAGACCGTGTAAGTAAAGGTTATTTTATCGAAGAGAACTACCTAACAATTAAAATGGTTACTATACAAGAAAAACAATTATTGTATAAATTCAAAGAACAGCTCTCCTTTGAATTATCTGGAAAAGAGATAGATTTTATGATGTATGTCTATTGGAACAACCGTTACGAATTTGAGAAAATAGATTTAGTTAACAACGCTGCATCATCGTATCTGTACCAACAGGTACTATTTTTTATAAATCAATTAAAAAAAGAAACAGGTTATAGTATACAAGAAGAATCTTTTTTGATAACCAATCTAATGGGATATTACTTTAATGGTAAGTTCTTTAGCGGACCGGGTAATTTCCTTTTTAATACTAGAAGGAGAAACACTGAACTATCAGAGAAAACATTTAGTGATTTTACTAATAAGGTGGAAAATGTCGTTAATCGTTATCCTAGAGGTTCTTGGATTTACAATATGCAAATAAAAGAACTCGTCTTTGTTTTGATGCTGTTTTGGAAAGGGCTTATAACTCAAATTATTTCAAAAAAAGAAAAAATAAATATTATGATTTGTTCTTATATAGGTGCTCAACAAGAACGTTTGTTAGGTGAGATGATTGAATCTCGTTTTCCAACAGTGGTAGATTGTTCTGCATTTTCGTCAACGAATCTTTTAAAAGACACTATCCAATTAGTCTTAACCGATCATAAAATCAACGAGACTCAACAAACGATGGTTCAATCAAAAAAAGTGATAGGAATTGATATTGTTCCAACGAAAAGAGATTGGAAAAGGATTGAAAGGGCTATCAAAGATATTCAATTAGAACAAGAAAGGCTGGGAAATAGAATCGTATAAGGAGTAGCCTTTCTAAATGAGTTAAAATTTGTTATGATAAACTTAGAAATAGGATTGCTTAAAAGGTAAAGAGAAATTAAAAAAAGAGATTTTTTAATCTACTTGGAGGAGACGAGCGATGACAGTACGTTTAGGAATTATTGGAACAAATTGGATTACCAATCAGTTTATTGATGGTGCAATTAAAACAGGATTATATAAAATGACGGGTGTCTATTCAAGAACTGTCGAAAAGGCTAAAGCATTTGGTGAACCTTATGAAGCAACAGTTTTTGAAACAGACTTAGCGGCATT
Source organism: Carnobacterium sp. (assembly GCA_020431645.1). GTDB lineage: Bacteria > Bacillota > Bacilli > Lactobacillales > Carnobacteriaceae > Carnobacterium_A. The sequence goes on along the minus strand of JAGQHW010000043.1, from coordinate 8,440 downwards.
TGCAAATCATCCAGAACTGGATGTTGTTTACGTTGCTTCACCTAATAGTTTGCATTTCGAACAAGCAATGGCTTTGATGGAAGCTGGTAAGCATGTGATTGTTGAAAAGCCCATGTTCTCTAATCCTAGAGAATGGGAATTGGCTGTAGCGCTAGCAAAAGAAAAGAATGTTTTCTTGTTTGAAGCAGCTCGTCACATCCACGAAGAAAATTTTAAACTTGTTGAAAAAGAAATTCAAAACATCAAAGGCATCCAAGGGGCTAACTTAACGTATATGAAGTATTCTTCTCGTTACAATCAAGTACTAGCAGGCCAGGAGCCAAACATTTTTTCATTAAAGTTCTCAGGTGGCGCACTAGCTGATTTAGGCGTGTACCCTCTTTATGCAGCATTGTCATGGTTTGGTGTACCAAAATCAAGTCACTATTTCTGTAGAAAAATTGCAACGGGTGTAGATGGTAAGGGTACGGTTATTTTACGTTACGATACGTTTGATGTTACCATTCAAACGGGCAAGATTGCTAATTCTTACTTGCCATCTGAAATCTATGGTTTAGATGAAACACTTTTATTGGACGGTATCTCAGACATTGCTTGCATCGAGCGAGTTGACCGCAAAACGAGTCTAAAGGAAACCATTTCACAACCGATTAGTCAAGCACCAATGATGGAAGAAGCTAAAGCTTTTGCTGAAGTCATCAACAATCCTACAGACAAAGAAGCCTTGAAAAATTACGCGGATTGGCAAGAGTTGAGTCGCCAAGTGAATCGTTTATTAACGTCTTTGCGTAAGGACGCAGGCATTATCTACGAGGCAGACCAAGAAAAATAAAGTCAATAAAAAGATCGTGCAAGACTTAGCTTAGGAAGTAGAGTATTCGTTCTTATCGCTAAGTAAGGTAAGGTCTCTTTATTTATAAAAAACCGTTGAGCTACTTTAGCTTTAGCGGTTTTTTTGGTATGATAAGCAGTGACGCGATGTATAAGAGCGGGGATAAAGAAACGAGGAAATGACAATGATGAATGAAAAGATAGCACCAGAGTTGCAAAAATACTGGATAGAATTGGATTACACGACACCATCAGCTATTCAAAACCGTGTTTATGATTTAATGAAAGCTGGCCGTGATGTGGTTGGGATATCGCCTACTGGGACAGGTAAAACAGTTGCCTATATGTTGCCTTCTTTAGAACAAATTGAACCTAAAGCTGGTGTTCAATTACTCATATTAACGCCATCACAAGAATTAGCTGTTCAAGTAGCTTCTGTTGTAAAAGAATGGAGCAATCAATTAGGCTTAGAAGTTCAGACCATTATTGGTGGAGCCAACAAAGTAAGACAAATTGACAATTTAAAAAAGAAGCCTGAGATTATTGTCGGAACAACCGGACGGATTCTTGAAATCGCAGAAACTAAAAAATTAAAATTACACAAAGTGAAAACCGTTATCTTAGATGAGGCCGATCAACTATTGGAACAGGAACAATTAAAAACCGTTCGCCAATTAATGAGTAAGATTCCAAGTGAGCGCCAAATGGGCTTTTTCTCCGCAACAAGCAATGAACTGATGGAAGATTTGGCTAAATGGTTTAATGTGAATCCGGAATGGATTGACGTAACCGAAGAAGATGAATCTAAAGGCAAAGTTTTGCATGCGTACATTGAAACACCGACTCGAAAACGTGTCGAAATCATTCGTCGTTTAACGCGAATGGAAGGCTTTAAGGCATTGGTTTTTGTAAACAACGTTGCCAATCTTACGCAAGCTTTTGAAAAGTTGCAATATGAAGGCATTTCTGTTGCGGTCTTGCATGCAGAAAAATACAAAACAGAAAGACAACACGCCTTACAACAATTTAGAGATGGAAAAGTTGACTTGCTCTTAACGACAGATGTGGCGTCACGTGGCCTTGATATCAGGGGCTTGCCTTATGTGATTCAATATGATTTACCAATGAGTAAAGAAAGCTACATTCACCGCTCAGGCAGAACAGCTCGTATGGGACAAGCGGGGACCGTGTTAACACTTGTTAATGATCGTGAACGCCGTGAATTCAAAAAAATCATTTCAGCATTAGAAATCACAATCACACCCTTGTATCTTTATGCGGGAGCATTGGTTACACAACGTCCAGAAATCGAAGAATCTACAGCATTAGAAACAAAAATCAAGCAAAAAAGTAAAGTCAAAAAAGTAAAAACAAAAGATAAAAGAGAACCACCTAAAAAACTAAAAGCACCCAATCTGTTATCCGCAACAACAGACGATAATCAAACTGAACAACTGGCTGGACTTGATAAAAAGAAAAAACATAAAAAGAAACCAAATAAGAACAAAGGGGCTCGCAACCCTAAAAAAGAATAAAAATATCTCTAAAAAAGTAGCGGGATGCGTTTATCCGCTACTTTTCACTAAGAGTAACGTATCCGGTTTCAGTGAAGGAGGAAGAGGATGCTGTCACGTAAAAAAGATATTCTAACCTATTTAGTTAAACAAGACACACCTTTATCAGCACAAGAGATTGCTTTAGCAATGGAGCTAAATCGTGCTAATGTCAGTCGCTATTTAAATGACTTACATAAAGAAGGGCACATTGAAAAAAGAAGCGGTAGACCAGTCTTATATCAAGCTAAATCACGTAGTTCTGCTTTACCCGAATTAACAACTCAACAAGAAGCCTTCCATAAATTAGTTGGTTATAATGCTTCTTTGAAAGTGATGATTCAACAAGCTAAAGCGGCGGTTTTGTATCCACCAAGGGGACTGCACACAATTATCTTCGGCGAAACGGGTACGGGTAAGACTTTATTCGCTGAGTGTATGTATCAATTCGCATTAGAGTCTCAAGTCCTATCAAAAGACGCCCCCTTTGTTTCCTTTAACTGTGCAGACTATGCGCAAAATCCACAACTATTATTTGGCCATATCTTTGGTGTGAAAAAAGGGTCATATACTGGGGCAACTGAAGATCGAGCAGGTTTGATGCATCAAGCCGATGGCGGCATTTTATTTCTTGATGAGATTCATAGACTGCCACCAGAAGGGCAAGAGATGTTGTTTACGTTTATTGATAAAGGTGTTTACCGCCCTTTAGGCGAAAGCAACCAAACTCAAACAGCCAGCGTTCAAATTATTGGTGCCACAACCGAAAATTCAGAAGTCTTATTGGATACATTTAATCGCCGAATCCCAATGGCAATTACCTTACCGCCTTTAGCAGAACGAACAATTGAAGAGCGATACGAATTAGTCGCCGCCTTCTTGCAACAAGAAGCACAACGGTTAAATCAAAAAATTGTTATCGAGCGAGAAGTATTGCTCGCTTTCATGCTTTACCCAGCTAAAGCGAATATTGGTCAAGTCCAACGGGATTTAAAATTAGTGTGTGCGAAAGCTTTCTTGCATTACCGAACGCATCAAACGGACTACTTGAGAAGTACCCAACAAGATTTACCTTTAGCTGTTCAAAAAGGGTTGTTGCTCGTTAAAGAAGCACCTGAAAGACTCAACCAATTAGTTGATCGCCATAAATCACATTTTTCTTTTGTTCCAATGAGCCAAAAGATAGCCATCAATGAAAATGTAGAATCGGATATGAGTGTTTATAACGCTATTGAAGAACGTGTTGAAGAAGCTTTGAAAATGGGTTTATTAAAAGAGATTGAATTAGAAGGATTTATTCAAAATAATTTGCCACACTATTTCAATGACTATCTAGAAAAATTATCCATATCTGATATTCATCAAGAACTTATTCCGATAGATATTCGAAAAGTAACAGAAAAGTTATACGATTTTGCAGAAAAAAAACTCGAACGCACCTATCCTTCAAAATCACGGTTTGCTTTCTCATTGCATTTACAAAGTGCAATTGAACGTATTAAAGAAAAACGACCAATTGTACACCCTGATTTAAATAGCGTCCGAAAAAATTATTCAAAAGAATTTCAAGTAGCGATTGATTTGTCAGCGATGATTGAACAGCAATTCGGGATTGACATCCCATTTGATGAGATTGGTTTTATCACGATGTTCCTAACACTAGAAGCACAAGAACCTGAAAAAGCAGCAGTGAATCAAGTGGGTGTAATGGTCATCATGCATGGGAAATCAACGGCTAGTAGCATGCTTGAAACGGCGCAAGATTTACTAGATACAAAAGTGGGTGTCGCACTGAATATGCCACTGACCGTTAAAGTAAAAGAGATGTACGAAACAGTCAGGCAAGCAATCGTAGCGAATAAAACGCTGTATGAACACGGCTTATTGTTGCTAACAGATATGGGCTCTTTGAATGCTTTTGGCGGCATGCTTGCGCAAGAATTGGGCTTAGCTGTTCGTACTCTTTCGATGACGAGTACACCAATCGTTTTAGAAGCCATCAGGATGGCCAGTATTGGGAGACAACTAGAAGACATTTATCAAAACTGCCGTATGGCAATGACTCTTGAAGAATCGATTAATGAACCGTTTCAAGAAGAAAAGCAACCAGCACTAATCGTTTCTTGCTTTACTGGAGAGGGAGTAGCAAAGAGAGTAGAAAATCGGTTGGAAAAGGTTATGGATACTACACATCTGACTATTATTCCTCTGCAGTTCTTGCAGTTAGAAAAAATGAAACAGCAAATAGATCAATTGGCTGAGCAATACACAATCAAAGCCATTATTGGAACCGTTCCAGTAGACTATCAAAATATTCCCTACTACACAGCCTATGAAGCCTTTGATAGAAAAAAAATGGTAGAAATAAAAAATCAAGTAGAGGAATGGCCTTTAGATAAAATAAGTCAAACCTTGACAGGAACATTGAAAGAAGTCGGTTCGATTAGTCGACTAGTAGAAAACTTGCAACAAGTTATTCAACAACTAGAAGTAGATCTCTATCTGGTTTTACCAATAGAAGTAAAAGTCGGCCTTGTTTTGCATTTGGCTTTTCTAATGGAAAGTATGAAAAATGGCAAAGAAGTACGAACTTTCTCAGATAAAGAAAACTACTTGATGAAACACCCACTTATTGTAAAAAAATTAAGCGAATTACTCATTCCGTTAGAAGAAGACTATCAGTTGAGCATTCCACAAGATGAACAAGCTTATTTAATTCAAATGATTGTAGAAAATCAATTAACCAATTAAAATAAACAGAAATCTACACAGTAAAGTCTACTGTGTAGATTTTTTTACTAGTGTGTATGTAACGAATGAATAAGAAAGCGTTGACAGATAACGATTTCACTAAATAAAAAGTTGGCACGCTATTTGCATTATATAAAGTGTAGGAACAAAAAAATGGGATGGAGTGATAACACATGTCAAAGAAAACAATTATGTTGGTTTGTTCAGCAGGTATGAGTACAAGTTTATTAGTAACTAAAATGGAAAAGGTCGCTGCAGAAAGAGGAATCGATTCTGAGATTTTTGCCGTATCCGCATCAGATGCAGACAACAATATCGAATCAAAAAGTGTGGACGTTTTATTATTAGGACCTCAAGTACGCTTTATGAAAGCTCAGTTCGAGAAAAAATTAGACGGCAAAGGTATTCCGTTAGAAGTTATCAACATGCAAGATTACGGTATGATGAATGGCGAAAAAGTTTTAGACCAAGCTCTAAGATTAATTGATGAAGCAAAGTAAAAGAAACAGTAGTGAAGGGAAGTTATCCATTGGAAAATCAAGAAAATTTGCAATTAATTATGGGACTCATTATTAATGGAGGGAATGCTAAAAGTGATGCAATGGAGGCTATTCATGCCGCTAAAGTATCAGATTTTGAACTAGCTGACCAAAAATTAAAAGATTCAGATAAAGGCCTTGTTGAGGCACATCGCTCACAAACGTCTATGCTAACAGCAGAAGCATCAGGAGAAAAAACTGAACTGAGCTTATTGTTGATTCATGGACAAGACCACTTAATGAACGCCATCACTTTCCGTGACATGGCATCAGAAGTAGTAGATGTTTACAAAAAAATGGCTGGCGTAGCAATCGACTAAGTAAAAATAAAAATTCCTTTAAAGTGACACTACTTTAGAGGAATTTTTTGCTTTGTTAAAGAAATGTTTTAGATAAAAAATTTGAGAATTTATTAGTTAACTGATTAATATATTTATCTAAAAAAAGTCTTTTTAATAAATCAATTACTATACAACTTGAAAAGATGATTAAAGAGATCAGTATTCCATATAAAAGAAAAGTGAAGCCGCCATTTATTTTTTGACTATCTACATATTTCCAAAGCATTGTTCGAACCAATAAATTATCATGTATCAAATATACACCAAACATAGAACCAGCTATTAAATTTATCGTTTTATTATTCTTCAAGTTAATATTTTTAAAAATAAAAAATAGACTTAAAGAAGTAGTAAATGTCAAAAGTTTATTAGCTTCTAAAAAAAAGTCTGAACGCAATAGTGCTGCTTGGTGGTTAATACCTAAATAATTTAAATAAAAAATGGAGAATATTGTAAGTGCTAAAGAAGCAATAAAAAAAGACAGTACATAAAGTTGGTTTTCAAAAAAACTATCAGCATATATTTTAATATACCCTGCTATAAGATAAAGATAGATAAATAGAGTTAAGTAAGTATATCCTACTTCAACATTAAAAAATGATGGTATTAATACACAAACAACGGTCAGAAGTAACAAGGCATTACGGTATTGCTTTTTTGTAAAAGACTCTATCAATATATTCAATGCTGGTGTACAAAGCAAAAGTAAGATATAGTAATTTGGAAACCAATAAGCTCTAGGGATAGGGAAAACAGAGGCTAGAATGCTAGGTAAATTGATTACCGGCCAATCTAAAACAAGTGCTACGATAAAAAGTATATACGAGTAAAAAATAACATTAAGAATAACGTTAATAACTCTTTTAAATTCGAATTTTTTTCCAATAAGAAAATAAGATCCAATCAGCACAAATAAATTAACGCCTATTTTTCCACCTAACTGAAGAACCTCATTTGCAATTTTTTCAAAAGAAAATGTTACATTGCTACTAAAAGTTCCGTGTACAGAAAAATGATGTAGAATAATTAAAAACATACTGATAATTCTTAGTAATTCAAAACTTGAATTTCTGTATTTAGTATTTATTTCCATTATGTATGAACCCCCATAGTACAAATTGAATTACGTTTGAATTATATACTATTTGAATCCACAAAAGGAAATAAATTTATAATCTCGAGTAATTTTGTTTTAAATGATTGACTAAGTAAGCGTTTTCTAGGACAATAGAGTAAAGGATAAATTAAACAGGTGAGGATGAGCTAGCATGCTTAAAAACGGTTTGTTTATTATGGTGGTAGGATTCATTGCTCTTATTCTGGGATTAACCAACGCAGATAGCTATCAACCCATTACTTTAATTATAGGAATTAGTTTAACTATTGCTGGATTTATGATGTACAATTGTGCAGAACAAAAAAGCGAAGAGTAATTAAATGTAAATAGATAAAATGGAAACCTTTTTACTTAATAAAAGTTGAGAGGTTTCTTTTATTTACTCTAAAAAATAGTTATACAAACAAGCATGAGGATAGAGGAGAGGGATGCAATAGGAGTAGTTGTATTCATTTAATTATTAAGCTTTACTCACAAAAACGAATCTGCGCTAAATACTTCATTCTAGGATAGAAATGGACAAGTTTTTCTTGTTTCTTATGCCACTTGTCCAGAACAACAGACAAGTCGATGACAACTAGTGCGCAACTAGGCACATTCTAATCAAGTCTGCGGCTTCATCTTTTTTGATAAGTGCCAACTAGTCTATAAAAAAATCTCTCACAAATAAATGTGGGAGACAAGCAATAAAAAATTATGGTCCTAGAGAGGTTCGAACTCCCGACCTAACGTTTAGGAAACGTTTGCTCTATCCAGCTGAGCTATAGGACCGATGCAATACGCTAGTTATCTTCTCACGCTTTCCATCATTTGTCTAGTATTATTTAAAAAATAAAGAAGACAAAAGCAACTAAACAGTTACTTGAGTCTTCTTTATAGGGTGGAAATTTAAGCCCAATCGCCATTACGGAAGATAGGAACGGTGCTGCCGTCTTCACGAATACCATCAACGTCCATTTTATCTGAACCAATCATGAAGTCTACGTGAACATTAGAGCGGTTCAAGCCAGCTTCTTTCAATTCGTCTTCAGACATCTCTGTTCCGCCAACTAAACTAAAGGCATAAGCAGATCCTAATGCTAAATGATTAGAAGCATTTTCGTCAAATAGAGTATTAAAGAAAGTGATGCCAGATTGAGAAATAGGAGAAGGATCAGGGACTAATGCAACTTCACCTAAGCGAGCAGCTCCTTCATCTGTTTGGATCAACTGTTTCAAGACTTCCTCGCCTTCGCCAGCAGTAACTTTTACGACTTTACCATCTTTAAAAGTAAATTCCATATCCATCAATGTATTTCCAGCATAACT
>JAGQHW010000042.1 GCA_020431645.1 Carnobacterium sp. | reverse complement strand
GACATCCAACTACTTCATTTGTCCAAACCAAAACAAAAACGACCGAGTGATGGACTAAAGGGAATGAACTAGTCATTTATGCGTTGAAAACGCCTGAGTGGGGTAATAGTTTTGATTCACTTGTCCAAACCAAACCAAAAACGGCCGAGTGATGTACTAGAGGAAGTGAACTTGTCATTTATGCGTTGAAAACGCCTGAGTGGAGTAAAATTCCTGTCTCACTTGTCTATTTAAAAGGGTGAAGAATCCATTGGTGGGTTATAATGAGTGTAAGAAAAGAAAGTATAGATAAGTGAAAGTCATGTTGGGAGGGAATAAAAGTGAAACGATTGGTTTTAGTTTCATTTATAGCAACCTTATTAATTATATTAGTAGTAGGGTGTGGAAATAAAAAACAGATGGAATCCATTAATGATAGTCAGCCAGCAAGTGAACCGACATCAAGCGAGGTACTTCAAGAGCAAGAATTGAGCAGTGAAAAACCTGAGTCAGGTCCTAGAGACCAAGCTATCGTACCGACCCTTTTTATTCATGGATATGGTGGAACGGACTTTACGTTTAATGAAATGTTACTCCGTTTTGAAAATGAACATTACGGTAAACAGGAGTTAACCCTGACTGTTGAATCAGACGGGACTATCTTTGAAACAGGCAATTGGCAAGACGATTCTTCTAATCCATTTATTCAGGTTTTATTCGTAGAGAACAAAGACAATGAATGGAATCAAGCGGATTGGATTAAAGCCGTATTGGTTCATTTGAAAACAACCTATCAGATAGCTGAAGTAAACCTCGTTGGGCATTCAATGGGAGGGGTTAGCAGTTTTAGGTATGCCGTTGCTTATGGAAATGAGCAAACACAACCAAGGATTAAACGCTTAGTTGCTATTGGGGCGCCTTTTAATGATTTTGTCGTTGGAAATGAAAATCAAACACTCGAAGAATTGTATCAAAACGGTCCAATAGTCAGTAGTGGACGTTACAATGAGTTTTCAACTATGATTGAAAACTATCCACCTGCCACGCAAATGTTAACGATCATGGGAGACATAGAAGATGGTTCTGAAAGTGATGGGACAGTTTCTGTTCGTAGCGGCTTAGCGATTGGCTATTTAATGCAGTCCCACCAACTGGATTATCGTCAAGAAGTCGTAACGGGTAAAAATTCATCTCATACTCAGTTGCATGAGAATCCTAAAGTAGACCGACTAATTGTAGACTTCTTAGAATGGACGAGATAATTCTAAGTAAGCTAAACTAAAAAAGAATGAGTGGACTGTAAAAAACTAAAAGGACTAGTAAACGGATGTAGGAGTGAAGAAATGTGGGGAAAACAATAGGAATGATTTTAGGTATTCTAGTCATTTTGTTGCTAATCGGATTAGGTGTTGCGGGAGAGTTCTTTTATCGCAGAGCCGTAGCCTTAAATGATAAAGCGTTTATCGGACAAGCGATTGTTGCGGGTGTTTATCCGCTGGATGATCCGTGGAGAATGGAGCGAATGTGGTACGAGAACGCCAATCGTGAGATTCTTACGATTCGATCAACGGATAACTTGATCCTATCAGCAATTTATTTAGTAGAAAATCCAGATTCTAAAAAGGTGGCGCTATTAGCTCATGGGTATACGGGCAATTTGAAAGAGATGGCTCCGTATGCTAAATTGTATGCTGAGATGGGCTTCAATGTTCTTGTGCCAGATGCTAGAGGACATGGCGAAAGTGAAGGGGATTATATTGGATTTGGTTGGCATGAGCGAAAAGATTATTTGCAATGGATTGAATTGATGATTGAAAAGAGTGGTAAAGACGCTGAAATAGCTTTATTCGGTATTAGCATGGGTGGTGCAACAGTGATGAATGTTAGTGGTGAACCCTTACCTACTAATGTTAAAGTTATTGTGGAAGACTGTGGGTATAGTTCTGTAACAGGAGAATTAGCTCACCAGTTGAAAGAAATGTACCACTTACCTGCTTTTCCTTTAGTGCCAATCACTAGTTTCATCACTAAAATCCGATCGAACTATTGGTTTAGTGAGGCGAGTAGTGTGAATCAAGTGAAGAAAAATAAAGTTCCTATGCTATTTATCCATGGGGAAGAGGATACATTTGTTCCAACAAAAATGCTTGATGAGGTATATGAAGCGAATGCGTCGCCTAAAAAAATGTACCTTTCACCACGTGCAGCACATGCAAAGTCCTATCAAGAAAATAAAGAAGACTATAAACAAGTGGTACAGGAATTTGTTTCTACCTATATTAGTTAATCAAGAACAAATAAAAAAAGATTTCAACCAAACATGTTGGTTGAAATCTTTTTTACATTTGTACGCCTAATTTCAATCGTTTGACTACACGAGATAAAGCAAAACAAATACTGAAATACAACAAAGCCATTGCAGCAAACATTGGAATAACATAGTTTGTGTTTTGACCATAAATAATTTTAGCGTTATGTGTAATCTCAGGAAGCGAGATGATGATAGCTAAAGACGTATCTTTAATTAGTGAAATGAATTGACTTAAAATAGGTGGAACCATCGCTTTAAAGGCTTGTGGAATAATAAGATACAACAACGTTTGACTATACGTTAAACCAGTTGAAAGACCGGCTTCTGTCTGTCCTTTAGGCACTGAGTTTAGTCCAGCACGGATAATTTCAGAAAGCATGGCCGATTCGAAGATTGTCATAGCAGCAATTGCCGACCAAAAAATATCTAAGCGAATACCAATTTGTGGCAAAGCAAAGTAGGTGAAAAAGATAATCAATAAAAGCGGTAAGTTTCGAATTAAGTCAATGAGTAACCCGACTAGCTTTGAAGCGACGGGGATCTTCAAGTAACGAACTAAGCCTAACAAACTACCAATAATAAAACTGAAAATAATGGAAAGAACCGCAACTTCCACGGTAACTAGGAGTCCATCCAACAAGAAGCGGATGTTGACCCATGATAAAGCCTCTACAAAGTTCAAATGAATTTCCTCCTTTTACTCGTTACTCGCTAAGCGACGTTCAATGTGTGCCATTAAATAAGTTAATGGCAAAGTAATAATTAAATACAAAAGACCGATTAAAATATAGGTATCAAATGTATTAAACGTTGTGCTTGCAATCAAGTCACCTTGATACATTAGATCAAGACCGGCGACCATAGCCAATACAGATGAATTTTTAACAAGATTGATAAATTGATTGCCAAGAGGGGGAATAACAATTTTAACTGCTTGAGGCAAAACAATGTAGCGCATTGTTTGGCTATAGGTAAATCCAGTTGAAAGACCAGCTTCCATTTGTCCTTTAGGAACGCTTAAAATACCAGCTCGAATCGTTTCGGCTATAAAAGCAGACGTGTAAATTGTCAATCCAATTGTTCCAGCTGTGAATCCATCAATTTGAAACCAGTATAGTGGAACAACAACATAGAAAAACATCACGATAATCAGTAAAGGAATGTTTCTGAAAAACTCAACGTAAGCACTAGCTAATAATCTAATGACTTTATTTGTTGAAATTTGAAAGATAGCGAATAAGGTACCGATTAGTAAACTAAAAAATAAGGCAATAACACTTGAATATAAGGTGAATGTAAACCCTTCAAGCAAAATACCTGAATTATCATTGAAAATTTGAATCATAGGTGACACCTCACTTTATCTATTGAAATAAGTACAATCATTAATCTAATGTTGGAATCCATTTTGCGTAAATTTTATCGTAGATTCCATTCTCTTTAATGGTTTGTAAAGCCGCATTAATCGCTTTAACAAAGGGTTCTTGTCCTTTATTGATAGCAATTCCATAAGGTTCATCCGTAAAGTTATCACCAGCTAAACGATAGTCTGGATTTTTAGCAATGATGCCTAATAGAATAGCATTATCCGTAGTCATGGCATCGCCTTGGCCGGATTGCATCGCGGTAAAGGCTTCAGAATAATTTTCTAATTCAAGAATCGTTGCATCGAGTGCATATTTTCTGATATTTACAGCAGAGGTAGAGCCTTTAACAGCTAAAACAGTTGTTTCACTAGTTAAGTCTTCAATACCTTGGATTGAGCTATCCATTGGAACGAGTAAGGCTTGTCCGGCAGCAAAGTAAACATCTGAAAAATCAACTTGTTTTTTACGTTCTTCGTTAATGGTCATCGTAGCGATAATAACATCAATATTGCCATTCTTTAATAAGGGGATTCTTGTTTTCGATGTAACTTCAACAAAATGTGCATTCTGAGCATCACCGGTAAGTTCTTTTGTTAAAGCTTTTGCGATATCAATATCAAATCCTTCAATTTCTGTTGTTTCAATATTGTATAATCCAAATAAACTTGTATCTACTTTCACTCCCCAAGTAATTTCTGGGTTTTCTTCTAGTCGGTCGTTAATATCTTCTGCAGACAAGCTTTTTGATCCACAAGCTGCTAATAGAAGTATCGGAAAGAGTAAAAGGAGTAAAGTAGCTGGTTTAAACGTTTGTTTCATTTAAACACCCTCCTTTTGATTAATGGTTAATAATTTTGCTTAAAAATTGTTTGGCTCTTGGTTCTTGTGGATCCGCGTAAAAAGCAGCGGCTTCACGGTCTTCTAAGACTTGCCCATCGGCCATAAAAATAACACGGTCAGCTACTTCACGAGCAAAGCCCATTTCGTGGGTAACGACAATCATTGTCATGCCTTCTTTAGCTAATTTCTTCATAACATCTAACACATCTTCAATCGTTTCAGGATCAAGTGCACTTGTTGGTTCGTCAAATAGTAAAACGTTAGGATCCATTGCAAGCCCTCTAGCGATGGCAATCCGTTGTTGTTGCCCACCTGAAAGTTGAGAAGGATAAGAATCTTTTTTATCTAGCATATTGACCTTATCTAATAGCTTTTCAGCATTCTTTTGTGCTTCCTCTTTTGTTTGTTTCAATACTTTCATGGGAGCAAGCATAATATTTTCCAGCACCGTTTTATGAGGGTATAAGTTAAAGTGTTGGAAAACCATTCCGACATTTTTTCGGATTTTATTGATGTTTGTTTTTTTATCATGAATATTGTATTCATTAATCGTCAAATCCCCTTTTGTAATGTCTTCTAGACCGTTAATACAACGCAACATGGTACTTTTACCAGAACCAGATGGACCAATGACTACAACGACTTCCCCTTTTTTGAAATGTAAATTAATGTTTTTTAATGCATGAAAGTCACCATAATATTTTTCAACATGTTTAAATTCAATCATGTAGACACACTCCTTAATCAATTTGTGAAGATAAATAAAGGAGGAAGACTAAGTGGCGATTCAAGCTCCGCTTATGCTCCCTATCCTTAGATGAAACAACTGGTTTAAAAAAAATTAGCTAAAAAACCATTAAATAAAATAGCTATCAGCAGAGCTGAATAGCTTTTATCTTTTCAGATATACATTTAAAGACTTACAAAAATAGTCAGAAATAGTCTAATGTAAAACGGCATAATGTAGTCATAATACGCTTTATTGTTCGCTTTCTGTTGGTTTAGCTAAGCTATGAACCTTAAGATTAGCATTAAACTAGTTGAATTGTAAATAAAAATTAACTGAAAGTTTTATATAGCAGACAGGATTGATTGGAAAAACCTTTTATTTCCTATGTTTGTGGGATAAAAATAAGAAAAAAAAGAAGAATCGCCTTTTTTTCTAAAATTCAAGCGAAATCTTATGAATATTGGTATACTGAAAGTATCTAAATTTTAGAAAGAGAAGGTAAATAAGCTATGGAGCGTATTCATATTTATCATACCAATGATCTCCATTCTCATTTTGAAAATTGGCCAAGAATTTCTGCTTATCTTCAAGCTAAAAAAAAAGAAAAAATCCAGTTAAATGAACCGTGTTTTTTGTTTGATCTTGGAGATGCATGTGATCGAGTCCACCCTTTAACCGAGGCGACAAATGGTCAAGCGAATGTGACATTATTGAATGAAGTCCATTACGATGCGGTAACAATTGGAAACAATGAAGGCATTGGCAGTTCAAAAACAGAACTGAATCAGTTATACGATGAAGCGAACTTTAACGTCATTTTATCAAATGTTTTGGACAAGAAAACGGCCGCTTATCCAAAATTTACTCAACCTTTTGATATTTTACAAACAGAAACAGGACATAAAATCGGCTTGTTCGCCTTAACAGCACCTTTTCCAACTAGCTACGAACCAATTGGTTGGAAAGTAAAAGAAGCAGATGATGTGATACCCGACATGTTAGAGTTATTAACCCCTCTTGTGGATACGGTTATTCTATTGTCTCACTTAGGTATTCTGGAAGATCGAGAAATTGCTGAAAAATACCCAATGATAAAAGTCATCCTAGGCTCACATACTCATCATTTATTGCCAGAAGGCGAACGAGTACGCAATACACTGTTAGCAGCAGCTGGAAAGTTTGGTAGATATGTTGGCCATGTTACTCTTGACGTCGAAGGGACTCGCTTAGTTTCCGCGCAAGCAACAGTCACAAAAACGAATCAAATGCCATCGGTTGATCAAGAAGAAGAGTTGATAAAAGGGTATGAACAGCTAGGTCATCAACTCCTAAATGAACAAGAAATAGCCTTTGTTCCTAAAAATTTATCTGTCAATTGGCAAAAAAAATCTGATTTAGTTGAGATTGGATTAGAGGCGCTTAAAGATTATGCTAAAACGGATGTAGCGATAGTGAATGCGGGTTTGTTCATGCAACCGATTAGTAAAGGAATTGTAACCAACGATGAGTTGCATCAAATTTTACCGCACCCTATTAGAGTCATGCGCTGTACATTGAGTGGCAAAGAGTTGATTCGTTTAATGTACGAGATGAATAAAAATCATCTTTTCTTACGTAATTTTCCAATTAAAGGGATGGGGTTTAGAGGCGAAATTTTTGGTGAGATTTGTTATAGTGGCATTCAGCTTGATGAAAAAACAGGCGAAGTGACTTGGCAAGGTGAGCAAATCAAGGTAGAAGAAATGTATACTTTTGCTACGGTCGACCACTTTCTTTATATTCCATTTTTCCCAACGATAGAGTTGAAAGGAAAGAATGAAGTGTTGTTTCCTTATTTTATCAGGAATGTTTTAGGACAGTATTTGCAAAAAGAATTTCCGATTAGACACTAACGAAAAAACAAATACGAATAGAAAATGTAGGTGAAAAAGATGCCAGAAAATGAAATTAATCAAAGTGAACAGGTAACTAAAATAGAAGAACAGACAGTAGAAAATAAATCTAATGAAAAAACGGTTAAAGAAGGAGAACATAAAAAACCAAGAAAAAAACCAATGAGAGAATCACATAATAAAAAGCGTATCCCTTCTAGAAAACGTGCAAGTGAAAAGCAAGAAACAATGGCATTGGGTTCAGCGTTACAACTAGAATCAGAATTAACGGGTGAAAAAATAGAACAGCTTGTTTACCGTATAGATGCAACGATGATTACGATTGATGGAACAAAATATGAAATTGTTAAAGACTACAAAGAGGCTTTTGATGGCGAGCGCTTAGGGGAAAGATACAGCGAGATTCTTGATAAATATGACTACATTGTAGCGGACTGGGGATTTGAACAATTACGCTTAAAAGGCTTTTATGATAATCGCAACCGGAAAGTACCACAAGACCAGAGGATTAATAATTTAGAAGATTATTTATACGAATACTGCAATTTTGGTTGTCCTTATTTTGTTGTTCAACGGTTAGAAGTGAAAAAGAATAAGCCTAAGAAAGAAACAGCAGAAAAAATAGAAAAACCGGTTAGAAGAAAAAGAAACCAGAAAAGTAAAAATGTAACGAACCAGAAACAAGAAGTAAAAGATCAAACGATACTAGCCGAAGTTGAAAAAGGGAAGAAACAAGTTTCTTCAAGTCCTAAAATAAAACCAAGACCAAAACGTGATTTTGTAAAAAAAGAGGTGAAGACAACGCCTATTGAGAAAAAACAAGCGCAAGAAAGTGAAACGTTTAAACCAACAAATGAGACTAGCGGGAAGCGTCATTTCAATATCCGACGTAAACCAAGTGAAACAGATCAAGAAAAAGAATAGGAGTTGACGAGATAAGTATGGATTACAAAGGCTATTTAATTGATTTAGATGGGACAATGTACAATGGAACAGAACCTATTCTTGCAGCGCCAAGATTTATCAAACGATTACAAGACAAACAGGTCCCCTTTTTATTTGTTACGAATAATACAACGAAAACCCAAAAAGAAGTGAGAAATAATTTGCAGGTAAATTTTGATATTTCTGTAACAGAAGACCACATTTATACGGGCTCAATAGCAACGGCTAAATACATGAAAAAATTAGACAAAGGCAATAAAGTTTTTGCCATTGGAGAAGCTGGTTTAAAAGATGCACTTGCTAAGGCTGGATTTATAGAAGACAAGGACGACCCTGATTTTGTTGTTGTTGCCTTGGATCGTCAAGCTACGTATACCGATTTTGAAACAGCAACGTTAGCTATTCAAAAAGGGGCTCAATTTATAGCGACAAACAAAGATACGAATATGCCAAGTGAGAAAGGCATGGTACCTGGTGCCGGCTCATTAGTAGCGTTGGTTGTTGCGGCAACTCGAGTAGAGCCTATATTTATTGGAAAACCTGAGTCGATTATTATGGATGAAGCATTGGAAGTAATTGGATTGAAAAAAGAGGAAGTTGTCATGGTTGGTGATAATTACGAAACAGATATTTTAGCTGGTATTCAAAATAACATTGATACCTTATTGGTTTATACTGGTTTTACGAAGCCAGAAGACTTAACAGTAGATATGAAAAAACCTACGCATAGTATCCGTTCGTTAGATGAGTGGACGATAAGATGAAAAAAACAGCTAGTCACCTTTTTGGTTTAATCAGTTTATTTTTATGTATTCTAACATTAGCTATTACCTTTACAATCAATTTCACTCCACTATATGCATTTGATGTTACTTATTTTGCTATTCCTGAATCACTTGGTTTCAGCAAAGAAACGATTATGGATAACTACTCTATTTTATTGGACTACTTAAACAAGCCTTGGGTCTCAGAATTAGTGATGCCAGACTTTCCTAGTTCAGAAGATGGTCTTTTTCATTTTTATGAAGTAAAGAGATTATTTTTACTAAATTATAGTGTAGCTATTCTATCAACAATCGGAACGTTCCTTTATTTGAGATACATTAAACGCACGAAACAGATATGGAAACTTATTCGCCCATTTCAATGGGGAATGATTATGCCTTTTGTGGTTTTAATCATTGTAGCTTTAAACTTTGATGCGTTATTTATTGCCTTTCATGAATTATTTTTTAACAATGATGCTTGGTTATTTAACCCTTCAACAGATCCTATCATATTGGCTTTACCAGAAGCATTCTTCATGCATTGTTTTATTTTAGCGTTTTCTTTGATAGAATTAGCGATGGTAATTGGTTATTTTACTACTAAACGATTGGCCTTTAAAAAAAGATAAAAAAACAGTAAGCACCCTAGTACTTTAAGAGTAGTAGGGTGCTTACTGTTTTTTACAAAATGAATCTGATGCGAATGGTGTGTTAAGACTCTTTAGATAAGAGTTCTTTCTTTTTTATCGTTAAATAGCGTTAGTCGTAGGTTATTTTACTAGGTCACTTTTTGATGGATTGGCGTGTGCTAGTCTACTTGCAGCTGCGGCTGCGATAGCTCCAACGATATCATCCATAAAAGTATGGATTTTATCCCCTTCATGGCTATTTAATTTAGCTAAGATGCCTGGCTTTATTTTATCGATATACCCATAATTTGTAAACCCAATTGATCCGTAGACATTAACGATTGACAGAGCTAAAATTTCATCAATCCCATAAAGTCCTTCATCACTTGAAATGATGTTTTGCAAGGGCTCCATTAATTGGTTTTGCTCCGCTAGAATGTCTAATTGAATTCCTGTTAAAATGGTGTTTTGAACTTCACGTTTAGATAAAACAGCTTCAACGTTAAGCAAACATTCTTCTTGGGTTAATCCTTTAATGTAAGGTGTCTGTAAAAATAAAACTAAATCTGCTATATCCGTTAATTCTACTCCACGTTCTTTAATCAAGCTAAGTGCTTTTTGATGCAATCCTTCACTTTCTTTTACCATGTCATAAAACCTCCTATAATAAGTAAGTCCATTATACCGCAACGAAAGAAAATAGTTAGACAAAGTGTCTTTTAAAATAAACTCGTACTGTGCATGGGTTGAACACGTTCATCTGGATTGATGTAACTCATGGCATTATTAATAGCTGTAGGAGCTTCACCGAATCCGGTTGCAATGAGTTTTATTTTACCATCGTAAGTACAGATATCACCAGCAGCATAGATGCCAGGAACAGTGGTTTCCATTTTTGTATTCACAACGATTTCGTTATGCGTCACTTCAAAACCCCAATTCTTCATAGGTCCAATAGAAGAGGTGAAACCATAATTAACAAGGAAATCATCAATTTCTAGTGTCTTTTCTTGATCTCCGCGGACTTCTTTCAAAGTGACGTGGCTCAAAGAGTGATCGGTCCCACTTAGAGATTCAGGGACGAAGGGGGTCTTTATTTCAACACTAGATTTTTCAAGTAAAGAAACACTGTGTTCCAATGCTCTGAACTTAGTGCGACGATGAATGAGGTAAACTTTTTTAGCAATGGGCTCTAATGCTAAAGCCCAATCAACAGCAGAGTCTCCACCCCCACAAATAGCAACGGTTCGGTTTTTAAATTGTTCAATATTATTCACGTAGTAGTGAAGAGTTTTGCCTTCATATTTTTCTGCTTGCTCAATTTCTAAACGTCGCGGCTGAAACGCACCATTTCCAGCAGTGATAATAACAGCTTTTGAATAGTGAATAGCTTTATTAGTGTGTAATTCAAAAATACCATCATGATTTTTTTTGACAGCTAGTACTTCTTCTTCTAAGCAAATAGTTTGTTCGAAGCGAGACATTTGAACAGTTAGGTTGTCAATTAATTCTTGAGCACCAATTACTGGCATAGCAGCAATATCATAGATATCTTTTTCAGGATAAAGCATAGATAATTGTCCGCCAAGTTGTGGCAGACTTTCGATAATTTTGACTTTCGCATTTCGCATGCCGCCATAGAAAGCCGCAAACATGCCTATAGGGCCACCACCAATAATCGTGATATCAAATAATTCTTCAGTTGTTTTCAAGGGTATTCCTCCATCTAGTAATAAGTCTATCAGGTATGTTTTAGTATAACGTGAAATTTTTTTGGATTCAATGGTCTCAGATACAAATAAAAACATCTTTATTAGGAAGACTACTACTAGTCCACTAAAAGATGTTTTAGGATGGCATCAGACCAAACAAATTTTTTAAAATCCGATACTTTGTAGAATAGTTCTAACAACAAAGGCAACACCAATACCTGTTAAAATTCCAAAAAAGACTTCAATCGGTTTATGGCCTAAGTATTCTTTCAAATGAGTTTCTTTTTGTACGGATTGTGTGCTGTCAGGTTCTTGGGAAATTCTTAAAACTTTATTGCTGAGATTTTGAAAATCAATGATTAAATGATTCAATAGAATCCCTTGTTCGCCACTTTGTCTACGAACACCCATTGAATCAAACATAACAATCATACCAAATGTACTTGCAATTGCTACAAAAGGTGAACGGACTCCTTCTTGAAGAGCTAATGCCGTGATTAAAGCCGTCACAGATGCCGAGTGAGAACTAGGCATACCGCCAGTTGAAGTGGCTAATCCCCAAGTAGTTTTCCGTTGTAAAAGAAAGGCAACTGGAATTTTAATCAATTGTGCAAAGATAATCGCGGTTACAGCAGCGATAAGAGGAAAATTAGATAAAATTGCCATAATGTACCACCTTTTTTAAGTAAAGCTTTTTTATTTTCTCTATCATACCATGAAAATAGAGTATGCTTAAGTTAAAAGAATTAAAAAATCATTTTTTTAGTTCTAAATAGAGTTTAAAAACTAAGATAGCAAGAAAATTAAAATTAGTTCCCATATTTGAATAAAATCATTGGTAAAAATCCAAATTGTTAAGTATGATTAAGAAGTAAGTAAAAATAAGGAGGATACAACATGACTCAATTTTCTCAATTATCAAAAGAAGTAGCAGACAACGAAAAATTAGTAACAATAAAAACAACAATGGGTGACGTTAAAATTAAACTTTTCCCAGAAATAGCTCCTAAAACAGTCGAAAACTTTATAGGTTTAGCAAAAAAAGGCTTTTATGATGGCGTTATTTTTCACCGTGTCATTCCTGAATTCATGATTCAAGGTGGCGACCCAACGGGTACTGGAATGGGTGGAGAAAGCTTATGGGGAGATTCTTTTGAAGATGAATTTTCACCGGAAGTTTTTAACTTATACGGCACACTTTCAATGGCTAATGCTGGACCTAATACAAACGGAAGCCAATTCTTTATCGTAACAGCTCCAGATGGTACACCTTGGTTGGATTCTAAACACACTGTTTTTGGTCAAGTAATCGAAGGCATGGATGTGGTCGAATCTATTCAAAACGTTAAACGTGGCCCTCAAGACAAACCCGTTAATGATGTTGTAATCGAGACAATCGAATTAGCTTAAGTTCAAAACAAAAAAACTCGTCGCATGAGGTGCGATGAGTTTTTTTATTTTGATTCAGTAAAATAACAAGCAGATCTGTAAGAAATAAAGAGCAATGAGAACCAATAGAGGAAACTAAAAAGAACCCCCAAGGCGTTAATTGGAAAGAGGAGTCCTACAGTAGGACTTAAAAGTCGGTCAAGAGCAATAAAGATCAAAATAGTTAGGACAGTTCGTTTTATAGGCAACAGTGAAACCTCCAATGGTAAAGAATCAGTGTAGAAAAAATAGTAGATGAGGATAGTCTACACTATTTGGAGGATTCTTGCTCGATAATTCTATAAGCAGTTAAAGAAAATGTACCGCTAAAACACAAAAACTCTTTTAGCTTTATTTTTTTGCTAGGTTAACTGAAAACGCCCTCATTTTTTATGACTTATGTTATAATAAAATAGGTAATAAAAGTGAGAAGGGACTGTTTAATGAATGATTTATGGTGCAATTGAAGCAGGTGGAACAAAATTTGTTTGTGCAATAAGTGATGAACAAGGAGAATTAAAAGAGAAAATCAGTATTCCAACAACAACGCCAGAAGAAATACTTGGACACGTTTTTAAATATTTTGATTCGTTCGAGTTATCAGCGATAGGAATTGGGTCATTTGGTCCAATAGATGTTAATCCAACCTCACCAACTTATGGATACGTAACAACAACGCCTAAAACAGCTTGGAAAAATTTTGATTTCTTGGGAGCTGTCAAAAAAAGATATGCTATCCCTGTAGGATGGACAACAGACGTTAATGCAGCAGCATTAGGAGAGGTAAAAAAAGGAGCAGCTATAGGCCTTTCAAGTTGCGTTTATTTAACAGTTGGTACGGGTATTGGTGGCGGAGCAGTTGTGAATGGAGAGTTACTATCCGGATATGGCCATCCAGAAATGGGACACATTATGGTTCGTTTGCATCCAGATGAAACGTTTAAAGGAACGTGTCCCTACCATGGAAATTGCCTAGAAGGCGTTGCAGCAGGTCCAGCTATTGAGCAAAGATATGGGAAAAAAGGTCATGAATTAGCTGAAGATTCAGCTGTTTGGGAAATGGAAGCTTACTATATTGCTCAAGCATTAGTGAATTATACATTAATAGTAAGTCCTGAAAGAATCGTCTTGGGCGGAGGAGTTATGAAGCAAGCACAACTTTTCCCATTAATTCGTCAAGAATTTGAAAAACTAATGGGCGGTTATGTTGAACTGCCACCATTAGAAGAATACATTGTTCCACCAGCTTTAGGAGATAATGCTGGAATCACTGGCTGTTTATTGTTAGCAGCAGAACAACTAGCCAACTAAAAAAATAAAATGACTCGATAAAAGCCACTTTTGAAGTGTTCCTTTATCGAGTCATTTTTATTGTTCAAAAGCAATTTTAATTCGTTTTAGCCCTTCTTCGAGAAGCACTTTTGGAACTGCAAAATTTAAACGCATATATTGTGAACCTCCTGGACCGTAAGCTGCACCAGCATTTAAGGCGATTTTACCTATATGAATAAAGTGATTCATCAATTCTTCGTCTGTTAAACCAAGACTAGAGCAATCAAACCAAAATAAGTAGGTTCCTTGTGGCTTCATATAGGTTGCATTAGGCAGTTGTGTATCGAAAAAGTGACAAACCGTCGTCAAATTATCCTCAAGCGTTGCCATCAATTGTTCTAACCAAGGGCCGCATTGATTAAAAGCAGTCTCCGTTGCAACATAACCAAATGTATTTAAGCAACTGTGCTCAATAGCTTCTTGATAAAGATGAATTTGTCTATAGTGCAAAGGGTTATGGGCGAAAATCATAGCCAATTTTACACCTGCTATATTAAATGTCTTAGTTGCAGCAGAAAGGGTCAAAACAAAATCTTGATAACTTGGATCTAAAGTAACTAAAGACGTAAATTGGAAAGGTGAAAAAATTAAGTCAGCATGTATCTCATCACTAATAATGAGTACGTGGTGTTTTTTACAGATTTCAGCTAATGTTGAGAGTTCTTGTTTAGACCAAACACGTCCACCCGGATTTTGGGGATTACATAAAACAAATAGTTTTACTTGTTCTTCAACCAGTTTCTTTTCTATGTCTTCGAAATCCATTTTAAATTGGTTGTTCTCCATTAATAGTGTAGAACGAACGCAACGGCGTTTGTTTAATTCAATCATAGCTGAAAAAGGTGTATAAACAGGATCGTGAATCATAATAGTGTCTTGTTCATTGGTTAGCGCTTGAATAATAATGGCAATACTAGGAACCACTCCAGGTGCAAATAAAATAGCTTCTTTTGCTAAATCCATTTGATGATGCTTTTTTTGCCAGTGAATAATAGCGTCATAAAGAGTATCAGGAGGGGAGGTGTAACCTAAAATACGAGTATCAAGAACCTCTTTTAATGAATCAAGTATGGGTTGTGGACTTGAAAAGTCCATATCGGCTACCCACATAGGTAAAATTTCTTCGCAACCGAATCGTTCATCTAAATTATTCCATTTAAGTCCTAAATTATCTTTACGGTCGATAATTTCATCAAACGAATAGTCCATATAAGCACTCCCTTTGTCTTGTAATAAAATAATTATGTTCATCTCTGTTCTAGTATACGTCAATAGAGATAGCGATTCCATAACTATTTATCTTTCAGAAAAAAAGAATCAAGTTTTGAAAGCGAATACTATTTTCATAAATTTTATCGTTATGATACAATTAAGAAGCAAAGAAGTAGAAGGTTTTTATAATGGTATTAAAAATGAGGTGATCGGTTGGATTATAAAATTGGAATGATAGTCAAAGGGAGAATAACAGGCATTCAACCTTATGGTGCATTTGTTTCTTTAGATAAAGAGACTCAAGGATTAATTCATATTTCCGAATGCACACATGGATACGTTAAAAATTTAAATGATGTGCTAACTGTTGGAGATACAATGGATATTGTAATTTTGGATATCGATGAGTATACAAAAAAGATTAGCCTGTCATTAAGAGCACTAGAAGAACAAAATCATTTCCAGTACCATTCTAAAAAAAGAAAGTATCGCCAAGAGAAAACGGATCATGATGGGTTTGATACGATTCGTGAGTTAATGCCACATTGGATCAAAGAAGCTAAGGATGATGAAGCAAGACAAATAAACTGAGTAAGATTTATTTGTTTTTTGTGCTGTATTAAAAATCCAGCTATTTACTAATTGGATTTAAAAACTTAAGCGTGAGGTGTTCGGAAATGATAGAAAAACAACGGGTAGCTGGAACTATAATGACGCATAACCCAGAAGGTAAATACGTATTTTTAGTGAAGGAAGAAAATGAAAAAGTTTCCTTTCCAGTAACTCAGATTCTTGACACACAGACAGGGCTGGCTAGTATTTTAGAAGAACTAAAAAAACAGTTAGCTATTGATATCCAACATCTAAACTTATTTGAATTAACGAATGCAGTCGTTAACGGAATAAATATTCCTTTATTTGTCTTTGAAGTTGCAAACAAAGAAATACAAGTAAGTACGATTTTAAAAGAAAATTTAACACATCTTTCTTTTGTTCAGTCAGCGACGTTAACAGAAGCTCTTGAAGAGTGGGAAATTACTGGTGTTCCACAATTTTAAAAAATAAAATAAAAACAGCATGTTACGCCAATCATGTTGTTTTTTTCTTGTTATTTTCTTGCTATTTTTATAAAAAACTACTAAAGTTAAGAGAGTATAATAAATGAAGCAAGTGGGCATTTATAAATACATAAAATGATGGAGGGATTTACATGGGACACATTAAATTTGACTATTCAAAAATCGACAAATTTGTTCAAGCACATGAAATTTCAAATATGCAACAGCAAGTGACTACTGCGGATCAAATGTTACGTAAGGGAACAGGTGCAGGAAGTGACTTTTTAGGCTGGATTGACTTGCCTAAAAATTACGATAAAGAAGAATTTTCTCGTATCAAAGCTGCAGCAGAAAAAATCCAAAATGATTCAGAAGTTTTAGTGGTTATTGGTATCGGTGGATCATACCTAGGTGCTAAAGCAGCACTAGACTTTTTAAATCATTCCTTCTATAACGTTCTTCCTAAAGAAGATAGAAAACAGCCACAAGTTTTCTTTGCCGGTAATAGTATTAGTTCAACCTATTTAAGTGATTTGATCGATGTTATTGGAGACAGAGATTTTTCGGTTAATATCATTTCAAAATCAGGTACAACAACAGAACCAGCAATTGCATTTCGTATTTTCAAAGAAATGTTAGAAAAGAAATATGGTAAAGACGAAGCTAAAAAACGAATTTATGCAACAACAGATAAAGCAAAAGGTGCTTTAAAAGAAGAAGCTAATGCACAAGGATATGAATCATTCATTATTCCAGACGATATCGGCGGACGTTTTTCAGTATTAACAGCGGTTGGTTTATTGCCTATTGCAGCAAGTGGAGCAGATATTGATGCTTTGATGCAAGGTGCAGCAGACGCAGTAGATGCTTTTAGTAGCGATAAGTTAGAAGAAAATGAAGCGTATCAATATGCAGCTATTCGTAACGCACTTTATCGTAAGGGTAAAACGACTGAAATATTAGTGAACTACGAACCGAACTTACAATATTTCTCAGAGTGGTGGAAACAGTTATTTGGTGAATCAGAAGGAAAAGATCAAAAAGGTATTTTCCCAGCAAGTGCCAATTTTTCTACTGACCTACATTCTGTTGGACAAACCATTCAAGACGGACAACGAAATATTTTTGAAACAATCATTAATGTTAATAAAGCTAAACACACTTTGGTTATTCCAACGACAGCTGATGACCTAGATGGATTAGGTTATTTACAAGGAAAAGAAATTGACTTTGTTAATACGAAAGCTTTCCAAGGAACTTTATTGGCTCATACTGATGGAAATGTACCTAACTTACTTGTAACGATTCCTGAAACAGATGCATATACTTTAGGCTATTTGATGTATTTCTTTGAAATAGCAGTCGGTATCTCTGGTTACTTAAATGGTGTAAATCCATTTGATCAACCAGGAGTAGAAGCTTATAAAAAAAATATGTTTGCTTTGTTAGGTAAGCCTGGATTTGAAGAGTTAGCAAAAGAATTAAACGCACGTCTATAAATCAAGCAATAATTAGGAATCCTGACAACGTGCAGTAAAAGCAAGCAACAACTAAGTTAGTCATTACTTGCTTTTACTGCATAGACGATCAGGATTTTTTTGTATTTTAATTGATGAAAAGAGACTTACTACTATATAATAGACTGGAAGTAGAAATTATGAATAGAAAGTTAGTTGTAAAAAAAGCTGAACTAAAAGATGAACTAGTTATTAAGGAAATGCTAAAACAAGCTGCACAATGGTTACAAACAAAAGGCTCAAATCAGTGGAGTGGGATTTTAAAAGGTGAAGATAGACACGATACTGCGCAAGCTATTAAACGTGGAGAAGTTTTTATTGGAAAGATAGACAATCAATTAGCCGGAATGTTTGTTTTATGGAATCAACAAAGTGAATGGGATGAAGAATTTTGGGGTAAAGATTCAAGTGATGACTATCTATATTTGCATCGCTTGGCTGTTCAACGTAATTTTTCAAGTCAAGGGGTTGCAAAACAATTCTTATTTGAAGCAAAACATTATGCTGAAAAGAAAGGGAATTCAGCAATACGTTTAGACTGCATAGCAGATAATGTTTACTTAAATGCATTGTATCAAGATGCTGGATTTACTCTTGTTGGGAAGAAAATAGATAAGATAGCAGACGATGAAAAAAAATTTTTTCATCTCTATCAATGTGATTTAGATTCATTTAACTAAAAGATTAATTAAAAAAAGAAAAAAAACTGTTTTTCTATTGACCAATATTAATAAACTTGTTATATTAATAGACGTTGCTATACAAGTTGTGCAACAAAATAATGAGACAAAGTGTTAAAGAAAAAACATGGATTATATGCTTGACAATGAATAACCATTCATGATAATATATTGAAGTCGTGTTGAACGAGGAAATCGTTATTGAATAAATATACATTAGCAAAAAAATATTTATTTTAAAGTGTTGACAAATCAAATGGCTTCTGGTAATATTTAGAAGTTGTCAAAACGACAACGTAATCAAATTAGACCTTTGAAAACTGAAC
>JAGQHW010000041.1 GCA_020431645.1 Carnobacterium sp. | reverse complement strand
TATTTTATTATTAAGAAGATTGGCAATGTATTTATTACTCGAACCTTTAAAAATTACCGTGGTAAAAAAAACATTTCTATCAGTCGTTTAGATACTCTAGATAACCTTACTCACAACATCTACAACGCGGTGCTTGGATTTTTTTTAGCGTATGCTATTCTATCGGAGATTGGTATTCCTGTTGGGACATTATTAGCCGGTGCAGGTGTTATTGGTCTAGCATTTTCTCTAGGAGCTCAAGGCTTTGTTAGTGATATCGTAAACGGCTTCTTTATCCTTCTTGAAAAGCAAGTGGATATCGGAGATGTTGTTACATTTACTGATATCACAGGTACTGTCGTTGATGTTAATTTAAAAACAACTACTGTTAAAAGTTTTGATGGTACATTAAATTTTGTACCTAACCGTTATATTACCATCGTTAGCAATCTTTCTAGAGAAGATATGCGTGCTCGAATAAACATTCGCTTAGAACCTAGTGTTGATATGGAAAAAGTGAATACGATTATAGAACAAGTAAACAAACGATTCGTTCCTTTATACCCCGAGATTACACAAGAACCCGTTAGCTTAGGGCTAATGGATATTGGTGATGGATTTTTAGCTGTACGTATCCATATTTTCACATTAAATGGTAGTCAATACGACATTCAAAATATCTTTTTCCAAGAATACGTTGGAGCTTTGACAAAAGCAGGAATCACCATACCCGCAACTCCTGTAAAAATGACTCCTTAAATTAAACATTAGTTTAGGCTATATTTCATTAAATTAACTCGTACACTTAATTAATTTTATTAGAATGAAAGGACTGAAAATACATTGAATTCTCCAAAAATTTTAATTTTGACAGGTAGCTATGGAAATGGTCATTTAGAAGTAACACATGCTTTAGTCGCTGAACTAAAAAAACGTGGTATTACTGACGTTGTTGTTTCAGATTTGTTTCACGAAGCTCATCCCATTTTAACTAGTTTTACTAAACAACTTTATTTAAAAAGCTTTACTAAAGGCCAAAGTATTTATGGGTTTTTATACTATAATTCAGATGCCCGCTTAACTGACTTTAGAATTGATCGGATTATTGATCGTTACGGTTATATGCGCATCAGTGAGTTAATGAACACTTATGCTTTCGATGCTGTTATCAATACTTTTCCAATGCAAGCCCTACCTATCTATCAACAAAAAAATCATCACAACATCCCTTTTGTAAATGTTTTAACTGATTTTTCTTTACATTCTCGTTGGCTTTCTAATGAAATAGACCATTTTTTTGTAGCCGGCGAATCATTAAAAAAAGAATTAATAGATTCTGGTGTTGCTCCCCAAAAAATAACCGTTTCTGGTATTCCTATTAAAGAAGAATTCTATCATACAAAAAAAGAAAATTTGGATAAAAAAGAACCACTTAATCAAGCAAAAGAATTATTAATTTCAGCTGGAGCTTTTGGTGTGATAAAAGATCTTCCCATATTGATTGAAGAACTATATTCTCAAAGTAATCTTGCTATTACTGTAGTCTGTGGTAAAAATCAGGAACTTTATGATTTACTTACTATGAAATTTGAAGCCGTTTCGTCGATTTCTATTTTAGGCTATGTAAAAGATATGGCTTCTCTTATGAGGAGAGCAGATCTTATGGTTACTAAGCCCGGTGGGATTTCTCTTTCAGAGGCACTGGCTATCCAAGTGCCATTAGTCTTAACTCCAGCTGTACCTGGTCAAGAATTGGATAATGCTAAATTATTTGAGTCGAAAGGAATGGCTATCGTCTCTTATGAGGAAGAAGAAATTGTTCCTGCTATTTTATATTTACTAAAAAATCCAGCATTCTGTACTGAAATGAAGGAAAATATGCAAAAACATTTCTATCCAAATGCTGCTGCTTTAATTGTCGATGAAGTTTTAACTATAAGTAAAAAAGCTTCCTATTTAGAAAGTCTTTTAGATTAAAAAATACGATTCTTTTAAAAAATGTGCTATCTCTATTTTCTCTAGCAAAAAAATGATGTTGTACATAACTAATTCAAACTAAAAAGGCTTAAAATCAATTTTACGAACATTGATTTCAAGCCTTTTCATTATTCTTATTCTGGTGAAAAGCTCTCTATTTTCAAATTTTATCCCAGCCTCATTTTTTACACATATTCTTTTTTTCGTTTGACATCGTATTTATTTTCAAACTCATGAGCAATTCTATTCGTTGCTTTAAGTATCTCACTACGTGTTACTATACCTGTAAAACTGCCATCTGATGCTACTACACAAACAAATGAATTACGTACAAGTAAATGCAACACCTCTTCCAAATCGTATGGATTTTCGATTACTGCAAAATCTGTTTGCATCACATCTTCAACACGAATATCTCCAAGTTTATTAAAATCAACATCTTCAATGCTCGTTATAGCATCAATGACCATTGACATAGAAATTAATCCTCGTATTTTATAAGTTGAATCTAAAACAGGGATAACCGTATATCCTATCTTCGTTAAAACTAATAAGGCATGATCCAAATGGTTTGTCATTTGAATATGTGCAACTTGTTCTGCGGGAATTAAAAATTTTTCTTTATTTTCTAATAGCATTTTCCCTATTTCTTTTCCTATCATGTCTGCTAATTTCCTTTCTCACTAATGGTATCTGTACCCATTTCAAGTGACGACATACTAAGCTAATAGTCTATCCTAATACATCTGTCTTTTCAATTTATTTAATTTTAAGTTTTTATGCTCTAGGAAAAGAACATCTTAACTCTTCGACAGGCTGATGTAGTCTATTATAATACGATACTTGAATAGTATCTTTCGTTGTTTCAACGATTGCATAAGTTTTTATCTTATGTGCTCCTCGGGGCAATAAAATACTACCAGGATTTAGCACTAAAATTCCTTCTATCATCTCTACTCCTAATTCATGCGTATGCCCAAAAAAAGCAAAGTTTGCTTGTGCTTCTTTTGCCGTAAACACTAAAGTCTGCATGGAATTTTTCACATCGTGTAGGTGCCCATGAACCCAAATTATTCTTTCTTGATCTATTTCTTTAATTTGAAAGAGTGGATACGATTGGTCAAAGTCCATATTGCCCTTCACAGATTTCATATCTTCCCAAACAGAATCTGTCTCAGCTAGCTCTGAATCACCGCAATGGATCATTGCATCCACTTTTCCTTGATAGGTTTTAATGAGCTCTGTTAAAATATCTCGATCACCATGACTGTCACTTACAACTAATAATCTCATTTTGTCCACTCCATTATTCATTTATTTGATCAGTTAACCAACCATCCCATACTTCTTCTAGCTTCACTAGTGCTTTTGCTCGATGGCTTTTTTTATTTTTGTCCACATCAGACAACTCTGCCATTGATTTTTTTATATCTGCAACATAGAATAGTGAATCATAACCAAAGCCATTCTCACCACGTGGTATGCCTAATATTATTCCTTCTACTTCACCTTCAACAACCAAACTCTGTTTATTAGGGTAAGCTAACGCTAATGTACAATGAAACTGCGCTGTTCTCAATTCACTTGGAATAGCTGTTAGTTCATGCAAAAGTTTAGCATTGTTTGCAGCATCGCTCTTAGGCTCGCCAGCATAACGGGCTGAAAAAATCCCTGGTCGACCTTCTAAGGCGTCGACTTTTAATCCTGAATCGTCAGCTAGTACCATTACATTTAATTTATTTGCGATAGTTTCTGCTTTTAGTAAAGCATTTTCAGCAAAGGTTGTTCCTGTCTCTTCTACTTCAGGAATTTCTGGATAATCCAATAATGTTTTAACTTGAATCCCTTTTTTAGCAAATAATGCTTCAAATTCACGAGCTTTACCTTGATTGTTTGTTGCAATTAAAATTGTATCTGGCAAAACGGAATCATGATTTTTCTTTTCGGTAGGGTCTTGGTTACATACTTGATTTTGGATAGCTATTAATTCTGCTATCCCTTTTTCTCCAAGTTCAAGCATTTCCATTAGTTGTGAACCTGAAAATGTTGACTCTTCGCCAGTACCTTGTATTTCTGAAAATTTGCCGCTTTCTGTCATCACGATATTCATATCAACTGCAGCAGAACTATCTTCAGAATAATCTAAATCTAATAAAGCTTCATTATTTTTTGTTATACCAACGCTAATCGCTGCAATTGTCTCTTTAATAGGATTTTCTTTAATCTGACCACTTTCTACTAAAGTTAAGATAGCCATTTTCATTGCGACAAAAGCACCCGTAATACTAGCTGTGCGCGTTCCACCGTCTGCTTGAATAACGTCACAATCTACTGTAATAGCTCTTTCTCCTAACTTATCTAAATCAACTACAGAACGCAGTGTACGAGCTATTAGACGTTGTATTTCCATTGTCCTACCCGTCAGCTTACCTTTCGCAGATTCTCTTATAGTTCTTGTATTAGTAGCTCTAGGCAACATCGCGTATTCAGCATGAATCCAGCCTTTTCCTTGTCCACGCATAAATGGTGGAACTTTTGTTTCAATCGTTGCATTGCAGATAACTTTTGTATCGCCAAAAGTTACTAATACTGAACCTTCAGGATGTTTTAAGTAATTTGTTTCAATCGTAACGTGGCGAAGTTCATTATTCTTTCTAGCATCTTTACGCATAATTTCCTCGATTCTACTCTATTTTTTAAAGTCCCAATTTAATGTGTTCTATCGTCTTATTTTCTATTTCTAGCCATTGCGAAGCAATCGATTCAAACATTTGAACTGATCCTGTTGTATAAAAATTGTACTCTGTTTCTTTATTATCTCGACTGTCTACAGCTAAATTAAAGTAGTCTAAAAGGGTACTTAATTCACTGATTGTCTCTGCACCTGAATCAATTAACTTAACGCCATTCCCCATTACATTTTGAATAATAGGTCGTAACAAAGGATAATGGGTACAACCTAAGATTAACGTATCCAAGTTCATGTTTTTTAAAGGGCGTAACGTTTCAGCAACAACTTTTTTTGCGATCGCGCTACTATATGCATTACTTTCTACTAATGGAACAAATTTTGGACAAGCTAAACTTGTGACGATTGATTTAGTATCTTTGGAATGAATCATTTTTTTGTATTGATTACTTTTAATGGTTCCTTCTGTCCCAATAATGCCAATACGATTGTTTCGAGTACTTTTTATGGCTGATCGACTACCTGGTAAGATAACTCCTATCACGGGAATCGCTAATTTTCTTTTGATATCTTCTAAAGCAGCTGCTGTTGCTGTATTGCAAGCAATCACTAGCATTTTAATGTCTTTACTTAATAAAAATTGCGTCATTTGCCAAGTAAATGCTAAAATTTGCTCTTCTGGTCTAGGGCCATAAGGGCACCTTGCAGTGTCTCCAACATAATAAATAGATTCGTTCGGTAATTGTCGAATAGCTTCTTTAACCACCGTTAATCCACCTACTCCTGAATCAATAAAGCCTATTGCTTGTTTTTTCATGTTTTAACAACCTTTATCTAAAGTTAATTTGCTTGTTAGCTCTATCTTCTCTTTTTTTCAACAATAATTCAAGTCTTATCAGCAAAAAAAGATAGGTTTCTATCCTATTGCACGCTATAATAGATTAGTATAAACTGCGAGGTGAAAAAGAATGACTAAACAAAAAACAACCATTGATTTAAATTTATTTGAAGAAAATAGTCCTTTTTTTGGGCAAACTTTGTTGCGTGATATTTTAATTCCTAACTTATTGGGAAATGAAATAAATGAGATCTTATATTGGGCTGGAAAAGAATTAGCAAGACAGTATCCACTATCTTCTATAGAAGACACCATTCTTTTTTTCGAAAAAGCAAGTTTCGGTACTCTTACATTAACTAAACGTACTAAGAATAGTCTCATCTATCATTTGATGGGTGCTCACGTAGAAAAACGCATAAAAAATGTTAAAAACGTTTCTTTTAATTTAGAAGCAGGATTTTTAGCTGAACAAATTCAACAACAAGAAATGAACTATACGGAGGCTTTTTATGAAATGGATAGTAGAAAACGTGTAGTTACCATTACCTTGAAGCAAGATACAAAAGATTTAGAACCTATTGAACAAGCAGATGTCTTTTTCACTTTGACTAAAAAAGATGACTCATCAGATAACTAATTATTTTAGTAAAAAATACTAACTACAGTACCTCATCTATCAAATTGACTACTTGACACTGTTAAAAATAAGTGAGTTGTCTACTCTTTTTTTGTACTCACTTTTATTTTCTGCATAATAATCTAGCCTAAATAAAGTAGAATTGTTGATAAAGTCGGAGGTTGTGTCTAATACACCCTTACTTGTCAACTTTTTTATTCGTTATTTTTTTTCAAACAGAGGAAGAAAACGAGGTATCGAAATAATTTCGATACCTCGTTTTACCTTAGTCTTTTCTCTTTTAATTCTCTAAAATACCTCTACTAAGTTGAACGATCACTTTTTACTAATAGACTCTATTTCTATTTTAGGGACACGCTTTTTTAACTCTGTAACAAAGGCGGTTTTATCTTTAGGAGACAGTTTAATTGTTTTCGTTCCTACTTTTGTTTGGTAAGAAAGAGCTAAACCATCTTTGGAACTCAACGCTCTTTCTCCATTCAAAAAATCTGGCAATCGATAGTAGACTTCTTTTGCTTTTATTAATTGGTCGTATTGAATTTGTTTAATAAACAAGCCTTTTCTTATCAATATACTCTCTTTATTGAATGTATAAGAAATAAACCATGCTGCTGATAGCCAAGATAATAATGCAATCCCCAATAATCCCCATCCTATCCATTTAAACCATTGGTTAAAGGGTACGGCTGTTAGCACTACAATCAAACTAATAACAAATAAAAAACTGTTAGATGAAAATAATATAAGTAAAAAACTATCTCGTTTTGTATGAAAGGTCATCTTTTTATCCTCCTGTGTTTGCATTATACTAAAAAATCTTTAACCAGTGTATTAAATAAATCCGGCTTTTCAAGCATCAAAAAGTGCGTCGTATCCGGTAAAGTAATTAGAGTGCTTTTTACGATTAAATCAGCCATCTTTTTCGTATGACTCTTTTGAATAACGTCATTCTCTCCAACCACTAGAAGTGTCCGTGCCGTTATTCTTTTTAAATCATCGTCATCCAACTTTAGTTGATGCCACATTAAGTCGATAACCTCTTTACGTTGCTGCTTAGATTCAGAAAAAATCCCTGCCCATTTTAAATAACCATACAGTAGTTTTACTTGCATAAACTCTTTTTTCCTTAAGCCTTCTGGTCTATAATTAGCTCCCACAATAACCAGTTCAGCTACTTTATCAGGATAATGACTGGCTAAATACAGTCCAATATTACCACCATCACTAAAACCAAGGACCGCTACTTTTTTTAATTGAAAATAATCTAACACATAAATAATATCACTCGCTATTTTTTCAAATGTTAATGGCTCTTTACCATGATTGGAACGTCCATGGCCACGACTATCTAATGCAAAAACTTGATAATATTTGCTGAAATAGGCTATTTGCTTAGTAAAAATGGTATGATTCTCTTCATTACCATGCAGTAAAAGTAACGGAGTTCCTTTTCCACTCACTTGGCAAAATAACGAATCTCCATCTATTAAAATGGTGTAATCTTTCATTTTATTCATCCTCTTTACTGTTCACTTATTCATCTTAAACTAGTCTAACATATTTATTGATTCATTTTTTTATTTTAATCACTTAGCTAGTCAATAACGATTATAATAAAATAAAAAAACTAAGGGCAACCTCTGTTCACCAAACAGAAGTTACTCTTAGTTTTTATCTCTTACTTATATTTTGCAATAATTTCTTCAATTTGTTCTTTACCATGATAACCGATTAGTTTCTCAACTACTTCGCCATCTTTTTTTACTAGTAATGTTGGAATGCTCATGATTCCAAATGATGCAGGAACTGTTTGATTTTGATCAACATCCATTTTTACTATTTTAACTTGATCGCCCATCTCTGCTTCTAACTCTTCTAAGACTGGAGATTGCATGCGACAAGGACCACACCAAGGTGCCCAAAAATCTGTTATTGAAATACCTTCATTTGTTTCTAATTCGAAATCTTTATCTGTAACTACTTGTACCATTTAAATTCCTCCTAATTTATCAACTTATTAATAGTAAGTTATTCAACCTTTTTACATTGTACCAAATTACTTTGGCAATTTCTACTACTTTAACTTATTAATAGTAAGTTCTTATTTCTTAACCTAGTATAACAAACAAATTTATTTATTTCTACTATCTTGCTTATGATTTAAATTCTACTATTGTAGCACCATTGCCCCCTTGATTGTTAGGTGCGTAATGAAAACTTTTTACAGAACGATGTTTTTTTAACGCTTCTGTTACACCCGTTCTCAACGCTCCAGTACCTTTCCCGTGAACAATTGTTACTTGCGGATAGTTAGCCAATAAAGCAGCATCCAAGTATTTATCTAGATCAGCTAAAGCATTTTCATACCGTTCTCCGCGCAAGTCTAATTGTGTAGAGACATGACTAGTTGATGCAGATCGAACAGCTGTTGTCATGCGACGGGTTGGTTCTTTTTCAGGAGTTGTCAGCTTAATATCATTTTCTTTAATTTTCATCTTCAACATACCCATCTGGACAACCCAATGAGTTTTGTCTACTTTTTCTAATAGGACACCTTTTTGTCCAAATGACATTACTTGCACGTCGTCTCCTACTTTAAACGATTGATCGACCTTAGCTTTTTTTAATACTTTATTTTTAGCTAACGATTCTTCATGATGCAATTGCGCTAGGCTTGACTTGGCTTCTATTAATTCATGCTCTTTCACATTATTTCCAAACGGTTCTTGTAATTGCTTTTTACGTAAATCTTTAATAATTTGATCAGTTCGTTCTTCTGTTTCTTCAACAATTTTATTCGCTTCTTCACGAGCTTTCTTCATTAATTCTTCTCGTTCATTGTAGAATTGTTGAACAGCCGTTTGCAAATCAGCATGAAGTTGTTCGGATTCATCCAAATGATACCTGACTTCAAGGTATTCTGTTTCAGCCATTTTGCGGCGATTTTCTAAATCAGTAATCATTTCATTTAGGTCTTGGCTTTCTGCATCAATCAATTGACGTGCCGATTCAATAATCTCTATTGATAATCCTAAGCGCTTAGATATTTCAAATGCATTGCTTCGTCCAGGTACACCAATTAACAAACGATAGGTAGGGCTTAGCGTATCTACATTAAATTCCATACTTGCGTTCACAGTACTTGGACGATTGTATCCATAAGCTTTCAACTCAGGATAATGAGACGTTACCATTACATAACTTCCAATCGATCCTATCTTATCTAGAATCGCAATAGCTAGTGCAGCTCCTTCTTGGGGATCTGTCCCCGCACCTAACTCATCAAAAATAACCAGACTTTTTTCATCAATTTTATCTAAAATAGAAACAATGTTCGTCATATGAGAAGAAAATGTGCTTAAGCTTTGTTCGATTGACTGCTCGTCTCCAATATCAGCAAATATTTCAGTAAATAAGCCCATTTGACTGCCTTCAGCTACAGGTAGTTGTAAGCCTGATTGACCCATTAGTTGCAATAAACCTAACGTTTTCAAAATAATTGTTTTACCACCTGTATTAGGTCCTGTGATAATAACCGCTTGGTTTTCGCCACCAATTAAAATATCATTAGGAACAACTGTCTCTGAATCCAGCATAGGGTGTCTGGCGCTGAGTAAACTTACCTCATTAGCCTCACTGATTAGTGGACGAGTAGCCGTTATACTTTTACCGTAACTCGCTTTCGCACCAATAAAATCAAGTTTCCCCAATAAAAACATATTGTTCACTATTTCGTTTGCATATGGTGCAATTTCATTAGAAAGTTCCGCTAAAATACGATCAATTTCTTGTCTCTCTTCGATCTGCAATTGACGTAACCTATTATTCAAATCAACAACCGATTGAGGTTCGATAAACAGCGTCTGTCCCGTTGAACTTTGATCGTGAACAACCCCACCGAATCTACTACGGTGTTCTGGTTTTACTGGGATAACATAACGATCATTCCGCATGGTTACTACTGCATCTGTTAAATATTGGGCATTTTTCCCTCGAATTAAACTATCTAATTTTTCACGAATCCCTGTCTCACTTCGCTTAATACCGGTTCGGATACCACGTAAAGCTGTGCTTGCATCATCTAGGACATGACCGTCTTCTTCTATCGCTTCCCTTATTTGCTGGTTTAATGCTGGTGTTGTGATAAAGTTATCGGCTAAGTGATAAAGTGTAGTTAATTCGATACCTGTTTCTTTTAATGTTTCAAAAAAACGAGAAACTTCTGACGTTGTTCTTAAAATTCTACCGATTTGTGCAATTTCTAAACCATTTAATGATGCACCAATTTGAAGACGTCTTAAATGCGGTTTAACATTGTGGAGTTTAGGAATTGGCATCCCACCACGTAACCTTAAAATAGTTGCACCGTCTTCTGTTTCATTTTGTAATCGTTCAATTTCAACTAATGAAATGGAAGGCTTTAGTTCAAGCGCTTGTTCTTTCCCTAGTTCAGAAGCCGTAAAATTAGATAATGTTTGTATAATTTTATTGAATTCCAGTGTTTGAAATATTTTTTTATTCATCGTATTCACCTCTTCGTTCATCTTTTTTACTTAAATTAAATACTAAGAAATCGTTCTTTTAATTACTCAAGAACGATTTCTTAATCACTTATTTACTAGCTATTAAAGGGTTGTTTGAATCCACCAATCATAAATTTGTTTTGATAAAACTGGTGTGCTTTCTACAATTGTTTGTGCCAGGCGACTATCGTTAAAGGCATTTTGTATTACGGCGAAAGGTAACATCGTTAATAAAACTAAGACTAAAAAAATTCCTGTATAAGATACTACAAAGGCTAAGATTGCTCCACCTACTGTATTCAGTTGTTTTATTACAGGTATATACGTTAATGAATTTAATAAACCTCCAATAAATCTCGTTATTAACCAACCTATAAACAAAATCAATATGAAAGCGACTCCGTTATAAAAGGCTTGATCAAGATTAAAACCTATTGATTGATTGTAAAATACAAACTGTGTTCCTTCTGAAGCTGATGGATATGGAACAAGTAAATCTAATTTTTCTCCTAAAGCTTTATAATAGTTTGCTGCTACAAAATAAGAAATAACGTAGCCTATCGTCATTACAAGTTGGAGTACTAATCCTCTTCTAGCACCACCATAAGCACCTAATGCTAGTATAATTAATAAAGCAATCGTCAATAACATTTTTCCACCCTCTTCAATCAAAAATCCGTTTCACTTTATTCTTGATTTCCTTTTAGTTTAGTTTCCATTTCATTTATCTTATTCTGAAGTTCATCTAATTTGATTTGCATATCAAATTGGTCAGAAATAGCATTAACAGCTGCTAAGACAGCACGTCTTTCTGGATCTAAGTCTTTAGATAACGATTCGATTTGACGCATTTGTTCATTAACTGTTTCAGCTACCAATTTTAAATGAGCTTCAGGACGTGCGCCAATAATGGTGTATATTTTTCCCGCAATCGTTACTTTATAACGAATCTTACCGTGAAACATTACGAACCCCTCCCAAAAATCACATTTCCCTTATTTTACCATGAAAGATAAAAGAGTAACACTTCTTTTCTTTAACTTCTCACTTAGGCTCTATTAAAACAGAATCAGACTAACTACTTATAACGTTTATCTATCATTAATTAAATGATTCTTTATGCTATACTAATACTCAACCTATTTATTTCCCATTAGAAAGGAAGAGCCATTTTATGTCTCAAGAAGTACTAACTGTTTCAACTCAGACACTGCAAGAGATGAAAAAAGAATATACAGCTTTTTTGAAACCAACTACTCCACCAGGTGCGTTATTCGCTGCTAAAAAAAATACGGTTAACATTACGGCCTATCTTTCAGGAAAAGTTTTATTTCAAGGCCCTATATCACAGCAAGAGGCTGCTATTTGGGCGGATAAAAGTCAGTCAGTCTCTTTAAACAAGAAAACTAAAAAAGAAATAAATACACCACTGCCAGAAGGTTTTAGCCAATGGTCTGTCATTGGAAGTGACGAAGTTGGTAACGGCAGTTATTTTGGGCCCTTAACCGTCGCCGCTACCTACGTCGATTCTAGTCAGTTTTCATTAGTAAAAGAATTAGGTGTAAGAGATTCTAAAGATATGAAAGATAGTGAAATTATGGTAGTCGCTAAGGATTTGATAACTTTTCTTCCTCATAGCTTGTTGGTTGTATCACCAGAAAAATACAATGCCATTCAACCTACTATGACTCAAGGTAAAATGAAAGCCGTGCTACATAACCAAGCTTTAGGACATGTTTTAACTAAGATTTACCCTATTGTTCCCGATGGTATATTGATCGACCAGTTTGAGTTGCCGGCTACTTATTTTAAACACATTGCCGATCAACCTAATCAAATAAAAGAAACCCTTTATTTCCAGACTAAGGGAGAAAGTCATCATTTAGCTGTTGCAGCTGCTTCTATTATTGCTCGCTACGCTTTTTTGACCAGTCTAGCAACAATGACAAAAGATGCAAGAATGAAGATACCATCTGGCGCCGGTAGTCAGGCTGACTTAGTTGCGGCCAAATTACTCAAACGAGGAGGCTTATCTTTATTAGGAAAGTATGCCAAACTGCACTTTGCTAACACACAAAAAGCGCAAAAAATAGCTAGTCTGTAATTTTTTTTACTAACTACCTCCATTAAAAATAGGCTTCACTTCTTCTTTAAAAGAGTGAAGCCTATTTTTTAGGTATGTTTATTCTTTGTATACAAATAAACAGGTATACCTGACAACGTTAACAATGTTCCTAATAGAGCATTTTGAGGTTGCACAATAACTGTATTAAAAATAATGTAACACCCACCAATAATGGCTACTAATGGAATCACTGGATAGAGTGGCACACGATAGGGTCTATGAATATCAGGCTTGGTTTTTCTTAAAATCATAACAGCTATAAAGGTTAAGGTAATAAAAATCCAAATAACAAAAATAATCAAATCGGTTAATTGATTAAATTGACCTGTTAAGATCATGATAATAGCAATACTTAATATAAATAACCCGCCATTTACTGGAACATTCGTCCTTTTGCTTACTTTACTAAACCATTCACTAAATGGCAACATTTTTTGGCTAGCTAAAACATAAGGGATACGAATACCTGAAATAGCATACCCATTCATCCCACCAAAAACAGAAATTAAAATTCCACTAGTTACCAATTTTCCACCTAATCCAGCGAATAGCTTCGAGGCTACTAATGCTGCTGGTGTCTCTGTTCCGGCTAATTGTGAACTATCTAAAACAAATAAATAAGCAACATTAATCATTAAATAAATTGCCATAACGATAGATAGTCCACCAATAATAACTTTTGGCAACATTTTACCTGGATTTTTCATTTCACCTGCTAACGTCCCAACGTTAATCCAGCCATCATATGCAAATAGTGTAGCTACTAAAGCTGAACCCAATCCTGTGGCAACAGGATGATCTGCAACAGAAAAAGGCAGCAACCGTACGACTCCACCACCAGGATACAGTAATCCAGCTAGGATGATAACGCTAATAGGGATTAACTTTAAAATAGTCGCAGCCGTTTGAATACGACCACTATACTTCGTTCCCATAAAATTAATGATCATGACGAATATAGCCGTTATAATAGCAATTGAGACAATTCTTTTTTCTGGTAATTCAAATAAACTACTTACTTGTGTCGCAAAAATAATCGCTAATGCTCCAATGTTAGCTGGATAATAAACAATCATTTGTGCCCAACCAACTAAAAAACCTAGCCATCTTCCATAAACCTTTTCTAAATAAATCATCATCCCACCAGTTTCAGGATAGATTGTGCCAATTTCGGCAACGGTTAATCCTCCAGCTATTGTAATCAATCCACCGATAAACCAGGCTAATAATCCTAATCCTGGCGCACCTGCAGCTCCATAGACTGCTGTTGGTTTAAAGAAAATACCCGCTCCTATAACTGTTCCGACAACAACGGTTAAAGCGGTTAACCCTGTAACGTCCTTTTTTAATTGTCCATCTCCCATAGTTCACCTTCTTTTTTTTTTGAAAATAGTTTTTTACTAGCTTAACATAGGAACGATGCTCCGGCTATCTTTTTTAGTTTTTTACACATAAAAAAGAAGCTTTGCAACTAAGCAAAACTCTTTTTTATTTTAAAGCTAAAAGATTTATCTAATTACTGCATCAAATTGTTCAACTAATGCATGAACGACTTTTTCAAAGGCTTTTGTCACTTCTTCTTCTACTAATGTCTCTTTTGGATTCAAATAAGATAGCGTATACGCCAATGACTTTTTACCTTCATTAATTTTATCTCCTTGATACAAATCAAATAGGCGAACCTGTCTTAAATATTTCCCACCTTTTTCGTGAATCAATTCTATTAGCTGCTGATTTGTAATCCCTTCATCAACTAGTAAGGCAATATCTCTTGTCATACCTGGATATTTTGGAATACCTGCATAAATAGTCGGGTGTTTTTCTCCTTCAATAATTGGATGCATGTTTAATTCAAAGACATACGTTTCTTTTATATCGTATTTTTTCGCTACTAAAGGATGAATTTGACCAATAAAACCTATCGATTGCTCTCCTAAATAAACAGCTGCTGTTCTGCCAGGATGCATCCCTTCACGGTCTTTATCTACAACAAATGTTAAGGACTCTGTTAAACCATATGTTTCAAATAATCCTTCGACTATTCCTTTTAAATTGAAAAAATCTACTTTTCCAGCTTTTTCTTGCCAACTATTTTCTACTAATGAACCCGTTAAAACTCCTGCAAGATGCTCTTCTTCGATTGGCAATAAACTGTCTTTATTTTTATAAAAGACACGCCCAATTTCATATAAAGCTACGTCAGTATTTTTGCGAGCTGTATTGTAGTGAACGTTATCAAGCAATCCGCTAATAAGATTCATTCTTAGCGTACTGCGATCTTCACTCATTGGAAAATCTAACTTAGTAGCATCACTTTCACGCATAACAAATTGTCCTGCTTTTTCTGTTGTTGTCAGAACGTAACTAATCGCTTGAGATAACCCGGCTCCTTCTAGGTAATGTCTAGTATGACGGACAATTCGTTGCTTGTCATCTAGTTTACCTGGAGTAGATTCAATAATTGGCAACGTTGAAGGAAGATTATCGTAGCCATAAATACGAGCAACTTCTTCTAACAAATCTGCCTCAATTGAAATATCCCAACGACGAGGCGGAATAGATACATTAAACAACCCATTATCTTCTGTAACACCAAATCCTAAACGATTAAAAATAGAAAGAACTTCATCCGTTTTTATTTTTGTTCCTAAAGAACGATTTAATTTTTCTAACGTAATAGAAACGAGCACATTTTCGACTTCTATAATAGAAACAATAGCTGCTCCACTCACTACAGTGCCACCCGCTAAGTCTGCTATTAAGGCTGCTGCATGAGCACTAGCAGATAAAATCGTTGCGTGGTTAATGCCTTTTTCATAACGAGAACTGCTTTCGCTACGTAAGTTAAGTTCTTTGGCTGTTTTACGAATAGCTACTGGTTCAAATAAAGCTGACTCTAATGCAATAGTCACAGTATCTTCTTGAATTTCTGTTCCTAATCCACCCATAATTCCAGCTAATGCTACTGGCTTCTCACCAGTTGTAATAACAATCATTTCGCTTGTTAATTGACGAGTCTCGCCGTCTAGCGTATCCAGTTTTTCACCTTCTGTTGCTCGACGAACAAGAATATCTTTTGATGCTAGTCGATCGTAATCAAATGCATGTAAAGGTTGTCCGTATTCTAATAAAATATAATTCGTAATGTCTACTACGTTATTTAATGGACGAATACCAGCATTCATTAATTTTGTTTGCAGCCACATAGGACTCTCAGCAATTTTTACACCTTTGATGATTCGCATACTGTAAAAAGGCGTATCATTCTTATCTTCAACAGCTACAGTTATATAATCTGCTATTTTTTCATTTTCCATTTCAGTCAAAG
Source organism: Carnobacterium sp. (assembly GCA_020431645.1). Taxonomy (GTDB): domain Bacteria; phylum Bacillota; class Bacilli; order Lactobacillales; family Carnobacteriaceae; genus Carnobacterium_A. The sequence goes on along the minus strand of JAGQHW010000041.1, from coordinate 2,973 downwards.
AAACGTCTTTAAAGACTGGTTTGCGATCGTAAATAGCTCCTACTTCATGAGCTACACCTCGCATACTTAATGCATCAGCTCTATTAGGCGTAATGGATAAATCTAAAATCGCATCATCCATTGCTAAATAAGAAAAAACGGGTTCTCCAGGAATAGCTTCATCAGGCAATACATAGATTCCATCGGCATATTTCTTCGGAACGACTTTTTCAGAAAAACCTAATTCAGATAAAGAACAGACCATCCCATTTGATGCTTGCCCACGCATCTTACTTTTTTTTATTTTCGTGTTGCCCGTAATTCTTGAACCAGGTAAAGCAACAATAATTTTTTGACCTGTTGCGATATTTGGAGCACCACAAACGATTTGTGATAATTCTTCTTCACCAATATCTACTTGACAGACGTGTAAATGGTCTGAATCGGGATGGTCTTCTACTTTAATAGCATGACCGACAACAATTTTTTTCAAGCCCGTTTCTGGAACAAAAACATCTTCTACTTCAATACCTGTCCGTGACATTTTATCTGCTAAACCTTCAGGTGTGATACCTGTTAAATCTAAATACTCTGATAACCATTGATACGATACATTCATGAGTTTACTCCTTTACCTTAAATTGATTTAGAAAACGGACGTCATTTTGATAAAAATGTCTGATGTCATCGATTCCATATTTTAACATGGCTACGCGATCTGGTCCTAGGCCGAAAGCAAATCCACTATACTTAGTAGAATCAATACCCGCCATCTCTAAAACATTGGGATGAACCATACCTGAACCTAAGATTTCAATCCAGCCGGTTTGCTTGCAAACATTGCATCCGGACCCACCACACTTGAAGCAACTTACGTCAACTTCTACAGAGGGTTCAGTAAAAGGGAAATAACTTGGCCTTAACCTGATTTCGCGTTCAGCACCAAATAGTTTTTTAGCAAATACTTCTAATGTCCCTTTTAAATCAGCCATTGTAATATCTTCTGAAATAATCAATCCTTCAATTTGATGGAATTGATGTGAGTGAGTAGCATCATCACTATCTCTTCGGTAGACTTTACCGGGACTAATCATTTTTAGTGGTCCCTTAGAGAAATCATGCTTATCCATCGTTCTCGCTTGAACGGGTGACGTGTGGGTGCGCAATAGGGTCTCTTTCGTAATATAAAAAGTGTCTTGCATATCACGAGCTGGATGGTGTTTAGGCAAATTCATTCGTTCAAAATTGTATTTGTCTTCTTCAACTTCTGGCCCTTCGATAACTTGATAGCCCATTCCAATAAATAAATCTTCTATCTCTTCCATAATTTGCGTTAATACATGCGATTGTCCAGTTGAAACTTGTTTACCTGGCAAAGTTACGTCAATAGCTTCTCTTGCTAAATCGTGGTTAATTTTTTCTAACTCTAATACTGCTTTTTGACTTTCTAATTGAATGGCTATAGCATCTCTAACTTCATTAGCTGCTGCACCGATGATGGGACGTTCTTGTGCTGAGACATCTTTCATCCCTCTTAATACCTCTGTAATGGGACCTTTTTTTCCTAAATAAGCAACACGGACTTGATCAAGCAAAGGAAGACTTTTTGCTTGCGCAATTTTTTCAAGGGCTTCTTCTTTCAAAGCCTCTAATTTTTGTTTTAACTCCATACTGTTCTCCTTTTTTGTACTTTATTTTATCTATTTTTAGACACAAAAAAACCTCATCCTTAAAAGGGACGAGGCTACGTATCGCGGTACCACCCTTGTTTAGATTTAAACCAAGCTTAAATCTACACTTCATTTACATAACGGCGTATACCGGATCTTTTTTCATTACCTAACGTAAATTCCAAAGTCAACTACGGAAGTGAATGTTCATTTAGTCCTCTAGACAAATACTTTCAGCCTCAGGTATTTGTTCTCTTTTTTAGATTATACCAAATTACTTTTTTCCATTATCGTTTTTAATTCTTTATTTTATTTTTTCATTCTAAATCAGTTTACCTAAAGGATGACAGAGAGTCAAGCAGTTCTTAAAAATTAGAATCCTCTTCACAAACCCAAACATCAGCCCAAATCTGTACAGCTTTCATAACATCTTTTAAGTCTTTGCCCTTGTTAGTTAAACTATAGGCCACACGCATAGTAGCGTTAGGATCAACCGTTCGTAAAACTAATCCTTCTTGTTCTAGCTCTTTTAATCGTTCTACTAGCACTCGATCACTTACGTTAGGAATCGTAGCAGCAATATGTTTAAATCGTTGAGGTCCTTCTAACAACACATCAATGATTAAACCCATCCATTTTTTTCCCAAGATAGAAAACGTGCGTTCAAACTTAGGACAGATTTCTTTTTGTTTAGAATCACAGTCATTTTTTTGTTCTACTTCTTTTATTGCCATAGTGTTTCCTCACCTCTTTACATCATTATATCATTTTTGGTTATTCATAGTAAGTAAACTAGTTCTTTTTCTTAGTTTTTTTGTTCTTAGTTTAACTACTCTTTATCAGAAAAAAGTTTCCCCATCATAAATAAATGAGAAAACTTTTATTTTATTTATTCGACTAGTTTTTATAATGATATTCTAGGCTTGGACTGTTTTTAATCTTGCCCACATATTTTTCAAACGGTTGTTTACTTTACCTGATAAAGGGACAGCTACTTCTTTTACAGCACAATACTTATCTACAAAAGTTACGATATAGCTTTCTTTGTATTTCGGTAAGGCTACCGTTGCTAGCCACATATGCTTGATGATGATATCACATTCTAGCGCATTTAATTCAGTAATTTTTTTAGCATTCTCACAAGCCATCCGAGGATGAACATAAGCATGCGTTCCTTCATCAAACTTTGTTGTTCTCCAATCATAGTAAAACAAATCATGAAGTAAACCAGCACGTGCAGTTGATCTAGTATCTAAACCGTATTTTTTTGCAATACGGTAACTAAGATAAGAAACGCTAATCGAGTGCTCTAGACGGGTTGTAA